>JBEGTH010000015.1:0-44332 GCA_041179505.1 Pseudomonadota bacterium | reverse complement strand
TCGACCTTCACTGTCATAAGCTGGTCGCCTCTGAAGTCCAAGGTCACTTGGCTACCACTGGCTAGAGCCACGGTATTAGCCACACCACCCTTCGCGAGGATGTAGCCTTCATTGCGTACCTCTGGTGCTAGCAAAGCAATGTAGCCTTTAGGATCATTGGTTTGAAGCTTGCCGTAGTTGGTCACGGTACCCGCGCCATTACCTTTGAAGGTGCTCTTACCTTCCATGAAATCTTTGTCATTGATGTCCATCGTTGTCGCAACGATGGCAGCAGCATCAACCTGTGAACCCTTACCAAATACCACGCCGTTGGCGTTAGAGATGATCACCTGGCCATTGGCCTTGATCATGCCGTCGATCTGAGAAGGCGTTGCTGAGACCACGCGGTTATGGATCACCGCTTGAGCATTCGGTTGAACAAACTCAACCTTCGCATTGGCAGCCACGTTAAAGCTATCCCAATTGATCACAGCACGCTGGGAGCTTTGAGTCACATTGAGGTTATTGCCATTCTGGGTAATGGTTGCTGAGCCTGCGCTCAGGCGACCACCTGTTGGTAGCGCTCCTGGCATCGTTTGAGCGAAAACACTGCTAGCCGCCAATAAGGCGGAACATAGCAAGAGGTTTCTGCTCAATGAACTCATGGTCTTAGAAGTTCCATTGGGCTTGAGCCCAGAGGTAGGCGCCGTTGGATCGGCCATCATTGTTCACGCCAACACCAGTTGAGTTATATAGCGGGTTGTGACCTAACTTCCAAGCCAAGGTGGCACTAAAAACAAAATCTTGATCTGCACGTTTCAAGCCAACACCTGCGCCTCGGAGGCTATAGCTGTTGTTGGCATTTGTAGAACCCTTGGTGAAAATAGCTTTATCACGGTACTGCTGAACAAAGCCGGCATCGAAGAAGGCAATGCCAACGAACTTGTCTTCCAACTGTTGCTGGATTTCAATATTGATCATGCCGCCCTGACTTCCGCCGCCTTGGGAGCCTGGGTAGGCTCGAACGCCACTAGGGCCGCCAAGGTAGAACTTCTCAGCAGAATCTAAGTTCACTGAAGCAATCTGTCCGGATAGGCTGACGGATAAAACCGTTTGATCTGGAACAACCTGCTGGTTACGAGAGCCACTTAAGTTGAATTTTGTGAATGTCTTTGGGATCGTGCTGTCGTAGGTTGGAGTTTGCGATCCCACTACGATGTGACCCTTGGTCATAGTCACTGAAGCAGAGTTCACACCACCACCGCCCCAACCGTCGAATTGGTTGCCTGAGAATCCAAACACCATGTTATCGATACGGTAGTCACTGGTAGCTACGCCATCTGCTGTTGTTTTGTTGATGTACATCTTGCGATCGCCACCAGCAGTGAGGTTCGCATTCGCGCCAGGGCTACGTAGCAATGGATAGCTTAGGTTTGCGCCAATCGTCTTAGAACGCCCAAAACCCGCCACCGGGTTCTCTGGAAGGCTGAAATGACCAACGTTCTCGTAATCAAGGTAACTGGCAGTCATACCGCCTCTCAAGCCATCTGTGTTCAAAGGAAATGAGTAGCTCGCCATGGAGTAATCAGAACCAGAGGACTTGATGTTGCTGAAGGAGAGTTGATCACCAAAATCATTAGGGTTGTCAAAAGTCATATTGACAACGCGCTGAGCTACACCGGTGCTGCGGCTACCGTAGTTGTTAGCTTCTACCTTGCCGCGGAAAGGCTTGAGATCTGCCAAGCTCACGCGAAGATCTACTTCACCCTCGTTTTTACCTGGCTCTAACTGAGTTGTTACGGCAATACCTGGGGTTTCGTTGAGAACGTAGATAGAGCGCTCGATATTCTGAGTTTGAACCAAGTCGCCTAGAGGGCTTGTATCAGTGATGTAGCTGCGAGCCCTATCGGCTGAGAAGCGTGATGGGCCATTTGGAAAATCGATATGAACAGCGCCCAGCTTGGCTTCTAGAACCTTGAGGATCACCACACCGTCAGTAATTTTTTGTGGAGGAACCGTTACTTGGGCAAGCTTGCCATAGATGGGATACAAAGCAGCCACTGTATCTGCGGCCTTTTGTAGTTCTTCAAATGCCACTGTCTTACCAATCCAAGGCTTCAGGGCATCTTGTACAGCTGCGTCAGGAACGCTCTTATTACCGTCAACTCTAAAGCCTTTGATAGTGACCTTCACTTGGCTTGGCTTGGCTTCACGGGGCTCAGCCTTCTTCGCAGGGGCTTGTGGCTTAGGCAATGCTTGTGGATTAGGTAGTTGCTTCCTAAGCTCTTGCTGCAAAGCACCAGCATCTGGTGTTGTCGGCACTAGAGGGTTTGCATGCACTGAAGCCGCCGCAAAGCCAATAGATACAAGGGTTAGAAGAACTTTGAATTTCATTTAATGCTGAATTTGTCTTTTTTTATTTTTTCCGGATGTGCTTTTTAATCGCACGCCCGCGATTATAAGGAAATCCAACTTTTTAGCCAGCACTCATTTGCGCTAAGTTCTTGTATTCGATCAGTAATTTTTATAAATTTTATAAAATATGTGGTGCATTTTTATGTAATTGTTGCAGCCAAAATTCCTTGTTCTAAGTAGTTTTAAGTACAGGTTAAGTAAATTTTGATGCTACGCAAAAAGGTTAAGAAGGAAAAAAGCCACCCGAGGGTGGCTTTTTCTTAACTTATTTTAGGTTAAGGGTTGGTAAAGAGGTCAGGTTTAACCTCCTCTGCTACTTTTTCCACTGGAGCATCGTAACCTTCTGAAGATGATTCAGTCTTGGAAATTAACTTTTTAAGATCGTCAGGCTTTTTCATACCCAATTTACCAGTCATGCGTGAGCGATGAACTTTAACACTAGCTTCTGAAGAGTTAAGAATGGTTGCAATCTCACCATTCTTCTTTCCTTCAGCAGCCAAAAAGAATACATCGCGCTCTTTATCAGTTAAATTTTCTAGTAACGCTAACTTTTCGGTTTCATTTAATAAATCAGGATTAATAGTGATTGATTCAACCGATTCTATTTTTTCAGCAACCTTCTTTTCTTTAATTGGCTTTTCACTTTTATTAATTACTGGACTTGTATCAATATCTGTAGCTCTGCTTATTGGTAGAGATGAGGCATCCTTTTTAACTCGACCGCCTGCAATTAACAAATCTTCCGATATTTGAAGTGACCATGAAATGTTATTAATAAGTGTGCTCAGTAAATAAACTAGACTTGTCCAATAAACCACCTGTGAAGTGACAACAATATATTGGTCACCAATCGCGGCTAACGCACCTAGAGTTAATACTGCCATGAATAAACCCTGAATCCATAGAACGCCACTTATTAAATAAAGGTATTTACTACGGCTTTGCTTGGCCTGAACACCAACAAACCAAGCACTATATATAAGTACCGCAGAGATAGGTGCTAGCAATATAGCTTCAAGGCTACCTAGCGGTGCATTGAATAATCGGCTGAAATAAAATAAAGCCCCAGTTACCCCTACTCCACCTAGACAAATAAGTGATGCCTTCTTAGGTAATGTGTATCCAGACCAGATTCCAAGAGCACTTAGAACAATTAAGCTACCTAAAAGGACAGAAATAGGCCCTAGGACCCATGCTTGAGGTAAAGGATCAGCGATTTGCGTCAAAGTTACGATGTAACCTAGGCCCATGAGCAGACTACCAACACTCCATAGCAGCACTGACCTTCCTTTTTTAATCAATAGAATCAATTGTGTAGCCGAAAATCCAATGGCAATTAATCCTGTTAAGTAAATTGTTGTAACGTTATCAAGAGGCAACATAGTTAACCTTAACCTTTGTATTTATTTAAAGAACTGTGAAATTTACCTGAATTAACTTAATTGGTAAACATACCAAAGCCTAAGAGCTACTTATTTGTGCTTTAGTCCGCTGCTTTTCTTTAGTACCGCATGAATATCTATTTTTTTTATTAGTTAACGTAATGTTTGCCAAAACGAATTAATGGAAGACGTAGGAACAAAAAAAGCCCCCCTATGGTGGCTTGATTCAGTGATAGATGACTTAGATCGACAAGTAGCTCTCCTGCCGGGCGTTCTCCGACCGCAATCCTGGAACCCAAGACTTGGTGGGTAGGCGATACTTCTTCTCAAGAAACTCAGCCCTGCCCTTCACATCTTTCCAGTCCACCTCTAGAGGTGGCCCCTTAAATGCAACAGCCACCACGTTACAGTCATGAACCTGCTGGAAGATCATCACACGATTATTAAAGGCATCACAGATATTCTTAATATTAGTTTTAAAGCTCTTGTGGTTACCAAATAGATTAACGGTCATAACACCTGGTGCTTTTAAGCTGTTGTAACAACCCTGGTAAAAATCAGCCGAACTTAATACTGGCCCTCTCGCGGTAGCGTCATATAAATCGACCTGGAGTAAATCGATTGATTCGCGTTGATTCTTATGGGTGACATATTTAAGAGCATCCGCCTCTAATAAAGATAAGTTCTTATTAGGGGCCGGGAGATTAAACATCACTCTGGCGGCCACAATCACCGCAGGATTTAAATCAACAGCAGTGACTTTCGCCTTAGGGAAATGTTTATGCGCAAACTTCGTTAAGGCCCCTGTTCCCAAACCTAACTGAACCATATGAAATGGTTTTGTTGGCTTTGGTGTTCTTGGTTTATTTAATCGCTTGTCATTGGGATCTAGAAATAATAGTCCCGCCATCATTTGTTGGGCATATTCCAAATCAATAAAATCTGGATCATCGATGCGCATAGCGCCCTGCACCCACCAAGTACCAAAGTGAAGGAAACGAACGCCATGTTCCTCAGAAAATGTTACCGGTGCAAATTGGGGTTTGTGATCTTTAGCTAATTTAGCTTTTGTTTTAATTTTGCTGCCTTTATTAGCCATGGCGGCCTCCGATAAAAGAATAAGGCCCAACGCTTGTTGAGCCTTCATAGTGTTGTCTTGCACCTATTGAACCTAGCTTACTTGGTCCAAACCCTAGCATTTCGGAACATGCGCATCCATGGGCTGGCACCATCTTTAACGGCATGCCATGATTCTGGAGCCCAGCTCATCTGTGCAGTTCTAAATACTCGCTCTGGGTGTGGCATGAGAACTGTAAATCGACCATCCGGAGTTGTTAAACCAGTAATACCATCTGGTGAACCGTTAGGGTTCAGAGGATAAGTTTGAGTTGGCTGACCTTGGTTATCAACGAATCGTAAGGCGACTAAACCTTGTTCTTCAGTTTGAGCTTGGTTGCCTTGTTGTGTAAAGTTAGCAAAGCCCTCGCCGTGTGCTACTGCAATCGGTAGCTGGCTACCAGCCATACCTTGCAAGAAGATCGATGGTGAGTTGGCTACTTCAACCATGACCAAACGTGCTTCATATTGTTCTGATTGGTTGCGTGTGAATTTAGACCAAGTCTTTGCACCTGGAATGATGCTAGCTAAGTTAGACATCATCTGACAGCCGTTACAGATACCTAGACCAAATGTATCTTGGCGATTGAAGTAAGCTTGGAACTGATCTTTAATGCTTGGGTTAAAGAGAATGGATTTCGCCCAACCTTCACCAGCACCTAATACGTCGCCATAACTAAAACCACCGCAAGCCACTAGACCCTGGAAGTCTTTTAAGTTGACACGGCCAGCAATCAAGTCACTCATATGAACGTCATAGCTTGAAAAACCGGCCCAGTCCATGGCATAGGCCATTTCTAAATGAGAGTTAACACCCTGCTCTCGAAGGATCGCTACCTTAGGCTTAAGACCTTTAGAAATGTATGGCGCTGCCACATCTTCACTTGGATTGAATGTCAGCTTTGGCTGCATGCCTGGATCAGCTAAGTTATCAACGAGCTCATTTTCACTATCAGCACAAGCTGGGTTGTCACGCAAGCGGGCAATTTGCCAGCTAGTGCTTTGCCATAATTTTTGCAATACATGGCGTGGCACATCCAGAACTTTTTTTGCATCACGCCATACTTCAATTTGACCATTGGTGTTTGGCTTAGCCACTACGTGACTGCAGCCGTATAGATTATGTTCTTTCAAAATAGCAAAAACAGCATCTCTATCAGCACGTTTCACCTGAATCAAAGCACCTAACTCTTCATTGAAGAGTGCTCTGATGGTTAAGTCATTACGCCTGCCAGACACTTGTTGGGCCCAGTTTTTAGCATCACCAAAGTCAGACTCGTGATCTTTATCCAAGACCAACATATCCACATTGAGAGAAACCCCCACATGCGATGTGAAAGCCATTTCAGTAGCGGCAGCGAATAGACCACCGTCAGAACGATCGTGATACGCCAATAACATGCCTTGGCGACGCATCTTGATAATGGCTGCTGCTAAGTTTTTCAAATCTTGTGGATCATCTAAGTCCGGTGTTGATTGACCCGCTTGGTCAATCACTTGAGCCAAAATGCTACCTGCCATCCGGCTCTTAGATCTACCCAGATCAATCAAAACAATTTCTGTATCAAGCGCCTGACCTGCTTCGTCTTTCAACTGAAGCAATGGTGTGGTCGTTTTGCGAGTGTCTGTCACAGGTGCGAAAGCAGAAATGATCAATGACACAGGTGATGTCACTGCTTTCTTTTCTTGTGTCGTTTCATCAGCCCACTGCGTGCGCATCGATAAAGAGTCTTTACCTACAGGAATAGAAATACCCAAGGCCGGGCACAACTCCATACCAACAGCTTTAACAGAATCAAATAGTTTGGCATCTTCTCCAGGGTTACCGCAGGCAGCCATCCAGTTAGCAGATAACTTAATATCTTCAATTTTGTCGATATCAGCAGAAAGAATATTCGTGATTGATTCAGCAACGGCCATACGAGCAGCGGCTGGTGCATTCATCACAGCCAATGGCGTACGCTCACCCATCGACATCGCTTCACCACGATAGCCTTTGTAATCCATTAATGTCACAGCAGCATCTGCCACTGGCACCTGCCAAGGACCTACAAACTGATCACGAGCATTTAAGCCGCCAACTGTTCGGTCACCAATGGTGATCAAGAATGATTTGCTCGCTACCGTTGGGTGTTGCAAAACAAGGCTTGCTGCGATATCTAATTGCACATCAGTCAAATCAACTTCAGGTAATTGCTTCTCAATGCGCTTCACATCACGATGCATGCGAGGCGGCTTGCCTAACAAAACTTCCATCGGCATATCAATCGGTAAACGTTCGTCTTTGCCTTCAGACTCTTTGGTATCGACCAAGAAGAGTTGGCGTTCAGCTGTTGTCTCACCAACCACAGCAATCGGGCAACGCTCACGCTCACACATGGCTTGCAAGATCGGTAGGCTTTCTTTAGCAATCGCTAAGACATAACGCTCTTGAGACTCGTTACACCAAATTTCTGCGGGGCTCATGCCGCTTTCTTCTAGTGGTACTTTGCGCATATCAAAAATAGCGCCTAAGCCAGCACCATCTGCCAATTCAGGGAAAGCATTGGATAAACCACCCGCACCTACGTCATGAATCGAAACAATCGGGTTCTTGTCACCTAAAGCACGACAAGCATTGATCACCTCTTGAGCACGACGTTCAATTTCTGGGTTACCACGTTGTACTGAATCAAAATCTAAATCAGCAGTGTTGGCACCTGTGGCCATGGAGCTAGCAGCACCACCACCCATACCAATACGCATACCAGGACCACCTAACTGAACCAATAGATTGCCTGCCTTGATTTCTTTTTTATGGGTATGGCCATCATCAATCGCACCAATACCACCAGCAATCATGATCGGCTTGTGATAACCGCGACGCTCACCATCAATGGTTTGCTCAAACACACGGAAATAACCACCTAAGTTAGGGCGACCAAATTCATTATTAAAGGCTGCACCACCTAATGGGCCCTCAATCATGATTTGCAAAGGTGAAGCAATCCGCTCAGGCTTACCGTAGTTTTGCTGATCCCATGGCAATTGGCTACCAGGTAAGTTCAAGTTAGATACTGAGAAACCACTTAAACCCGCCTTAGGTTTACCACCAATACCAGTAGCGCCTTCATCACGGATCTCACCACCAGAACCTGTTGATGCGCCAGGGTATGGGGCAATCGCTGTTGGGTGGTTATGCGTCTCTACTTTCATTAAAGTATGTGTCAATCTTGTTTTCTTCACATACTCTTGTTGCTCATTGGGTGCCCACACCTCTGCTTCGCAACCAGCCATAATCGCTGAGTTGTCCGAGTAGGCCACGATGGTGCCATTCGGTTGCAATTGGTGGGTATTACGAATCATGGCGAACAATGATTTGTCTTGATCTAGACCGTCAATTGTCCATGTCGCATTAAAAATTTTGTGACGGCAATGTTCGCTATTTGCTTGAGCAAACATCATGAGCTCGACATCACTTGGATTACGGTTCAACTTTTTGAAGTTATCTACCAAATAGTCAACTTCATCGTCCGATAAAGCCAAGCCCATCGTTGTATTAGCTGCTTCCAAGGCAGCTTTACCGCCTTGAAGAATGTCAATACGAGAAAAATGCTTATCTGCCAAAGTTTGATAAAGCTCTGCTGCTGCTTCGACATTAGGTAATGTGATTTCAGTCATGCGGTCATGAATGGCCGCTAGAACAATTTGTTGTTGCTCAGTATTCAAGGCCTTTTTACTTGTCCAGTAAACCTGAAGGCCACGCTCAATACGAAGAACATTTAATCCACAATGATGGGCAATGTCGGTGGCTTTACTAGCCCAAGGAGAAATCGTACCTAATCGAGGAGCAACAACGGCTTGATCTTGCTTACCGGCAAATAAGCCTTTGGCTTCTTTTAGAACAAAAGGCTCGCCATAATTGAGCAAGCCTTTTAGTACGGATAAGTGGTCACCAGATAAAGTCGCTTCAGACCAGATAAAGTGCACAAACTGTGCCTGAATCTGAGTCAGCTCAACACCCTGCTCTAGCAAAGAGCTCAACAGGCGCTGTTGACGAAATTGAGAGAGGGCTTCGGCCCCAGGAAGGCTTAAAAAACAGTGGTTTGCAGGCATCCCATGATTATAAAACGAATGGGATTTCTGCTCTTGTTTTTAAGCCCATTTTTAGCAAAAAGGCTGATTTTGATGGGTTCTAGGGGGTGACAACTTTAGGCCGAAACAATTTTTCCAGCATTAATCACCATTTGGCGCTGACATCGCTTGGCCAAAGCCATATCGTGGGTGACCAAAATGAGCGTTGAACCGGAATCTTGGTTCAAGGTAAATAGCAAATCAATGACTTTTTGACCGGTGACCTCATCCAAGCTACCGGTTGGTTCATCGGCAAAGAGAATATCGGGTTCAGTAACAAAAGCTCTGGCTAAGGCTACGCGTTGCTGCTCACCGCCAGAAAGTGTTTTGGGGCGATGGTTCAAACGCTCGCCCAGGCATACTTTCTCTAACCAAACTTGAGCTTTTGCAGCAGCTTCATGCCGAGGCATCCCTTTAAGCTCGAGCGGTAATTGAACATTCTCTAAAGCTGAAAGATGGTCAATTAATTGAAAAGACTGAAAAACAAAACCTACGTGACGTGATCTAATCTGAGCACGACCATCTTCATTGGCAGCAGATATATTTTGGCCCATCAAATGAACCTCACCGCTGCTTGGTGTATCTAAGCCAGCCAATAATCCTAGCAATGTACTTTTGCCAGAACCGCTAGTACCGACAATGGCTAGACTCTCACCCTCAGAAACTGAAAATTGAATATCGTGCAAAATAGTTAAAGGTCCATCTACCGTTTGGACTGTTTTACCAAGATGAGATACTTCAAGTACAGAATTTACAGAATGGGTTGGCATTAAATGGTCTTTGGCAGCAGTTCTATAGTCAATATGGAAGCAAAAAAGCGCTTGCGAATCCATCACATGGTAATGGTGTTTGCCCTTGCTTGCTTAAGTGTTTTATATCCAACGATCAGTATGGCCCAAAACAAACCAGCCTCCAAGATCTTGATCTTAGGCGATAGCCTATCAGCAGAATATGGTTTAGCAAGAGGCACGGGCTGGGTCGCTCTATTAGAAAAACGCTTAAACCAACAATATCCACAATGGCGGGTCATGAATGCCAGTATTAGTGGTGAGACAACATTTGGCGGTCAAACTCGTTTGGGGCCCTTACTCAAGAGTCAGCAACCTCAGATAGTTGTGATTGAATTGGGGGCTAACGATGCACTACGTGGCTTGCAATTAACCAACACTGAAAAAAATCTCAAGCAGATGATTCAGCAATCTCAAGCTTCAGGTGCGCAAGTATTACTAGTTGGGATGCGTATTCCACCTAACTATGGAGTTGAATATACCCAGCGTTTTTTTAATACCTATCGCCAATTAGCTGAATCAGAAAAAGTGACTCACGTGAGCTTTTTCCTAGAAAAAGTAGCCGAAAAGATTGAGCTATTTCAAGCTGATCGTATCCACCCTAATGAAAAAGCACAAAGCATCATGCTGGAGAATGTTTGGGTGAAACTAAAACCGATGTTGGAGTAATTGTTCAAACCATCTGAAGCGGGATTCGAATCACGAACTCAGCTCCGCCGGCATGAGAGGTCTGATAGGTGATTTTCCCTTGATGGCGCTCAATAATGTGTTTACTGAGCCATAAGCCCAGTCCCATACCAGCACTTTTATTGGATTTCATCAGCTCAAATAGATTGGGAATGAGATCTTGGGCCACGCCTTGGCCGTTATCTGAAATGGATACCTCTACATGAGATGGATGATCGCTACTAGCGATTGAGACTATCTTATCTTTAAGATCCAAACCAGATAAGGAATCTATCGAGTTGTTCACCAAATTAAGAATAACTTGCTGAAACTCCCCAGCATTAATTGCCACCAAGTGTTCAGAATTCAAATTTGTATTGATAGTGATGCGGTGATCTCTTGCTTGTGGTGTCAAAATAGAAATTAATGATTCCACTAAACGATCAATACCAATTGGCTTGGCCATGGTCTGATCTTCTTTAAAGATACCTCGAAGTGTAGATACGATATTTGCGATACGTGAGTTGTCATGTTCAATACTTCTGGCAATTTCTTGAATAGCCTGACGATCAAAATCACCAGAGGCGAGCTTCTCTTGAAAAAACTGGGCATTAAGCTGAATAGCAGCAATCGGTTGATTGAGCTCGTGAGCAATTGAAGCTGACAAAGCGCCTGTCGCAGCAGTTTTATTCGCCTTGGATAAATGAGAAATCAAATCTTCACGCTCAATTAATAGCTTTTTAATGACATCGTTTTCTAAAGCCGCTTTTGCATTCGATAAGGAAATTTTCTCTGCCCAATAGCCCCCAATCGCAACGTAAGAAATTGTGTTGGTCACTAATTGTGCAATGGTGCAAAAAATTAAAACTTGTGGGATCTGATCAACTTGTTTGATGGTTGCTACGCTGACACCCAAAATAATTAGACGGGTCCCGGCAAAAAATATTTCAACTGCCGTTGCATACTGCAAATAAGTTAACTGCGGAGAATTTTGTGACCTTCGTACGGTAAACAACTCATACAACTGCCAGAATAGTAAGGCCATGATCAAGCCAACTATGACAAATGTTCTCATCTCAAACGAGCTATGAGCCCGGAGTATTTCAAAGAAAAATATAAAAGTAATCACAGCCATCAATGCGGCATATTTAATACCCTTAGAAACATCTCTACTTAAAGAGCGACAAAACAATCCTTGAGAAATAGTGGCAATAAAAAATAAGGAATTGGCAATTGTGAAACTAAAGCCTGGTTTTGAAACGTCATCAATAAAAATGACACCCAAACCAAAAAGCACCAAAGCAAGGATATTAAAAACTAGTGAAGCTAACCAATAAATACTTGGCTTAAGGACATTGCTAGCTCGATAGTAATGCAACATGCCCATTAACAATCCCAACTGGATCGTTGCTAAGATAAAAAAATAGAGGGCAATGAGAGACTTCATGTCTATGATAGTACTCGAAGATCAGAAATAAAAAAGCCCCGACTCAGAACTCAGGGCTTTTTTATTGAAGTAATTGGATTACTTTACTTGATTGATTTGTTTAAGACCAGCGCGCTCTCTCACACCATCAAAATAAGTAGCGCCCTCTGCTTGAGTTCCTAACTGAGCAAGCTGCATAGCCTGTTCAACTCTTAACTTAGAATCTGATTTAATCGGTTGTTGAATTTTCGTGACCCGATAAATCGCCAAACCACCGCCATTCAAAGGTGCACTTACAACTACTGGTAATTTAGATACTTCTGGCGCCATGATGGCATCCATCGCTGGGGCATTAAGATCAGTCGGTTTATTACGAGAGACCCACTTAGCACTTGAGAAACCAGTTGCTTCAGCAGGATTCTTTTGAAGAGCCTGTAATTTTTCTTGGGCCACTTTGCTAGCTAATTCATCTGCCAAACGTAAGCTCACTTGCTTCTTTACTTCAGTTTGCACTGCCGACAAAGGCAAAGCTGCTTGAGCTTGATGATTCGAGACACGTGCGACAACAATCTTTCCTGGTGATACTTCCTGTGCCTCAATGTTCCGACGGTTTTTGATTGCATCATCGCTAAACACAGCAGCCAATAGTTTTGGATTGTTCAGTGGATGATCGGCTGGCAAACCTCGAGCGCCGCCACGTGTAACGCCCTTCACCGATTGAATCGCCAACTTCAAACGATCAGCTACTGGCTTTAAGCTATCAGGCTGTTCATAAGCCATATTGGCAAATAGATCCGCTTTTTCAGCAAAAGCCTTAGGGTCATCTTTGGCATTACCAAGCAAAACAACTAATTCAACATCAATCATTTCAGGCGCTTGGAAAGCATTGATATTCGCTTGATAGAAAGCATCTAAATCTTGTTGTGTTGGTGTGACCTTAGAAATAAAGTCAGCAGGCGCAAAACGAATCACCTGAACTTCACGCTCAGTTTCAAAAGCTTGTGAGATTTTTTCAGCGACTTTTCTAGAACTGATACCAGTTGCTAAAACAGAGGTTATTACCTGACGGCTTAATAATTCATAACGGCGACCATTTTCAAATTGATCAACGGTCATTTGATTACCAGCTAATAGTTGCTTGTAGCGCTGAGTGTCAAATTGACCATCATTATACAAAGCACGAATCTCTGGGATCTGGGTTAAGTCCTTTGCCAAGGTCTCTGGAGTGATTTTAAGTTTGAGAGATTTAATCTCAAAAGCCAATAAACGTTGCTGCATCAATTCATTTAAAACACTTTGTTTGAATGGCACACTGTTTAACATCGCAGAATCAGCCTTACGGCCTTGTTGTTGTAAACGATCAGCTCTAGCCTTTACTGCGTTATCTAATTCTTGACGAGTAATACTTTGACCATCAATTTTGACCAAATCGGTATCCTTACCAAGGTCACGCATATAGGTTTCAACACCTAGAAATACAAATGATGGAAGAATGAGAAGCAACAACAGTCCCATCAGTAATTTTTTAGAAAAGTCAGAAGAAATCTGTGGTGGGTGCTGACGGGGTCGAACCGCCGACATTCGCCTTGTAAGGGCGACGCTCTACCAACTGAGCTAAGCACCCACAGAGAAGACGAGAGTATACAGTACCTTCATCCCCACTGCAAATTTTTTCATCCTTTATTAATAATCCTCGTAGTTATATCAAGATATAACTACGAGGCATGGGCCTTCTGATTGCAATTAGTGTTTAATAACTTCGCCACTAGCTCCAGCAGCAGTTTTACTTGCTTCAGCAGCTTTAGCAATTTCCTCAGGAGTTAATTCAGGCAAAGGTGTTGGCACTTTTTCTAAAGCCAATTCCAATACTTGATCAATCCAACGCACAGGTCTAATTTCAATTCCATTTTTCACGTTATCTGGAATATCAGTCAGATCTTTCACATTCTCTTCAGGAATCAAGACTAATTTGATACCACCACGATGAGCTGCCAATAATTTTTCTTTCAAACCACCAATGGGCAATACCTCACCACGCAAAGTGATCTCACCAGTCATCGCCACATCAGCGCGGACTGGAATACCTGTGATCACTGAAACTAATGCGGTTGTGATCGCAATACCTGCTGATGGACCATCTTTCGGAGTGGCACCTTCAGGGAAGTGGATATGAATATCTTTCTTTTCAAAAGCTTCTTCAGAAATACCTAATTTGCGACCCCGTGAACGAACCACTGAACGCGCGGCTTCAACTGACTCTTTCATCACATCGCCTAAAGAACCAGTGCGAATTGTGTTGCCTTTACCTGGCATCACAGCAGCTTCAATGGTTAATAAATCACCACCCACCTCTGTCCATGCCAAGCCAGTCACCTGACCTACTTGGTTTTCTTTAGCAGCCAAACCAAAGTCATAACGACGAACTGACAAGAACTTGTCTAAGTTAGCTCCGTTCACTGTGATAGGCGCAGCTTCTTTCTTCAACAGCAGAAGCTTGACGACTTTACGGCAAATCTTACTAATCTCACGCTCAAGCGCACGCACACCTGCTTCACGTGTGTAGTAGCGAATGATGTCGCGAATCGCCGATTCTTCAACCTTGATTTCACCAGCTTTTAAACCATTGCCCTTGATTTGTTTTGGCAATAAATAGCTCATTGCAATATGTGTTTTTTCGTCTTCGGTATAACCAGCCAGACGAATTACTTCCATACGATCTAATAATGGACCTGGAATATTGAGTGAGTTAGATGTTGCAACAAACATCACATCGGATAAGTCGTAATCAACCTCCACATAGTGATCTTGGAAAGTATGGTTCTGCTCTGGATCTAACACCTCCAACATGGCACTTGCGGGATCACCACGGAAATCCATACCCATCTTGTCGATCTCATCTAACAAGAACAATGGATTACGAACTCCTACTTTAGTCAAGCTTGTCAAAATCTTACCGGGCATAGAGCCAATATAAGTACGACGGTGACCACGAATCTCAGATTCATCACGTACGCCACCTAAGGCCATACGTACGAACTTGCGGTTCGTTGCACGAGCAATTGATTGGCCCAAAGATGTTTTACCAACACCTGGAGGACCTACTAAACATAGGATTGGAGCTTTGACTTTTTCAACGCGTTGTTGAACAGCGAGATACTCCAAGATACGTTCTTTAACTTTATCAAGACCATAGTGGTCTTCGTTTAGAACCTTCTCAGCATTGGTCAAATCATTATTAACTTTGCTCTTCTTTTTCCAAGGCAAGTTAGTCAATGTTTCAATGTAGTTACGAACAACTGAAGCTTCAGCAGACATCGGTGACATCAACTTTAGTTTCTTGAGTTCAGCGTCTACTTTTTTCTGAGCTTCCTTAGGCATCTTGGCAGCTTTGATACGTTTTTCGAGTTCCTCGATATCCGCACCCTCTTCACCCTCGCCTAATTCTTTTTGAATCGCTTTGACCTGCTCATTCAAATAGTACTCACGTTGACTCTTTTCCATCTGACGCTTCACACGTCCACGGATACGTTTTTCCACTTGAAGGATATCAATCTCACTCTCAAGATGAGCCAAGATCGCTTCTAAGCGTTCAACAACGGTTACTAACTCTAATAGGCGTTGCTTTTGCTCAAGTTTGATCGGCAAATGAGAACAAATCGTGTCAGCTAGACGTGCAGCATCATCAATACCTTGCAATGTTGCAAGAACTTCTTGAGGAATCTTTTTATTCAATTTAACGTATTGGTCAAATTGAGAAACCACTGCGCGACGCAAAGCTTCAATTTCAGGAACGTCACTAGAAGCTATTTCATGTGGCGTTGCTTCGCACATGAAATACTCTAAGCTGTCCTCAACATTACTCACATCTGCACGTTGAGTTCCCTCAACAAGCACCTTGACGGTACCGTCTGGCAGTTTGAGCATCTGTAGAATCTTTGCAATACAACCTACCGTATACAAATCTTCTACTTCAGGCTCATCCTTGGCGGCAGCTTTTTGAGCAACCAATAGGACGCTTTTGCCACTCTCCATGGCAGCTTCTAGGGCTTTAATAGATTTTGGTCGTCCCACGAACAATGGAATAACCATGTGCGGGAACACCACCACATCTCTCAACGGCAACAATGGCAATTGGATGGGTTCAGAAGGAAGTAACAAGTCACCAGGCATGGTTTATCTCCAAATTGTGTTTGTAATTTCCTACAAGGTAAGAATACATCGAATTTGGGGCTGTTTTGATCAAAAACAAGGGTAAAAACTAAGAAAATTAGTAAAAAATCCTATTTTTTGGAGTTTTATATATTTATCAGTTAGTTTTTACACTTCTCTTCTTAATAAGTCTAAAAGTAAAACCCCAATTTAATTATGTTTTTTATAAACACATTGATGGTTTGTTAACCATGGTTTACAGTTTAAAGAATGGTGACTATACTTAAGACAAGAAAATTTATCAAATGGCTACTAGATCTAAAGGACTTAAAGGGAAAGGCCAGAATTCAAGCAAGAATCGACAAGTTAGAGTTTGGACATATGGGTGACTGCTCAACTATTGAGTCGGGGTTGTTTGAGTTGAGAGTTCACTATGGCCCTGGTTATAGAGTTTATTTCATGAAAAGAGGTCAAGAGATCATCATTCTTCTAGCAGGTGGTGATAAATCAAGCCAAGTAAAAGATATCAAACTTGCAAGCAAGTTATCAAAAGAGATTCAGGAGTAACTTATGACTAAAGAAACATTATCAAAATGGGATAGTGCTGAACTTTTAAAAACAGAGGCAGATATCAGCAACTACTTAGAAGCATGCTTTGAAGATGGGGATCCTCAATTAATTACACATGCATTAGGCGTTATAGCTAAAGCTAGAGGAATGACACAACTAGCTAAGGAAACGGGTATTAGTCGAGAGGGTTTATATAAAGCATTAAACGATAACGGTAACCCAGAATTTTCTACTGTAATAAAAGTATTTAAAGCTTTAGGTCTAAGGCTTAGCCTTAGACCAATCTCTTCTTGAGTAATTTAAGAAGCTAGCTTTTCAGACGCTTCTTGATAAAGCATCAAAGGCTTTCCGTCACCATTGATCGTGTTCTCATCAATCACTACGCGTTGAACGTTTTCTAGACTTGGTAAGTCGTACATCACATCCATCAGTGCATGCTCAATGATCGATCTTAAGCCACGGGCACCTGTTTTGCGTGCAATAGCCTTCTTGGCAATAGCGCTCAAAGCATTTTCGCGGATCTCTAATTCAACACCTTCCATATCTAATAAGGCTTGATATTGTTTAACAAGAGCATTATTAGGCTCAGTCAAAATTTGAATTAAAGCAGCCTCATCCAATTGAGCCAAAGTAGCAACGACCGGTAAACGACCAATTAATTCAGGGATCAAACCAAACTTGATCAAATCTTCTGTTTGGACTTCTTTAAGCAACTCAGAAATAGAACGGTCATCTTTACCGCGTACTTGAGCACCAAAGCCAATACCTGCTGTGACAGTACGTTGCTGAATGACTTTTTCAAGACCATCAAAAGCGCCGCCACAAATGAACAAGATATTGGTTGTATCCACTTGCAAGAAATCTTGATTAGGATGTTTACGACCACCTTGAGGTGGCACGGAAGCCATCGTGCCTTCAACCAACTTTAATAAAGCTTGCTGAACACCCTCACCCGATACGTCACGAGTAATCGATGGGTTGTCTGATTTACGAGAAATCTTATCGATCTCATCGATGTAAACAATACCCTTTTGAGCTTTTTCTTTATCGTAATCACAAGCCTGTAGAAGCTTCTGAATAATATTCTCTACGTCTTCACCCACATAACCTGCCTCAGTCAAGGTGGTGGCATCAGCAATCACAAATGGCACATCAAGCAATCTAGCTAATGTTTGTGCCAATAAAGTTTTACCTGAACCTGTTGGGCCAATGAGCAAAATATTACTTTTCGCTAATTCAATACCGTTGTGAACTGTCTTCTTATTCTTGCCAGAACCAGTTGTCTCAATATGCTTTAGACGTTTGTAATGGTTATAAACAGCAACGGCTAATTGTTTTTTAGCGTGATCTTGACCGATGACGTACTGATCAAGACTTGCCCTAATCTCATGCGGGGTTGGCAGACCTTCGCGAACACCTTCTTGAACAGCTTTTCCAGCCTCTTCAGTAATGATGTCTGTACATAAATCAATGCACTCATCACAAATGAAAACTGAAGGGCCCGCTATGAGCTTTTTAACTTCATGCTGGCTTTTGCCGCAAAAAGAGCAATAAAGCGGCTTCTCTGTTGAAGTAGTTGTTTCGCTCATATCTATTTATTTTTTTAATTAACGCTTTTCAATCACTTGATCGATCAAGCCATATTCCTTCGCTTGATCAGCTGACATGAAATTATCACGATCAGTGTCTTTTGCAATTGTTTCAATAGTTTGACCTGTACGATCAGACAAGACTTTGTTCAAACGCTCACGCAAGTACAAAATCTCACGAGCTTGAATTTCAATATCAGAAGCTTGGCCACGCGCACCACCTAAAGGCTGGTGAATCATCACACGTGAATTAGGCAATGAGAAGCGCTTGCCCTTAGCACCAGCTGCTAACAAGAAAGCACCCATACTTGCAGCCATACCCATACACAACGTGCTCACATCGGGCTTGATGAATTGCATCGTGTCATAAATAGCTAAACCAGCAGAAACTGAACCACCAGGAGAATTGATATACAAAGAAATGTCTTTCTCTGGATTTTCACTCTCAAGGAAAAGTAACTGAGCAATCACCAAATTAGCAGAATGATCATTTACTTCACCCACTAAGAAAACAACACGTTCCTTAAGTAAGCGTGAATAAATGTCATAAGCACGCTCACCGCGACCAGATGTTTCAACAACCATTGGGACCATACCCAATGCTTCTACTTCTAGTGCGTTGTTTTTAGTGTTGTTCATATTCTTTTGATCTCCTGGTGTCCGTCACGTGCCTATATTACTGAAGCTGGCTCAATTCCTCAAAGCTTACTGCTTTTTCAGTCACTTTGGCTAAACCGCTCACATAAGCTACTACGTTATTTTCCAAAACAAGAGCTTCAACATCAGCCAAACGCTTAGGATCGCTGTAATACCAACGCATCACTTCTTTTGGATCTTCGTAGCTTGAAGACTGCTCTTCGATTTCAGCTTTGATTTGCTCTGGCTTAGCTTCTAATTTCTGTTGCTTAACCAATTCATTCAAAATCAACCCTAATTTCACACGTTGCTCAGCTTGAGCTGTGAATAGTTCTGCTGGAATTGGAGCATCTTTAGCATTAGGTACGCCACGTGCAGCCAAATCTTGGCGAGCGTTAGCAATCAAACGCTCTTGTTCTTGAGCTGCCAAACCTTTCGGAACATCTAGCTCACAAACCTTCGTCAAAGATTCCATCACTTGGCTCTTTAATAAAGTTTGTGTACGGCGCTTCACTTCACGAGTCAAATTAGTGCGGATTTCTTCACGCATCTTGTCAACACCTTCAGCAACACCTAGTGATTTAGCAAAATCATCATTCACTTCTGGGAAATGTGGCCATTCCACTTTTTTCATCGTTACTGTGAAATCTGCTGTCTTACCAGCAACATCTTTTCCATGGTAATCAGCAGGGAAAGCCAATGGGAAAGTCCTAGACTCACCCGCTTTGAGGCCTAAAGAAGCTGTTTCGAATTCAGGCAACATACGACCTTCACCCAAAACAAATGAGAAGTTCTCAGCTTTACCGCCAGCGAATTCAACGCCATCGATCTTGCCTACGAAATCAACGGTAACTTGGTCACCCGTTTGAGCAGTTGTATTAGCGCCGCCATTACCGTGAGCACCCTCTTCACCACGTGCGTGATAGTGAACACGTTGTTTGCGAAGAACTTCTAATGTTTTCTCAATTTCAGCTTCATTCACATCTGTTGAATAACGAGTGATTTCTGCTTTTGTTAAGTCACCCAACTTAACTTCTGGGAAAACTTCAAATTTAGCGTCATAAACAACAGGGTCAGCAGTCATATCGCTCTTTGGCTCAAGACTTGGTTGGCCAGCAATTTTCAACTCTTGTTTTTTAACAATGTCATAAAACAAGTTAGTTGCGTGATCAAACTGAGCTTCAAAATCAACTTGCATACCATACTGGGCTTCAACCATTTTCATGGGAACCTTACCTGGACGGAAGCCAGCCATTTTGACTGTCTTTGATAATTTTTGTAAGCGCGCTGTGCGAGCTTGTGCAGTGTCAGCTTTTGAAAAGCTGATAGTAATTTTGCGGTCTAAATTGCCGAGGTTTTCAATCGTTACAGACATGCTGGTATCCCGTTTAAGCTAATTAAAATAGGGGCGGAGCAAAAGCCCTCCAAGCCACCTTCAGTACTACATTACAAAAGCTCACTATTCTACATGAGAGCTGGCTATAAAAGGCAGATCAGCTATACCTATCCCCAATAAATCAGGTACTTAGACACCACTTCTGGAAGGGAGATAGCTATTTAAGCTCTAAATTGATTAAAAGTGATTAGCCTGACAGGTAGTCACCTGATAGGGCTTATAGTGTCAAACTATCGCTTATTCGAAATTTAATTAGAAAGTTATGTCATGAAAATGATGCAAGAATTCCGCGCCTTTGCCGTTAGAGGCAATGTTGTTGATCTAGCCGTGGGTGTCATTATTGGCGGTGCATTTAGCAAAATTGTTGATTCAGTAGTCGGCGATGTGGTGATGCCTTTGGTGGCATGGTTAATTGGTGGAAAATTAGACTTTTCTAACCTGTTTGTAGTTCTGGGGCACGCCCCAGAAAATGTACCCCGTACCCTGGATGCCCTCAAAAAAGCTGGTGTTCCTTTATTTGCCTATGGCAACTTTCTTACCATTACTTTGAATTTTGTTATTTTGGCTTTCATTATTTTTCAAATGGTCAAAATCATTAATCGCATTAAACTTCAGGATGAAGAAACAGCTGCAACTGAAGAAGCTCCTCCTGTAACGGAAGATATTCAGTTACTCAGAGAAATTAGAGATAGTCTTAAAAAATAAGGAATAGACATGATTACGACAGCATCAGGTTTGCAATACGAAGATACAGTTATTGGCTCTGGCGAAGAAGCTAAAAAAGGTAACTACGTATCAGTTCATTACACAGGCTGGCTTTATGAAAATGGTCAAGTAGGTCAGAAGTTTGACTCTAGCAAAGACCGTAACGACCCATTTGAGTTTCCATTGGGTGGCGGCATGGTTATCAAGGGCTGGGACGAAGGCGTTCAAGGCATGAAAATCGGTGGCACTCGTCGCTTAGTGATTCCTTCAGAGCTTGGTTATGGTGCTTACGGTGCTGGTGGCGTGATTCCACCAAATGCAACCCTTCTCTTTGAAGTGGAACTATTAGGCGTTTAAGCAACGTCCTTATAAAAAAAGCGCTCTAAGCTTAGGCCTGAGCGCTTTTTTATTATCCGTATTTGTAGCTAGGTCTTTAGCCCTTCAACAGCATCACTACTGTTTGAACAGCAATACCTTCACCACGGCCTAAATGACCAAGACCTTCGTTGGTTTTTGCTTTGATATTCACATGACTGGCAGAAACACCTAAATCACTAGCAATGTTTTTGATCATTTCAGGAATATGTGGCGCCATTTTGGGAGCCTGGCAAATGATGGTGGCATCCAAATTACCGACTTGATAACCAGCAGCTTGGATCAAAGACATCGTTGCTCTTAATAGAACACGGCTGTCTGCACCTTTATATTTTTCATCTGTATCAGGAAAGTGACGTCCAATGTCACCCATCGCAGCGGCACCCAGCAGCGCATCGGTAATGGCATGCAATAGAGCATCAGCATCCGAGTGCCCAAGAAGACCATGCGTATGAGGAATTTTGACTCCACCTAAAATCAAATCACGATCAGGCACGAGTGCATGAAGGTCATATCCTTGACCAACACGAAATGGCATAGATGAGTGAGCAGTTGTCATGATGACTTTTTCAAACTAAGTAATTCGTTCATTAAAGACCAATCCTGCGGATAAGTCACTTTTAAATTACGCCATTCTCCTGGGACCAAAAGAGGCTCACAGCCCACTCTTTCCATCGCGCTTGCCTCATCGGTTACCTCTTGTTTGCTTGCAACAGCCTGTTGCAGAGCCTCACTCAAAGCTAATAAGCGGAACATCTGGGGTGTCTGAGCTAGCCACAAACCATCACGAGGCAGAGTTTTACCAATGCAATGAGGGTTTTGTTGAGAGATAAGTTTTAGGGTATCAGCCATAGGCATCGCTAGAATGCCGCCACAGACATAAACCGACTCAGTCACAGCCTGAATCAGGTGTCTTGCTGCTTCAATGCTTAAACCAGGTCTTGCAGCATCGTGTACTAGAACCCAGTCATCATCTGAGACACCAGCTTGAGACATCGCCCCTAAAGTTTGAAGAACTGTCTCATGGCGGCTAGCACCACCAGTATGACTGATGGTGAGTCGGGTATCTGAGGCAGTGATGAAATCCTTTGGATTGCTCAATTCAGGAGATACGCCAACCCAAACACTGGCTATTTCGGGCATGTTCAAGAAAGTTTCGACTGAATGCATCACCATCGCCTGCCCCGCCAAGACCTCAAATTGCTTAGGGGCTTGCAAGCCCATACGAGTTCCTGTGCCGGCACAAGGAATCAGTACGTGAAGCGCTGGAGTCTTTTCTGATGATGTTTCTGCTGAATTCATGCCTCAATTCTATAATGCCTAGCTTATGCAGAAGTTATCGGCTGAATTAGAAGCCCAATTAAAGGCCATTACTTGGTCACCCCCCCTCCCTGGACCTAGGGATGGGCAGCGCTTGACCGTTTCTCGGCTAACCGGCTCATCAGATGCTGCTGTAATCGCTCAACAAGCTTTAAATCACAGAAAGTCCTTTTCTGTGATGGTCATCATCTGTGCCAATGCACTAGATGCATCTCGTTTAAAAGAGGAAATTCCCGTCTTTGCACCTCACTTAACAGTTCGCTTGCTACCTGATTGGGAGATCTTGCCTTATGACGCTTTTTCACCTCATCAGGATTTGGTATCCGAACGACTAGCCACCTTGCATGAGCTACTCACAGGTGCTTGCGATATTGTTTTGATGCCGGTAACCACTGCCTTACAAAAATTAGGCCCTCCCAGCTTTTTGGCTGCACATACCTTTTTCTTTAAAAAGGGTGACAAGCTCGATGAAAAAGCATTGCGCTTACAACTTCAGCAAGCTGGCTACGATCCAGTGAGCGCAGTGGTTCGTCCTGGTGAATATAGTATTCGTGGTGGTTTGATTGATTTGTTCCCGATGGGTTCCCCTTTGCCTTATCGAATCGATTTATTTGGTGATGAGATTGATCAAATTCGCTCATTTGACCCAGATAGCCAACGCAGTCTTTACCCCGTTCAAGAAGTCCGTTTATTACCCGGCCATGAATTTCCAATGGATGAGGAGTCACGCACTGCTTTTAGAGGGCGCTGGCGAGAGGTATTTGATGGTGATCCGAGTCGCTGCAGTATCTATAAAGATATGGGCTTAGGTATTCCAAGTGCTGGTATTGAATCTTATTTGCCACTCTTCTTTGAGAGCACTTCGACCGTATTTGATTACCTACCCTTAGGCAAAGGTCCTGTTTGGCTTGGCATCCATGGGGAGCTGGAGACTAATATCAGAGGCTTTTGGCAAGACACGCAGCAACGCTATAACTTTTTAAGTCATGATTCATCAAGACCGGTTTTAGATCCTAAGCAGTTGTATTTACAAAATGATGAGTTATTCAGCTTACTAAAACCCCATGCTCGCTTAGTTCTCGAAAAAGATGGCGCGTCTGTAAAAGATGATGAGACCGAGATAGCCTTTTTGCCTTTACCTTCTGTTGCAGTCAATCGTAAAGAGCAAGATCCTATTTCTAAGCTGAAGCACTTAGTATCAAGTACCAGCTCACGTGTCCTGATCAGCACAGATAGTCCAGGTCGTCGTGAAACCGTGCGGCAACTCCTAGAAGAAAATCAGCTCAAAGTACATCAATCGGATAGCTTGGCAGAGTTTTTAATTTCTGATGCTCACTTTGGTATTACCTATAGCCCTATTCATGATGGCTTTATATCTAGCTCTGCTGAACTCATCATCATTACCGAATCTGAGTTATTTGCTGCAAGTGCCAGAACAAGACGCAAAGGAAAAGATAAAGAGGCCAGTAACGTTGACACGCTTGTTCGCGACCTCTCTGAATTAAAGGTGGGTGATCCGGTTGTACATGCTGAACACGGTATCGGTCGCTATCAAGGTTTAATTTTGTTAGATGTCGGTAATGGCGAAGAAGAGTTTTTACATTTGCTTTACGCACATGCTGCTACTTTGTATGTGCCGGTTCAACAACTCCAATTGATTTCTCGATACGCTGGCTCAGACCCTGATACAGCACCCCTTCATCAGTTAGGCTCAGGGCAATGGGAAAAGGCCAAGCGCAAAGCTGCTCAACAAATTAGAGATACCGCTGCTGAACTTCTCAACCTTTATGCAGCAAGAGCTTTACGCAAAGGTCACGCATTTGAATTTTCAGCTCACGACTACGAGGCTTTTGCTGAAGGCTTCGGGTTTGAAGAGACTGCTGACCAAGCTGCTGCGATTGCGGCCGTGATTCAAGACATGACCAGCGGCAAGCCAATGGATCGATTAGTTTGCGGCGACGTGGGATTTGGTAAAACAGAAGTCGCTTTACGTGCTAGCTTCTTAGCAGTGATGGGTGGCAAACAAGTTGCCATTTTGGCTCCAACCACTCTACTCGCTGAACAACATGCAGAGACTTGGAAGGATCGTTTTGCTGATTGGCCAGTCAAGATTGTTGAACTTTCACGCTTTAAAACAACCAAGGAAGTGAATGCCGCCTTAGAAGCCATGGCTAAAGGTGAAGCCGATATTGTGATTGGTACACATAAGTTATTTTCAGCAGATGTAAAGTTCCCACGCTTAGGTCTTGTGATCATCGATGAAGAACATCGATTTGGTGTTCGACAAAAAGAGGCCCTAAAAACCATGCGTGCTGAAGTCGACATTTTGACGCTAACAGCCACACCAATTCCACGCACACTGGGCATGGCATTAGAAGGTTTAAGAGACTTTTCAGTGATTGCCACAGCTCCTCAAAAACGTTTAGCGATTAAGACTTTCGTGCGTCGTGAGAGTGACGGCATTATTCGTGAAGCAGTTCTTCGAGAAATCAAACGCGGTGGGCAAGTCTACTTTTTGCATAACGAAGTTGATACGATTGAAAACCGCAAGCAGTCTCTAGAAAAATTGTTACCTGAGGCACGCATTGTTGTGGCGCATGGCCAAATGCATGAGCGTGACTTAGAACGAGTAATGCGTGATTTTGTGACGCAACGTGCGAATATTTTGTTATGTACGACGATTATTGAAACAGGTATTGATGTGCCAACGGCCAATACCATCATCATGCATCGCGCAGATAAATTTGGTTTAGCCCAACTACATCAACTGCGAGGACGTGTAGGACGCTCACATCATCAAGCCTATGCTTATTTGACCGTTCCCGATCCAGAAGCATTGACCAAGCAAGCCAAGCTTCGTCTTGATGCGATTCAAGCCATGGAAGAATTGGGCTCTGGTTTCTATTTGGCGATGCACGATTTAGAAATTCGTGGGGCTGGCGAAGTACTGGGCGATAAACAATCTGGGGATATTTCTGAGATTGGCTTCCAGCTATATACAGAGATGCTTAATAAAGCTGTTAAATCTCTCAAGAGTGGCAAAGAACCAGATCTAATGGCTCCCATGGAGATCATTACTGATATCACTTTGGGTGTACCAGCATTATTAACCAATAGTTACTGCCCCGATGTCCACGAGCGTTTATCTTTATATAAACGATTAGCTAGCGTTGAGACTTCTGAAAAGTTGATTGAGATACGAGAAGAATTGGTCGACCGTTTTGGTGAGTTACCTGAGCAAGCGCAATCTTTATTTGAAACGCATCGTTTACGCCTCAATATGTCTCGTCTTGGCATTAAGAAAATTGATGCCAACCCAGTTCAAATTACAATTCAATTTATTCCGAACCCACCGATTGATCCGATCAAGATCATTCAATTAGTTCAAACGAATAAACGCGTTCAACTTAACGGCCAAGATAAACTGAAGATATTACCTGCTGATAAAGAGGCTTTTATTACTTTTGCTCAGCGATTAGAAGCCATTCGCCAACTGTTTAAGCATTTAGGCGATACTGTTATCAAAGATTCAAAATAAGAGTTTGATATGCAAATAGCCCTATTCCACCCAAGTGTCATAGATGAACAATTGATTCGCGAGATTCAACAATCACACGCAGTTCAATCAGTAAAACCTAAAACAGCAAAAACAACAGTTCTTGAGCTAAGTGACATTCTTCATCCAGAACAAAGAGCGCAGCTTCGCCACTTAGGTGCTTTGCATGAAACGGATATCGGATTTTTACCCAAGCACTTTAATCCGGGTCATATCAAAGTATTGGCCATGGATATGGATTCCACCCTGATCAATATTGAATGTATTGATGAGATCGCTGATGCAGTTGGTAAAAAGAAAGAAGTATCAGAAATTACTGAAGCGGCGATGCGCGGAGAAATCAAAGATTTTAGCGAAAGCTTATTTCGAAGAGTTGCCTTGCTCAAAGGCGTCCCTGAGAATGCCTTAGAGAAAATTTATACCGAACGATTAATTCTGAATCAGGGTGCCAGAGAGTTAATTGCTGGAGCTCATGCAAAAGGGATTCATACCTTATTGGTTTCTGGTGGGTTTACATTTTTCACACAGAAACTCCAAGCTGAACTTCATCTTTCTGAAACCCACGCTAATCAGTTAGAAATTATTGATGGTGTTTTGACAGGCCAAGTACTTGGCAATATTGTGGATGGTGCAGCAAAAGCTGCTTATGTTGAAGCTCGATGTTTAGCTCTAGGGAGCAATAAACATGCTGCCATCACAATGGGAGATGGCTCAAATGATTTACTAATGATGAGTGGATCAGGCCTTTCGATTGCATACAGAGCTAAACCCATCGTTAAAGAAAAAGCAGACTTGGCATTTGACTTTGTGGGCTTGGATGCTTGGTTAGATCTTTTGTAAATATATGGTGCATTAAAAAAGCCGCTCGTAAGCGGCTTTTTTATTATTAGAAAGTCTGATTAGAGACGTTCGAAAATAACAGCAATACCTTGACCGCCACCGATACACATTGTTACCAAAGCGTACTTACCACCCGTGCGGTGTAATTCATAAATAGCTTTCGTTGCAATGAATGCACCAGAACAACCTACCGGGTGACCTAAGGCAATCGCTCCGCCGTTAGGGTTCGTCTTAGTCATGTCTAGACCCAAACCTTTAGAAACTGCAATCGCTTGAGCAGCAAAGGCTTCGTTAGACTCAATAACGTCGATCTTGTCGATAGTTAAACCAGCACGCTGAAGAGCAATCTTAGATGCAGGGATAGGACCTTCACCCATGATGTCATTAGGTACACCAGCTAAAGCGTAAGACACTAAACGGGCCATTGGTTTTTGACCAGCTTTAGCAGCCGCATCAGCCGAAGCCAACACAAAGAAGGCAGCACCGTCATTAATACCAGAAGCGTTACCAGCTGTTACAGAGCCATCTTTCTTGAAAGCTGGCTTCATCTTGCCTAGGCTTTCCATTGTTGTATTGGATTTAACGTGTTCATCAGTATCAAATACAACATCACCTTTACGAGTTTGCATTGTGATCGGAGTGATTTGTGATTTGAAACGACCTTCAGCAATCGCTGCTGTTGCACGACGGTGAGATTCAACAGCCAAAGCATCTTGCTCTTCACGGCTAATGTTCCACTTAGTTGCTAAATTTTCTGCTGTGATACCCATATGACCGGCACCAAATGGATCAGTCAATGTCGCAACCATCATATCGATCATCTTAGCGTCACCCATACGAGCACCAGTACGTGCTGTAGGAACACCATAGATGCCGCGTGACATCACTTCAACACCACCGCCAACGCCATACTCACAATCACCTAACATAATGGCTTGTGATGTTGTGACAATGCCTTGCAAACCAGAGCTACATAAACGATTCACAGCCATAGCTACTGAATCCATCGGCAAGCCAGCCTGAATAGCGGCTACACGAGCGACATATGGAAAGCGTGACTCTGTTGGGATACAGTTACCAACAGTCACATAATTAATTTGTTGAGGGTCAACGCCAGAACGGTTAACGGCTTCTTTCATGACTGTGCCAGCTAATTCAGCCGGCTCCATACCACTCAATGAACCACCAAAACCACCAATAGCAGAACGAACTGCACTTAATACAACAACATCACGTGCCATCTGGAACTCCCTTTGATTACTATTATTAATATAAAAAACTAGTCTGTAGGGCTAATCTTACGAGTAACTGTCTAAAACAGACTATTAGACAAAAATGAGGGTATTTACCCATGCCTTATGAGTAAAAAGCCTAGACTTAAAGCTGTGCAATGAGATCGTGACCTTGGGTGCCCACCACCGTTGCTTTGACGAACTCTCCCGCTCTGTACTTTTTGGAGATTTTATCAGTTGGTAGAAGGTGAACTAGACCATCGATTTCAGGGGCATCTGATTGACTACGCCCCACGCCACGCTGACCATCAACAGAATCTACAATCACACGGATACGTTTACCCACTTTAGCCTGCAATAACTTCGCTGAAACTTCTTCAGCAACTGCCATGAATCTAGCTTGACGCTCATTTCTGAGTTCATCTGGCAATGCGCCTTCCAACTCATTCGCCTTAGCACCTTCAACTGGTGAATAAGCAAAGCAACCTGCACGATCAATCTTGGCCTCGCGCATGAAGTCTAATAAATAATTGAACTCTTCTTCAGTCTCGCCAGGGAATCCAGCAATGAAAGTACTGCGAATCGTCAGGTCTGGACACGCTGCGCGCCAAGCCTGAATACGGTCTAAATTCTTTTCGCCGCTGGCAGGACGCTTCATACGCTTGAGCACATCTGGATGGGCATGCTGCATTGGGATATCTAAATAAGGTAGAACCCCACTCCCCTCATCTGCAAACTGTGCCATCAATGGCAAAATTTCATCGACGTGTGGGTAAGGATAAACATAATGCAAACGAACCCAAGCATCATGCTGTCTAGCTAATTTACCTAAGGCCTCAACCATGTCAAATAATTTGGCTTTAACAGGACGTCCATCCCAGAAACCTGTTCTGTACTGAACGTCAACGCCATAGGCACTCGTATCTTGCGATACCACCAATAGTTCTTTAACCCCAGCTTCAAAAAGATGTTGCGCCTCAAGCAAAACATCTCCAATAGGTCTTGAAACTAAATCACCACGTAAGCTAGGAATGATGCAGAAAGTGCAACGGTGGTTACAGCCTTCAGAAATCTTAAGATAAGCGTAGTGCTTAGGTGTTAATTTAATACCTGCTTTAGGTACCAAATCTGAAAATGGATCATGCTCTTTAGGTAAGTGTTGATGAACAACTTCAAGAACCTCGTCAGCGGCGTGCGGACCTGTAACGGCCAATACCTTTGGATGAACTGATGTCACCACATCAGAACCATCAGCATTCTTCTTAGCTCCCAAACAACCAGTCACAATCACTTTGCCATTTTCTGCCAGTGCCTCACCGATAGCGTCCAGACTCTCTTGAACAGCTGAGTCAATGAATCCACAAGTGTTCACGACCACAAGATCTGAGCCAGCATAATCCTTGGCGATCTCGTAGCCTTCAGCACGAAGTTGCGTCACGATGCGCTCAGCATCGACCAGAGCCTTAGGGCATCCTAAGGAAACAAAACCAATCTTGCCGCTCAATTATTTATCGCTCTTATTGGGGGTTGTGAATGGAAAACCAGTAAATACGTTGGTTTGATCCTTCATTTTTTCTTGCATCTGAGTAAACAGTGCTTTGCTTTGTTCAATATAACTACCCATCATATTAGGCATCATCGGGTTCTGAACATTCATAAACTGAGCCCATGCTTCTGGTGTCAAGTTCACACCACCTTGCTTGGATTGCTCAGCAAACTGACTTTGCATATCTATAAAAGATTGCATATTCTTTTCTAATAGGCCACCCACAACACCTTGCATCGAGTGCCCGTAGAAGCGAATCATCTGAGAGAGCATCGGCGTTGTAAATAACGGCACACCACCAGCCTCTTCTTCAAGAATGATTTGAAGCAAGATCGCACGAGTTAAATCCTCATCGGTCTTGGCATCCACCACTTTAAATTCTTCATGACTTAATACGAGGCTCTTCACATCAGACAAAGTGACATAGGCACTTGTTTGAGTGTCATAAAGACGACGATTAGGATATTTCTTAATCGTACGAACGCCAGCGGATTTAGCAGATTGTTTTTTAGTGACCATAATCATTAGTAAGGGCTTGAGTACCCATATTGTATGTGTAAATCAAGCCCTTCATTGCTGCGCAGCAATATGCCCCTATTTGGGGCATATAAACTGGCTTAGCCCATGTGTAAACCACCGTTCAACGAGAAGTCGGCGCCGGTTGAGAATCCACCTTGGTCAGAAGCTAACCAAGATACGATAGATGCGATCTCATCAGGCGTTCCCAAACGCTTCACAGGGATCGTGGCGATGATCTTTTCAAGAACATCTTCACGAATCGCTGTCACCATGTCTGTACCAATATAACCAGGTGAAACTGTATTAACAGTCACGCCTTTTGACGCTGTTTCTTGGGCTAAAGACATTGTGAAGCCATGAATACCTGCTTTTGCAGTGGCGTAGTTTGATTGGCCAAATTGACCTTTCTGACCGTTCACAGAAGAAATGTTGATCACGCGACCCCAACCACCATCAACCATGCCATCAATTACTTGCTTGGTCACGTTAAAAAGTGAGTTCAAGTTGGTATCGATCACAGCACGCCAGTCTTCTGGTGTCATTTTGCGGAAAACTGTATCGCGAGTAATACCAGCGTTGTTCACTAGAACATCCACTTTGCCAAACTCAGCCTTGACCTTAGCGAAGGCAGCCACTGTGCTATCCCAATCGCCTACGTTACCTTCAGACGCTGTGAAATCAAAACCTAAGGCTTTTTGCTCACCCAACCAACGATCTTTACGTGGTGAATTAGGTCCGCAACCAGCGATGACTTTAAAACCATCCTTGGCTAAACGCTGACAAATAGCGGTACCGATACCACCCATACCACCTGTTACATATGCGACCTTTTGACTCATGCTTCTTCTCCCTATTGAATTCACAACTACTTATTAATTAAAAATATTTTTATTGCTGCTTTGTTATTAATCTACTGCTTAATCCTTCGCTTTTTCTTTAACGTAAGAACCAGGTGCTTTTTCAATGGCTTTGTATTTCGTGCTGCCATAGGTCTTTGGAGCAGCCTTCAATTTGCCGCCCAAAGGTGCCAACCACTTAGCCCAATCCGGCCACCAACTACCAGGAATTTCTTTTGCTCCAGCAAACCACGCATCAGCTGTCGGAGTAATCTTGGCGTTAGACCAGTAATTACGTTTTTTCTTGGCTGGTGGATTAATCACACCAGCAATATGTCCTGAAGCACCTAAAACAAAATGAACCTTGGCACCTTTGAGCAACTTAGTGGACTCATAAGCCGACCACCAAGGAACAATGTGATCTTCTCTGGAAGCATATAAATAAACTGGGCACTTGATCTTGCCTAAATCTATTTTTTCACCACAAATAGTTAATTTGCCTGGAACCTTGAGGTCATTCTGCAAATACATATGGCGCAAATACCAAACGTACATTGCGCCTGGCAAATTGGTAGAGTCCCCATTCCAATACAGCAAGTCAAATGGAGGTGGTGAATTGCCTTTTAAGTAGCTATCAACAACATAGTTCCAAACCAAATCATTAGGGCGCAAGAATGAGAAGGTGTTGGCTAACTCAACACCACGCAACATGCCGCACTTGCCTCCGTTTTTTCCACCAATCGTGTTTTCACGAAGCTGAACCAATGTTTCATCCACAAACACATCTAAGATTCCTGTGTCTGAGAAATCTAATAGCGTTGTTAATAGTGTCAAGCTTGCGGCTGGATGCTTATCTCTAGCAGCCAATACTGCGAGTGCTGTTGTCGTGATGGTGCCGCCGACGCAGAATCCCAAAATATTGATTTGTTTTTGACCACTAATCGCCTGAACTGTTTCAATCGCATTAATAGCGCCATCACCAATATAGTCATCCCATGTAGTACCTGCCATGCTTGGGTCTGGATTTTTCCACGAGACCAAGTAAACGGTATGACCTTGCTCAACAAGATAACGAACCACAGAATTTTCTGGTTGCAAGTCGAGAATGTAGTACTTGTTGATACACGGTGGAATCATCAAGTACGGACGCTCATAAACTTGCGCTGTTAGAGGCTTGTACTGAATTAACTGAAACAAGTCAGTCTGGTAAACCACGGCGCCCTCAGAGGTGGCCATGTTTTTACCCACCTCAAATGCAGTCTCATCAGTCTGAGAAACTTTACCTTTACCTAAATCTTGTAGCGCGTTCAAAATACCCGTGCGCAATGATTCGCCTTTGGTATCAATCAGACGTTGATGCGCTTCAGGATTAGTTGCCAAGAAATTAGATGGCGACATCGCATCGATCATTTGCTCGATGCTAAAACGAATTCTTTGACGAACCTTTGCTTCAGCTTCAACAGCGTCAGCCAAAGTTAAAAGATGACGAGAATTTAATAAATAAAAATTAACTGTCGCTTGGCTCCATGGATTTTTCCAGGCCTCACCTAAGAAACGACGATCTTTAATTTCTGCGCCAGTTGGATTGGCCCACAAGGCTGCTAAATCTTTAGCATATTGCTGCTCTATTTCCACCAACTTTTCTGGCGGGATGAGTGCCATATGCTGAGGAGCGAGGCTAGGACCCGCGCCAAAGCCTTGCGACTTAATCATAAAACTTCCTTAATAATGTAACTTCACTGTATGTCTAATAGCTCTATTTTGAGGTCTTATTGCCGAATTAGTTATAAGAATTAACCCTATCTATAACTTCGTTCAAGCTTACGAGCTCTATTTCTCTTGAGCTCGTAAATCAACTTTATCTATCTATTTTTAAGCATTTCCAATCCAAAGAAGACTGGCAAGGCGCCCTGTGACTTGATCACGTCGATAGGAAAAGAACCGTTGATCTTGATACGTACATGCCTGGCCACCGTTGATTAAATCAACCCCCACCCCATCAAGCCTCAGTCTAGCCAGCTCGTAGATGTCAGCGAAATACTTACCATCGTTTTGAGAGGGTTTAAAAGCCAAATCACTTTTTGCATTTTGCTTAATGAAGGCTTCTCGAACTTCAGCACCCACTTCAAAAGCCTTTGGACCAATCGCTGGTCCCAAATAGGCCTGAATCTCTAGATCAGGCTTATTTAATTTGTTTCTCATCGCAGTCACTGTTGCCTCAATCACCCCAGCACAAAGACCCCGCCAGCCAGCATGAGCTGCACCAATCACACGAGCATCTTTGGCAACTAACAAAACTGGCAAACAATCTGCAGTCATGATGCAAAGCACACGATTGACTTGGGTTGTGATAACAGCATCAGCACTTGGAATAAGCTCACCATCCCAAGCATCTGCATCAAAAACGGCAATACCGTGAACTTGATTTAACCAAATCGGCTCTGAGGGTAAATGCTTTCTGAGGATGGCTCGATTCGCTGTAACTGCCTCTGGCGCATCTCCGACATGACTACCTAAATTCAGAGATGCGTACGGAGGAAGACTGACACCCCCATCTCGATCGGTGATCAGTGCATGAATCAGCGGATGAGTCGACCAATCGGGGCTAATCCAAGTTTTAGACATCCAAACTATCCCAATCTGGCCAAAGTGCCTCTGCAGGAATATCTAATCTCAAAGCTAAGTCTTTCATATCTTCAGGCATAGGCGCTTGCCACAGAAGCTCTTCCCTGGTCTTTGGGTGCTTGATCCCCAAGACTGCAGCATGTAAAGCCTGTCCGCCCCTAGAAAATTCCAATTGAGATGCATCAGCAGGGTTTTTCTTCTTATAAACAGGATCCCCCAGCAAAGCATTCCCCAATGATTCCAAGTGAACTCTGATTTGGTGAGTTCGCCCCGTTTCTAATCGGCAAGCAACTAAAGATACTTTGGCTTTGCCAAAAGCACCTGTCTGAAGGAGTTGTACATGTGTCACAGCAGGTTTACCAGCTGAACCAGTAATTAAGGCCATTCTGAGTCTATCTCTAGGATCTCGCCCAATCGATGCATGAACAGTTTGAGACTTCACCTGACCCCAAGCGAGTGCTAAATAACGACGGATGACCTGTCGTGACTGGAGTTGACGTACTAAATCTGTTTGGGCTTCAAGGGTTTTAGCCACCATCAATAAACCAGATGTGTCTTTATCTAAACGATGAACAATCCCTGCCCTAGGCACATTAGCAATGCTTGGGTAACGGAAAAGTAAGGCATTTAGAAGAGTTCCTGACCAATTGCCAGCTGCTGGGTGGACAACCATCCCGGCTGGTTTATGAATCACTAGAAGTTCATCGTCCTCATAAACAATGTCTAAGGGAATATCTTCAGGGACGTATGCCTGCTCCTCGTCACTGGCCTGAGGAATCACCAAAATATGATCCCCCGCCCTCACGGAATATCTAATTTTGGGTGCTTGACCGTCAATTGTGACAAATCCACCCTCAATCCAAGCTTTCAACCGATTACGAGAATGTTGAGGTATTAATTGGGCTAAAGCCTTATCCAAGCGCTCACCTGCTAAGTTATCTGGAACAAATACAGCAATAATCTCATCCTCATCGATATAATCAGATGAATTGTTCTCAGGAGAATCTGGTAATGCCAAAATTGGGTGCCCTTCCATCTATAAACATCGTTAGTTTAAGTCGCATTTGCGTTCGTATGTTTGCGTCCTTTGCTACAGCCACTTTGATGGTCTCTGCCGCACTCCTTTCAGGATGCGCTGGTTCTATTGAAGATGAAACTGCCAGCTGGTCACAAAATAAACTTTACGTTGAAGCAAAAGATGCTTTGGACGGCGGTGACTTTGAAAAGTGCGTTAAATATTTTGAAAAATTAGAAGCTCGTTATCCATTTGGACCCTATGCTCAACAATCACAAATGAACGTTGCATACTGCCACTGGAAAGCAGGTGATCTAGGGCAGGCCACTGCAGCGGTTGATCGCTTTATTCAGTTGCATCCAGGTCACTCAATGGTGGATTACGCCTATTACTTAAAAGGCCTGATTACGTTTAACGACAATATGGGCTTCTTGGGTAAGTTGACTGGTCAAGACTTGAGCGAGCGCGACCCTAAGGCTGCTCGTGATGCATTTGAAGCATTCAAAATACTGACAACTCGTTTCCCGGAAAGCAAGTACACGCCTGACGCTCTAGATCGCATGCGTTATATCGTGAACTCTTTAGCTGATAGTGATGTTAATACTGCTAGGTTTTACTACCGTCGTGGTGCATTTTTAGCAGCCGTCAATCGCGCACAATTAGCGATAACAGAATATGATCGTGCCCCAGCCATTGAGGAAGCTCTTTACATTCTTTATAAGTCATACGACGCTATTGGTATGAAAGATCTGAGTAATGACGCTTTGCGTGTTCTAAAACTCAACTACCCTAATAGCAAGATTGTAGAAACAGGCATCCGCAGTACAGCTGAAGATAAGACACCACCATGGTGGCAAATCTGGAGAAAGTAAGTTCTAGAACTATCTTTGAATCAATAAAAAAGGAAGGATTTTATCCTTCTTTTTTTTGGCTATTTCATTACTAACTTTGGCATCAACTGCGCTTGACCCTTGGCGCTATGGCACATAGGAGCTCGTAACCAATCGTGCCAGCAGCTTGGGCTACCTGATCAACAGGCAAATAATCCCCCCAAAGCTCAACATCTGTTCCTACGTCTGCATGTGGCATATCAGTCACATCCAGAGTAATCATATCCATCGAGACCTGACCAGCAATACGACAAATCCGCCCATCCGCTAAACCGGATGGACCAGCCACCCATACAGGGGTACCGTCAGGTGCGTGTCTTGGGTAACCATCGGCATATCCGCATGCCACCACCGCAACCCGAATCGGTACATCTGTTCGATAACGAGAGCCATAGCCAACAGCCTCACCAGCATCTAAATGCTGAATTGCGATAATTTTGGAACGCAATGACATCGCTGCTTGAAGCTTGGCATGTTCAATATCTTCATAGCGTCCCGATGGAGATGCTCCGTACAACATGATGCCAGGCCTTACCCAATCTGAATTAACAACATGGTGATGCCAAAGAATCGCCGCAGAATTTGATAAAGATGTTTCACCCGCCAAACCCTCAATGGTTTGATGAAAGAGCTCGACTTGCTGATCAACACTTGGCGTTCTATCCACATAGTCTGCATTGGCGAAATGTGTCATATGTGAGACTTGATATCCCACGATATGTAAACGGTGATACACCTCACGATAAGACTCAGGCACAAGACCCAAGCGGTTCATTCCTGTGTTCATCTTCAAAAAGATATGAAGACCTTTGGCATCAGATGGCTGGCGCGCCTCGATGGCATTCTCTAACCAGTCAACCTGATTCAAATCATGCACGACGCAGTCACAATGCAGATCCAAAGCCTCAAATACGTCCTCTTGGGTAAATAGACCTTCAAGTAACAAGATCGAGCCAAGCCATCCATGTTCACGCAAAGTTTTTGCTTCTGACAAGTCTAGCAATGCAAAGCCATCTGTACTGCTCATACCCTCAAGGGCCTTGGTAATGCCATGGCCATAGGCATTAGCCTTGATGACTGACCAAACCTTCGCATTGGGCACGAGTTCTCTCACACGCGCCAAGTTATGGCGCAATGCATTGGTATTAATATGGGCTACTATTGGTCTGGACAGATAAATCTCACTTTCGTGTTTTAATGGTAGTTCACAACTGAATTGTACGAATGAAACCAGGTTTTTACACAATTATGGCGGCGCAATTTTTTTCGTCGCTCGCAGACAACGCGCTTTTAATAGCTGCTATTGCACTTTTATACCAACTCCAAGCACCGGCTTGGATGACTCCGCTCCTCAAACTTTTCTTCGTTCTATCCTATGTTCTCTTGGCAGCCTTTGTAGGCGCCTTTGCCGACTCAAGACCTAAGGGTAAGGTGATGTTCATGACCAACACTATCAAAATTGTTGGTTGTATGGCTATGTTATTTAGCACCCATCCACTCATGGCTTATGCCATTGTTGGTTTTGGTGCAGCAGCTTACTCCCCTGCCAAATATGGCATTTTGACCGAACTATTACCGCCAGAAAAACTCGTGGCTGCCAATGGTTGGATTGAAGGTTTAACGGTTGGATCGATTATTTTAGGAACAGTTTTTGGGGGCATGTTGATTTCTAATCAGCTATCCACCTTCTTCCTTGGCTTTGACATACCTTTCTTTGATACGGGCATTGATACAGCACCAGAAGCCGCTATTTGCATCATTGCCTTGATTTACATCATTGCGGCCGGTTTCAATTTAAGAATCCCTGATACAGGTGCGGTTTACCCAAAACAAGAAAGTAATCCTATTCGTTTGATCAAAGACTTTGAACATTGCTTTAGTACCCTTTGGAAAGATCGCTTGGGACAGATTTCTCTGGCTGTCACCACTTTGTTCTGGGGTGCAGGAGCAACTTTACAGTTCATCGTTCTCAAATGGGCTGAATCAGCTCTGGGTATGTCTTTATCACAAGGTGCTATCTTGCAAGCCGTAGTGGCTTTTGGTGTGGCTGGTGGTGCTGTTTGGGCTGCCTGGCGAGTACCCTTAAAGAAATCATTAGGTGTTTTGCAATATGGCGTGATGATGGGTGCCTTGGTCATGATCATGGCAATCTATCGCAAAGACCTCTTACCCAATCTTCAGATTGACTTAGGCTTCTTCCAAGTTCCTTTGTATCTCTTAATTACTTATATCTTCTTGGTCACTATTGGCTGGATGTCTGGCTATTTTGTGGTCCCTATGAATGCCCTATTGCAGCATCGTGGCCATGTACTACTTTCTGCTGGTCACTCCATTGCGGTCCAAAACTTCAATGAAAACTTATCGGTACTCGGCATGCTGTTCTTGTACTCAATACTGATTTGGTTAGATGTACCTATCTCGATTGTGATTTTGATGTTCGGCAGCTTTGTTTGCATCATCATGGTCTACATTATTCGTTGGCATGATCGCAATCAACTTGAATACGATTCACTCCATTTAATTGGCGAACACAAGCATTAATTCTAGAATTACCCCACAGTTTTTCAGGTAATTGAGAATCTTCACCAGCCCTTGCAAGTTATATATAAGATGTCAAAAAGAGTATTTTTGACATATAAGAACATTAACTTTAAGGCGACAACTGATGCTTGAATTTCTTTTAGATCCCAACACCATCATCGCGTTTCTAACACTAGCTGCTTTAGAGATCGTTTTGGGTATCGACAATATTATTTTCATTAGCGTAATTGCTAACCGCTTACCAGCCGAAATGCGAGATCAAGTTCGTCGCTTTGGTTTAATGTTTGCCCTCATCACTCGCGTTCTATTGCTCTTGAGCTTGTCTTGGGTCATGGGTCTTACAGAAGCGCTATTCACAGCCTTCAATCAAGAGATCAGCGGTAGAGACCTGATCTTATTCTTCGGTGGCTTGTTCTTGCTTTGGAAAGCTTCCAAAGAGATTTATCTTGAAGTGGAAGCTGATGAAGAGCATGTTGAAAGTTACGATGACTCTAAGCCTGTGATTTCAGCGGCAGCTGCAACCGCTGCTAAAGCAAAAGTATTCTGGGGTGCCGTGATTCAGATTGGTATTTTAGATATTGTGTTCTCGCTCGATAGCGTGATCACAGCGGTCGGTTTGGTGGATGAGATCTCCATCATGATTGCTGCGGTATTGGCTTCTATTGCGGTGATGCTCTATGCTGCCAAGCCGATTGGCGAGTTTGTCCACAGACACCCTTCCATCAAAGTACTAGCATTGTCTTTCTTGACGATTGTTGGCCTTGTATTGATCGCAGAAAGCTTAGATGTTCACATCCCTAAGGGATATGTTTACTTTGCGATGGCCTTCTCTCTCTTAGTTGAGTTCCTCAACATTCGCGCGAGAACTAAGAAAAATAATTTAAATGCTTAATATTTAGTTAGTGAGCTAAATGATTAAATGAGAGATCTTGCCAAAATAAGATCTTGCCAAGTTTTTGACTTATCAACAGAACGTTTTAAAAGATGCTCTGGGTGATAAGTTAAAACAACTGGCCACTCAGTATCACCCTGCTCTAAGGAGTGAACAGCACCACGAAGCTCTTCAAAAGGCTCTTGCAATTGCAAGAGCCTTTTACCTAGATCAGACCCCATAGCGAGAATCACATGGCCAGACGCTTTGCCTGATAGTGCTTCTGCACTGCTAATGATCTGAACTTGAGCTCTCGTTAACATCAAAGATGCCAAAATTTTATCGAACAATAAACTGGCATCCCCTGACAACTGGTCGATCACAAAAGTCCAAAGACCAGCGTCACTTGATGGTATTGCTGAATCCATAATCGCATCTTGCGCCACGGAATGCGCAGCACTTGCTTGATTTGAATTTGGCTCATCCCCCGCATCTTGGAGATCCCAAGTGCTAATACCCATCGCGTTTAAATAATCTTTCTGACTCATGCTCTTATCGACTCTTTCATTAACTCTTTCATCATGACCAAGGCATCTTCACGCTGCCCCTCATGGATTGGATAATATGCTTTTCTGATCCCGACCCGCTGATATCCCATACGCTCATAAAGAGCAATCGCCGGCGCGTTACCAGCACGAACTTCTAAGAATATTTTCTGGAAGTTTTTTTGAATAGCCTGATCTTCCATCACCGCCATGATTTTTCTTGCCCAAGACTGGCGACGATATTGAGGATCAACAGTAATGTTGAGCAAACTTAAGTCATCAACTCCGGGCATCAAAATACAATAAGCAATCAAAGTATCAGGTGCATCATCAACACCTAATTGGGTTAAAGAATAGGCCCAATAACCTGCGTCTAGGGAGTCTGTGAATTTACCTAAAGTCCATGGCGCAAGATGACTCTTATTTTCGATCTCTACAACCTGATCCAGGTCGCGCACAGCCATGGGCAATAGTCTGGTATCCAACATATCGTTCTTAGCTTAGCCTAGGCTTGATCCTTTGTTTCTGCTCGTTCAGCGATGGTTTGTGCCACCTTGTCTCTGATGTAAATCGGCTGAAGTTCTTCAGCACTGACTTGAAGACCTTTTCCCAAAGCATCAAATCCCAAACGAGCAATCGATCTGGCATGAGGAACTGCATCAACATCAATTTTGATCGCTTGTGCTTGATGCTGAGCCATTTTTTCTGGATAGGCTGTTACAGCATTACCCACTAGATAGAAGGCGCTTGCAGGTAGCTCAATGGTGTCTGGGGCTGATAAATGGATATCCCCTAATCTTTCTGGTAAACCATTGTCTTGAACTTGATACATGGCCCAATACGCTTCACTCATGCGAGCATCCACGGCGACCAAGACTTGGTCTCCAGTTTGGAGACCTAAAGAGTTAATACCTTCTAATGCAATGGCATCAAGACAGACAATTGGCAAGCAAGGCAAATCACCGCCTAAGGCCATACCTTGTCCAATACCCACACCAATCCGAATTCCTGTGAAAGCGCCTGGACCAATCCCGACTGCAATCGCCTCTAGATCTTTAAAAAAGATATCCGCTTCACCAAGCAAAGCTTCAACCCAATCCAAGGCATGCTGACTAGATTCTGGGCCTAGATTTTCGTGACGAATCAAAGAAAAAGGAGGCTTGGTATCCACGCCTCCTTGGGGATTAACCAAGGCCACAGAACACCACTGTGTCGAGGTGTCGATGGCCAAGATGGTCAATTAGATTTCCTCGTACAAAGGTAAAGTTAAGAACTCTTCAAACTTCTCACCAGTACTCATCACGTCAAAAATCTCAGCAGCGCGATCCCAGTGACCAGTTGCACCACTGGCTTTTACTTTTGGCAACTCTTCAGCGATCAATTGGCGAACTAATTCAACAGTTACTTTAGTACCGTTATCCAAAACGCCCTTTGGTGAACGGATCCACTGCCATACTTGTGAACGGCTGATCTCTGCAGTTGCAGCATCTTCCATCAAGTTATGAATCGGCACGCAACCGTTACCAGCCAACCATGCGCCTAAGTAATGGATACCCACGTTGATGTTCATACGTAAACCAGCTTCAGTGATCGGTGTCTCTGGTTGGAAATCCAACAAGTCAGCCGCAGTGACATTCACTTCAGGTTTTTGCTTGTCAAATTGGTTAGGGCGATCGCCTAATACTGCTTTGAACTCAGCCATAGAAGCTTCAACAAGACCTGGGTGAGCTACCCAACCACCATCGTAACCATCCGTTGCATCACGTTTTTTATCATTGATGATGCCTTGCATAGCAATAGCATTTTTCTCAGGATCGTTCTTAATAGGAATCAAAGCACTCATACCACCCATCGCAGGTGCGCCACGCTTGTGGCAAGTCTTTAATAACAACAATGCATAAGCACGCATAAATGGTGCTGTCATAGTGACCTTAGCGCGATCGGCTAAGCAGAAGTTTTTGTCCACTTTGAACTTCTTGATGCAAGAGAAGATGTAATCCCAACGACCAGCATTCAAACCAGCGCTGTGTTCACGCAATTCGTAAAGAATTTCTTCCATCTCAAATGCTGCCAAGATAGTTTCGATCAACACTGTGGCCTTGATCGTGCCACGTGGGAAACCAAGTTCATCTTGAGTCATGCAGAAAATATCATTCCACAAGCGAGCTTCTAAATGGCTTTCCATTTTTGGCAAATAGAAGTAAGGACCAGCGCCGCGAGCCAATTGCTCTTTAGCGTTGTGGAAGAAGAACAAAGCAAAGTCAAAAATACCGCCTGAAACACGCTGACCATCAACCGTCACATGCTTTTCATCCAAATGCCAACCACGTGGGCGCACTTGCAAAGTGGCAATCTTGTCATTTAGTTTGTATGACTTACCGTTTTGCTCCAAAGACAATTCGCGACGAATTGCTTTTTTCATATTGATTTGACCTTGAATCTGATTCGTCCAGCTTGGGCTGTTGGAATCTTCAAAGTCTGTCATGTAAGAGTCAGCACCTGAGTTAAATGCATTGATCACCATCTTGGCTTCTACTGGGCCAGTAATCTCAACACGACGACATTGCAATGCAGCAGGAATCGGTGCAACTTTCCAGTCGCCTTCACGAATAGCTTTTGTTTCAGGTAAAAAGTCTGGTTTTTCGCCAGCGTCTAATCGCTTTGTGCGCTCAACACGCGCTTTTAATAATTCTTGGCGGCGAGGCTCAAAGGCACGGTGTAATTTAGCGACCAGGGCTAGTGCCTCAGGAGTCAAAATGGTTGCAAATTCTGGGCTTACTTCGGCATTAATCGCCATACCTTGAGGCAAGTTAGACATAAAATCTCCTGAAAAACATATAGTTAGTATAAAAATCTGTAAAAAAGGAACATCCTAAAACGAACATTATGCCTTTTACTGAAAAAAATATCCTTAACGAGGCTTACTTTGAATGAATATTCTTTAAAAGCGTCAACCAAACTGAAAACTCATGCGTTAAGGGTACAAGGACACTTTAAAAGGAGCCTTAAGTGAGATACGGTTTTAACCACTTATCAGATGATGAGTTTGTTGTTTTATGCAAAGAATTGAATAAAAACAAGGGTTTACTGCTCATTGGAGCTATCCGTGAGTTGCCGCCTAAGCTGGCCGCCTTCTCTGAATGGCGTAAAGGCTTAAGCTATATGGCTGCCTACGCTTAAAATTTTGAATCATATGTAAAAAGCCACATCCTCAGATGTGGCTTTTTTTTGCTTATTTGCTTTAGTTTTAGCTTATCTAGCGAAATTAGCTTAAAGCAGCAATCACTTCAGGTGACGCTTGGACCAATTCAATCAAAACACCTTCCCCACCGATCGGGAACTCTTCATTGCCCTTAGGATGTAAAAACGTAATGTCGTAACCGGCCGCTCCCTTGCGAATACCGCCCGGTGCAAAACGCACACCATTTGCTGTTAACCACTCCACTGCTACTGGCAAGTTATCCACCCATAAACCGATATGGTTTAACGGGGTGGCATGCACAGCTGGCTTCTTCTCAGGATCAATCGGTTGCATCAAGTCGACTTCAACTTTATAAGGACCCTTGCCCATGGCACAAATATCTTCATCTACGTTTTCACGTTCAGATTTAAATGTGCCTGTGACCTCAAGACCAAACATATCCACCCATAACTTCTGGAGTTTGGTCTTATCCGGGCCGCCAATCGCCACCTGTTGGATACCTAAGATTTTGAATGGCTTAGCGCTAGATGAATTTGTCATATCGCCCTTATTCGAAACGGAGGATCTGTTGATCAACAGCTAAGCTTTCGCCTTTAGCAACCATCACTTCAGCAACAATGCCATCTTGAGTCGCAAGAAGAACGTTTTCCATCTTCATCGCTTCAATCGCAGCCAAGCGCTGACCAGCTTCCACTTTTTGACCCACTGTCACAGCAACATCCACCAACAAACCAGGCATTGGTGACAAGAGGAACTTAGACATATCCGGTGGTTCTTTGAAAGGCATTAACTTCTGCATTTCTGCGCCTTTCTCAGTTAACACCATGCAATCAACACGCACACCATCAAACTGGATTCGGTAGAACAAATTAGTACGTTCTACTTGTGCAGAGATTGTTTGACCATTGACCTTGGCACTGTAAATAATTTGACCTGGGTTCCAATCAGTTTCGATGTCGTAAGTCTTACCTTGAACAGTCACATTGTATCCAGTGTTGGTAATTTCTAGCTGAGATGGTACGTAATCCATCTTGCCTGCTTCACCAGAAGCCACCACAAAGGTATTAGGGATCTTGACTTCATGACCCTCTAACTGACCATAGATACCCGCTGCACGATCTAAGTAACGGCGATGAATGGCTGTTGCTAGTGCATTCATTAAATGTGGGTCAGCAGGTTTAACATCGCTGGCACGGAAACCGTGCGGGAACTCTTCAGCAATGAAACCTGTATTGAAGTCGCCAGAGATAAAACGTGGATGCTGCATCAAAGCAGCTTGGAACGGGATGTTTGAATGAATGCCACGAATAACAAATTCGTTTAAAGCTGCACGCATTTTCGTGATCGCATCCATACGATCCTTGCCATGCACAATCAACTTGGCAATCATCGAGTCGTAGAACATCGGAATCTCACCACCCTCATACACACCAGTGTCCACACGCACACCGTTAATTTCTTCAGGTGGCTGATATCTCACTAAGCGGCC
>JBEGTH010000014.1:0-51415 GCA_041179505.1 Pseudomonadota bacterium | reverse complement strand
TTCGGTTAGTTGAATCTTCCAGCCCTGCAAAGAAATGGTGAGAAATCACCACGTTTAATTTTTTTAAGGAATTTCAGTAATGGCAACAGGTATTGTTAAGTGGTTTAACGACGCAAAAGGTTTTGGTTTTATTACTCCTGATGGTGGTGGTGAAGATTTATTCGCTCACTTCTCAGCGATTCAAGGTAACGGTTTCAAAAGCTTGAAAGAAAACCAAAAGGTTAGCTTTGAAGTAACAACTGGCCCTAAGGGCAAGCAAGCTTCAAACATCAACCCTATGTAATTTGGGTTGTATGTAATAAAAAACCCGACTTCGGTCGGGTTTTTTATACCTGAGTTTTTAAGTTTTTCTTAAATAACTCCAAGCATTCCAAGCACCGCTCCAATAGCTAATAACAATAAGATATGTATTTGCGTCTTCCAAATAAGCAAAACTGTTGTGCTTGTGCAAAGCCATAAAGGCCAATCATTCATTAGATCATCACTAGTTGCAGAAATAATCCAACTTGTTGCCAAGATAGCCCCAATGACCATTGGTGCCAAACCCTGCTTAAAGGCAATCACATAATCAGTATTCTGATGCGCTCTCACCCATTTTGCAGTTGAGTAAGTTAAAAAGGAACTTGGCAACATCACGCCAACCATAGCAATTAGCATTCCTATGATTCCCCAAATATATTGTTCATAGACCCCAACAACTGAATTAACTCCGATGTACCAACCAAACATAGCAATCACCAAGATATTGGGCCCTGGAGCAGATTGAGCAATTGCAATCGATGCTGAAAATTGAGAGTCAGTAATCCAATTATTTTGAAGAACTATATGACGATGCATCTCCGGTATAACAGTAACAGCTCCACCAACAGCCAATAATGAAACTGCGGTGAAGTGTAAAAAAACTTGAACCCAATCAAAAAGGTTAAAGACCATTGAGTCTCACCTTTCTGTAGGTCAAATAAATTGAAAGAATGCCTAATGTCAGCAATGTATAAATTAATGGAACCCTGACCCAAGCAACTAATACAAAACACGCCATAGCTATTGCAACCGAAACTCCATACCCAAGGGGGTGTACTCGAAGAGCTTTAGCTAACTTCAAAGAAGTTCCGGCAATTAAGCCTGCTGCTACAGCCCCCATACCTCGAAGCGCGCCAGTTACTAAGGGCTGATCGCCATAATTTAAAGAGAGTATTGCAATGATAATTAACACCAACATCGGAAAGAGCAACATACCCGCCACTGCGGTTAAAGCACCAGAAAAACCAAAGTACCTTGAACCGTAAATAATTGCCAAATTAATAATATTAGGTCCAGGCATCACTTGGGCAATTGCCCACTCTTCGAGAAATTCTTGCTCCGTATACCATGCTCTTTTTTCTACTAGCTCTCTTTGGGCAACTGGTAAAACACCACCAAAGCCATGAAGGGCTAGCCATGTAAAAGCCCAAAATAATTCAGAGCGAGAGTGCGGAGACTTTGTCATGCCTTCATTTTATACGTATGTATACAGTTCTCTAAAATGATCTGCTCGCTATTAACTAATCAATAAAAAAGGAAGCTTGCGCTTCCTTTTTTATTGATTACTATGTTCCAGATTTTTTATTTTGTCTCTTCCAGCTTGATTGTTTTAGCTTGCTCATTATTAGGACGTACTGGACGACCTTGGAAATAAACACTCAAGTTACCTAAGCCTGCAGTTAATACAGTGAATGGAGCCTTACCAGTGAATGTGTGATTAGCACCAGCTTCAATGGTTTGCAATGTTGATTTACCACTTGCATCAACAACACAAACTGTTTGCTTTGTTTTTGCTTGAATAAAAACAAAGTTACCTGATTTTGTTGGTTCGCTAACAGCATAGCTAGTTACTGATGCATCTGCCTTAGGGCAACCTGCTTCGCTAGGCAAAGCAGGAGATACTGGAGATGGCGCCACAGCAGGATCTTGAGGCTTCTCTTCCTGAATAGCCGCTTGCTCTTCTACAGAAAGAGCAATAGGCTTCGGTGCCGGAGTTACCAACTCAACGATGTGATCTTTGGTGATGTACAAACCGCCAGCTACTAAAACGATTAAAGCGATAGAAGCGATTGCTCTACCGTTACTCTTTTGTGATGGCTCTGTTTCTGGGTAACTTGGGCGAATATTCTCTAAACTAACAATACGATCTTTAACCACAGGATTATCTTCTACCGGCTCTGCTTTTTTAGAAGGCTTAGCTTCTTTTGCAGCAGCTGGAGCTTCCGCTGGAGCAGCTTCTTTAACCGCTTCAGGAGCATCAAAATGAAGTGTTTCTTGTTTAGCTAGATCACTACCTGGGAAGACCAACGCAAGATTTTCATCAAGACCTAGAATTTGAGAAACCTTTTTAGCTACTCTAACTTTGTGAGCTGGCGAATAGAAGCTAGAAAGACCACCTTCTTCTAGCTCAATGATATGTTTTTTAGACAAGCAGGCTTTAGTAGCCAATTCAGCAGGATTCAATCTAAGATTTTCACGGGCGGTCTTTAACACATGCCCTTGAATCTCAGGAATGATTTCTACCTTATTTTTATTTTCTACAGCCATGCTATCTCCAATTTCCCTATGCAACTATACCATTTAGAGCATCAAATCATATGGTTAGGCATACGGTTATTTTTTCAATAAAGCAAACAAACGTACCAAGTCCTGCAAAGATTCAGCCTTCATTTTGTCCATCACTCTCGATTTATGAACTTTGATGGTTGCATCAGTGGTTCCTAATTCAATAGCAATATCTTTATTCATTAAACCTTGTACTAATAATGCAAAAACTTCTTTCTCTCTTGGGGTTAAAGAGTCGTATCTCTGAATAACCGTCAAGGACTGAGTCATGGATTCAAAAATGAGCTTATCTTTTGCAACCGCACTCACAATGGCTTTTAAAAGATCATCTAAGTTAAATGGCTTAAATAGAAAATCAACAGCGCCTTGTTTCATGCTTGTCACAATCTCATGAGGCATAGACTCACCTGAAATGAAAATAATTGGCGTCTGGCGACCTAGTTCATTCAGCTTGTTTTGCAATTCAATGCCAGACATGGTTGGCATGCGCATATCTAAAAGAACTGCTGCAGGTGAAACAGGAATTGATTGCTCAAGAAAATCTTCAGCACGCTCATACACTTCAGTGGTGTAGCCGTAGTTAGCCAACATTCGAGCTATTGAACTTCTCATGGAGGCGTCATCATCAATGATGTAAATGTGGCCTAAAACGCTCAAAATAATTTATCTCTTTTAATTAATATGCACCATATTAGTTATTTTTGGAATATCGAGCTATTAGCTATAAAGCTAACTTTTCAAACAACTTCGATTAAAAAAAGCGATCTACGCTTCAAATAAAGAGATGTTCTTATAAATGGTCAGGGGTAACTTGAAGCGCCACCAAGAATCTTGAAACCATGTTGTATGTGGCAATCACACCAACTAACTCCACCAATTGAGAGTTACCTAAAGCCTTTTGAATACGCTCCATCAAGACAGGATCAACTTCGATAGATCGTGTCATTTGGATGGTGAGTTCAATAGCATCCTCTTCAATTTTTGAGAATAAGCCAGAAGGCATCGCTAATGAACCAATATTACGCATGGCTGTTACTTGTTCTTGGTTACCGCCCTCTTTGATAAAGACAGGTGCATGATGCAAGAACTCATAGTCTGCACGATTAATCACTGCAACACCACACATTGCTAATTCGCGTAACTTGGGGTCCAAAGCGAGGTTATTACGAACCTCACCCAAGAACTGATTCCAGCCCCTCGCAAATGGGGTACTGTGGAGAAGCATGCGATCAAGATTGATCAAGTCCCCGCCACGACGCTTGCGAATGGCAGAAACCAAGTCCGCTGGATCTTGGAGATCCAGCGGTTGATAAGGAACTAAACGATCTTGATCTAATGACACAACAAGAAATTAATTAGCTTCTTTAATGTTGTTGTCTTTAACGAACTTACCCCAGATGTCGATTTGTTTGTTAACAAATTCTTGAGCTGGCTTTGGTCCTAAAGCTTGAACATCAATACCTTGAGCTTTCAAACGATTAGCTACATCAGGTGTCTTTAATGCTTTTGCAACTTCATCATGCATCTTGTTCACAATAGCTGCTGGCGTATTGGCTGGTGCAATCACTGCCCACCATGCCGGTGCTTCAAAATTAGGATATCCACTCTCAGCAATTGTTGGCACATTAGGCATCTCTGGAGATCTCTTACGTGTTGTTACTGCCAAAGGAATCACACCACCAGAATCAGCATGCGGCTTAACCAAGAAAATAGAACCAACAGATAAAGGTACGTGGCCTGCTAGGGCATCTTGCATCAATGGACCACCGCCACGATAAGGCACGTGGGTCCAATCAAACTTGGCATCTTTTGATAATGAAGCAAGTGCTAAGTGGCCTAAACTGCCAGTACCAATTGAACCATAGCTATTTGGTTTCTTGGCTTTGCTCTCATCAAGCAACTGTTTAAAGCTAGTAATGCCTGAGTTTTTACTAGCCGCAATGACCATTGGTGCTGTACCAATCATGGTCACAGTAATGAGATCCTTTTTAGTATCAAAAGGCATCTTGTCTTTTAAGCTAGGATTAACGCCGTGCGTATCAAATACCACCGCAAATGTATAACCATCTGGTGCAGCTTTAGCTAATGCTGCAGTACCGATCACACCAGAAGCACCACCGATATTTTCAACAATCACACTTTGCTTCAATTGATTTTGCAAAGTCGGCGCCAAAATTCTTGATACCTGGTCTACAGATCCTCCAGGAGGAAAAACAGATATCAATTTAATGACTTTTTGATTAGGCCAGTCGTTACTTTGCGCTTGAACAGCACCAGTTAAACACAAGGCTGAAATAAGTCCTGCTAAAAGCTTTGCTTTCATGTTGTCTCCTTATTGATAGGGGTGTCTGGCTTTTTTTGCTCTATGACCACATAAATATCCCACACTCCTATAATCAAAGCAATTAAAAAAATAATTAGGGGCAAAAAGTGCGTAAAAAAGTAGTAGTTTTAGACGATTACGAAAATTCCTATAAAAAGCTATCTAACTGGGCCAATATCGAAAAAATGGCTGATGTGGAGATCTTCAATCGCCAGCTAAAGGGCGAAGAGCTTCTTAATGCCATTAAAAATGCTCACGTTATTGTGCTCATGCGGGATAGAACGCCTTTAAAAGCAGACTTGATAGCCCAGTTACCCCTTTTGGAGTATGTTGTGTTTACTGGCACGCGCAATGGCACTTTAGATGCCGATGCACTGAAACAGCGCAACATTTTGATTAGCCACACCGAATGGGGTCCATCCAAAGAAAGCACCACTGAATTAACTTGGGCTTTGATATTAGGCATCCACAAACGTTTAATTGATCAAAATGCCTTACTCACACAAAATGGCTGGCGCAATCAAAACTCCTTATTACCTATTTTGCATGGTCAAACATTAGGCCTAATTGGTCTAGGAGAAATTGGTAGTAGAGTTGCTAAAGTAGCTATCGCATTTGGCATGAAAGTCTTAACTTGGAGCCCCAACATGACTGCTGAGCGAGCTCAAGCAGTCGGCGCTCAATCAGTCACGCTAGATGAGCTGTTACAACAAGCCAATTTTGTTTCGTTGCATATTGTGCCAAGCCCAACAACGAAGGGCCTGATCAACCAGGAAAAGTTAGCCTTGATGCGTCAAGATGCCATTTTGATTAATACATCTCGCGCGATCTTGGTAGACACTGAAGCACTTGTCTTGGCGCTTAATAATCATCAAATTGCTGGCGCTGCTGTTGATGTATTCGATATTGAGCCGATGCCAAGTGATCACCCATTACGCAAAACGCCCAATACTCTAATAACGCCTCACTTGGGTTTTGTGTCGATACCGGTATTTGAAAATTTCGCTAATGGCGTTATTGAATGTTTAGAAGCTTGGTTAAATGGTCAACCAACGATCCGTCCTCTGCCCTGATTGCGGCAACCCCAGGGGGATATTACAAAAAATATGTCCCTTCTGTGGGTCATCAGAGATACCTGCGGTTCCTAAAAAAGTAGGCGGTATCTTTACACTTAATTTAGAAGAAAAACTTCCCACTGTTGATCAAGCTTTAGAAAAGTTTGATCACACTCTATCTGAGTTATCAGGAACAGCCGTTAAAGTGGTGAAGGTCATTCATGGTTATGGTTCAGGCGGCAAAGGCGGAAGAATTAAAGAAGCAATACGCCAAGAATTAATCTACCAACGACGGACTCATATTATTCATAGCTACTATGCGGGTGAGGATTTACAGCCCGGCAAAGAAGCTTATCAAGAATTAAACAAACAAAATCCCACAATAAAGAACATACTGACTAAAGATATGCTCGGCAATCCCGGCATTACTTTGGTCATTTTAAAAAGGTAAACATATGAGCCAACACGTACCAAGCACTCATGACGTTCAAATCTTAGAGTCCTTGCGCGCTCATCGACGTGCCCATCGTCAACACTACCCTTCTATTGCATCTGAACATTTATCTCCGGCCAAACCACCTCTCACTTATGGTCAACAGGTTGCAGATCTGGTAGCCAGAACTGTTGGCTCTTGGAAGTTCATTCTGATTCAGAGTGCTGCTATTTTTGTTTGGATAGTTAGCAATGCAATTTGGGGCCAGCAAGCTTGGGATCCCTACCCATTTATTTTATTGAATTTACTTTTATCTTTTCAGGCTGCTTATACAGCACCAGCCATCATGATGAGTCAAAACAGACAATCTGAGGTGGATCGCTTACAAGCTAGTAATGATTTTGAAATCAATGTAAAAGCCGAATTGGAAATTGAATTACTTCATCAAAAGATTGATTTGCTCAAAGAGCAGGAGCTTTTATTTTTAACTGAAGCGATTAAGGATTTAACGAGCAAAATTGAAAAGATGCAAAAAGCATCATGAATCAAATCTGCTCTCAATGCGGAGAAGCATTTCACTGTGCAAGCCTGGCGAAGGAAGATCAGTGTTGGTGTATGGCATTACTACCCTTGCCTAAGGAAATCATTCAACCCGAACAAACGTGTTTATGCCAAAAATGTTTAAAGGACGTGTTGCAGACGCTAGCTATTTCAAAGAAATAGCTTAAGAGAACTCCCGAGTTTTGGCGCCTTATTCAGAGCGACTGCAAACCCATTCTTTGCGCTGCCACTCACCTGGCTTCTCAGCAAAAACCATCCAAATAACCAAACCACTAATAGCTGACCAAATTGGGTTAGAAATCATCGTTTTCATTTATTTCTCCTTTTATTACTCAAGTCTTTGTCTCTAGAGGCTTTAAATACAAGGTAAAGCCTCAATACTGTATAAATATACAGTATTTTTTGGACTTGTCAAGAAATCTATGAAAAATACTTAAAAAAGGCTTAATTGGGGATTTGAGGGAAGTGTATTTATCGTCGAAAATGGCAAAGGGTTTATCCTCACAGTCAGAACGGAGAGATATGAGATGACAGTAGCTGAAATGATTTTTGATGGTTTAGTTTGGGTGATTGGAGCCTCTGTTGTGGCATATATGCTCAAACGCTACTGGCTCATGTTTCGCAATAGAAATGCTGAGGCATGTGGTTCTTCTCAAGGATCCTGCAACTCTTGCGGAACAGGTTGTGAAAGCAAAAGAAATGAATAAGGCCTTCATGAGTACACAGACAGCTCACACTCACTCCTCAAAAGCACAGATCAACCATCAGCGGAACTTCTCATTAGCCTGCTTGTTGTCCTGCATATTGGCTTCTATATTAATTAGCTTAACCATGCCTACAAGCGCATTAGCCCAAGCTGATATCCCCGAGTCACAGAATTACGAAGGCATTCAATTTATAACTGGCGGTATCGGCAGTGAAGAATCTGATGCGATGCTTGAGTTAGGCAAGAAGTGGCCTTTAACTCTAGAGTTCGCTCAAGATCACCCCGCCAGACCACTATGGGTTGCTGATGTCACTTTAAAAATCACGAACTCAAAAAGAAAAGTTGTTTTTAAAGCCATCAGCGATGGTCCGATCATGTTGCTAAACCTGCCTGCTGATCAATACGAGCTTGAAGCAGTTTTTGAGGGTCGAACCATTAAAAGAAAAATCAAACTCGAAGAGAACAAGTTCATCAAACTTCCAATGATATGGCCCATCCGTTAAGTTATATTGCTCAGCGCCATGCATTGATCGACAACTTAAAGGGTGCCGCATGCCTATTGATCATGTTGCACCATCTCGCCTTCTATGGCCCGATGTCCGATGTTGCGATACAGGTCATTCCAAAGACGATTGATTTTTTATTTGAATATGGCCGAATGGCTGTTTCTGTTTTCTTAGTTATAGGCGGCTATCTCAGCGGCCTAAAATTGTGCCAAGCTAATTTATTCACCAAAACAAGCGTATTTGACTTAATTGCTCAAAAATATCTTCGCTTAGTAGTGCCCTATTTAGCTGCCATTGCTCTTGCCATCATTTGCTCTTTCATAGCCAGTTATTGGATGGTGCATGATTCAATCTCTAATCCCCCAGAGCCAGCTCAATTAGTTAGCCACTTATTTTTCCTTCAGAATATCTTAGGCTATGAATCTTTATCAGCTGGGCTTTGGTATGTAGCCATTGACTTTCAATTGTTCACGGTGAGTGCACTACTCATTTTCTTGATTGAAAGATTAAGCCCTGCTTCTTGGCCAATTCGCCAAACACGTTTAATGAGTCTTTTGAGTATTTCAAGCTTGACCATTAGCTCGTTATTTATTTTTAATCTCAATGATGACTTAGATATATTTTTTATTTATTTCTTTGCATCATATGGGCTAGGTTTCTTATCAGCCTGGTTTATTCAAGAGAAAAGAGTCCTCTTGTTTATATTTGTTCTAATCGATGTACTGGCTATCGCACTTTATGTTGACTATCGTGAACGTATTTTATTGGCCGGCATCACAGCGCTGATTCTATGTTTAAGCCACCAATATGACTGGTCTCATTGGCATATCTGGAAAAACCCATTAGCAAAATTAGGGCAAATGTCTTATTCAATTTTTCTAGTACATTTCCCGGTTTCACTTTTGGTTAGCAGTCTCTGGATCAATCTATATCCACAGGATCCATGGTTGAATGTTTTGGGCATGTCTGTTTCAGCTTGTCTTAGCATTCTCCTAGCAATACCTTTTTATCTTCTGATAGAAAAGCGCTAAGCACAAACAATTCTGCTTTAAAAAATATGTTTTATAGAGTTGCTTCAATATACTTGTGGGTTTTATAACTAGACCCAACCCTGGTGCCAATCCAATCCATTGGTGAGATCTCGCCAGTGTATTGTCTTTTGGCGCTTAGTCATGACAGCCTCGATAACTACCTGCTCAATAGGAGCCAAGAGATCTTCAGGTTGTATGACCTTCACCACCATAAAGTGTTTTTCCTTATTTTGAGGATGAACATCTGTCCACTTACTCAAAAGAAGTTTCTTGGGGTGTAATTTATTTTTTGGCATGCAGGTGAAAAGTAATCTTGGACTTTAATTTTTATTTAATTCAGTAGATACTGAAAGCATGAATGAATTATTGCAAGAAACAAAAATTATTGCTGTAGTGGGCTTATCCGACAAACCATCAAGACCGTCCTATGGGGTCGCTCAATATATGCAAAGTCATGGGTATAGGATCATCCCAGTAAACCCCTCTTGTGAAGTAATCCTGGGTGAAAAATGCTACCCTGATCTTAAGAGCATTCCATTTGCTATTGATATGGTGAATGTATTCAGAAAATCAGAGGATTGTTTACCAATTGCTCATGAGGCTGTAGAGATTGGCGCTAAATCCATATGGCTCCAATTGGGCGTCATCAACGCCGAAGCAGTAGCTTATGCGAAAGAGCATGATCTAGCAGCCATCATGGACAAGTGTCTAAAAATTGAGCATATGATGCTCAGGGTTTAATCTGGACTGTCAGCAAAGATTGTTGTTCTAGATTAAGCTAGATCCATGAAAAATGACTTTAGCCTTTTGCCCAGCGACATCACGCCAAAAGAAGTATTTGAAAAGCGCCGTCAGCTGATCAAGTTAGCCGCGGCAGGAGCTTTTGGTTTATCGAATACTGCTATTTTTAGTAGAACTGCTTTTGCCCAAAACACTCAACTTAGATCAAAACCAAACCCCAAGTATTTTTTAACGGAAAAGTTAACCAGCTATAAAGACGTTACTAGCTATAACAACTTTTATGAGTTTGGCACCGATAAATCTGACCCCGCCCGAAATGCCCACACACTTAAAACAAGACCATGGACCATCAGCGTTGAGGGTCTCATTAATAAGCCTAAGGTTTGGGATATAGATAGTCTTTTAAAGCTGGCTCCTATGGAAGAAAGAGTCTATCGCTTTCGGTGTGTTGAAGGCTGGTCAATGGTTATCCCATGGCTTGGTTATTCTTTATCAAACTTAATCAAAGCATCTGAGCCTCAGAGTTCAGCTAAATATATTGAATTTATAAGTCTGGCAGACCCTAAACAAATGCCTGGCATCAACAGTCGAGTTCTGAATTGGCCATACACCGAAGGTTTACGATTAGATGAGGCCATGAATGATCTGAGCCTATTAACTTTTGGTCTTTATGGTGAAGTTCTTCCAAAACAAAATGGCGCACCTATTCGATTAGTGGTTCCTTGGAAGTATGGCTTCAAGAGTGCCAAGTCAATTGTGAAAATTAGATTCACCGATAAAGAACCCCCTACCAGCTGGAAAGTTTCAGCACCTTATGAATATGGCTTTTATTCCAACGTTAACCCGCTTGTAAATCACCCTCGTTGGAGTCAGGCTACTGAGCGTCGAATCGGTGCTGAAGGCGGCATGTTCGCACCCAAAATAAAAACCCTGCCTTTTAATGGTTATGCAGATCAGGTTGCCCACCTCTACAAAGACATGGATCTACGTAAGTTTTACTAGATCATGAATGTATTCATTATTAGCTTAGGCTTATTACCTTTAATTAGGTTGTTTGTTTTGGGTTACCAAGATGACTTGAGCGCCAATCCGATTGAATTCATTACTCGATCTACCGGAACATGGGCTTTGGTTTTTTTGTGCCTAACGCTATCAATCACCCCGGCCAGACAATTAACTGGATGGTCGAAATTACTTAGTTATCGTCGCACACTGGGACTATTGGTGTTTTTCTACGCGTGCTTACATTTTTCTATTTGGTTTTGGCTAGACCACAATCTCAGTGCATCTGAAATGTGGAGCGATGTAATCAAACGACCATTTATTACCGTTGGATTTATGGCCTTTGTTTTACTCATCCCATTAGCGTTAACATCTAATGACTGGGCCGTTAAACAACTAAAACGCTCTTGGGCTAAGCTCCATCGCCTTATTTACTTGATAGCCATACTCGCCATCCTGCATTACTTTTGGCACAAATCAGGTAAAAATGATTTTCAAACGGTGGGGGTTTATGCACTCATTATTTTTTCTTTACTTCTTTATAGATTAAAACGATGAATAAGCCATACACATTAAAAATAATTGCGTCAGCATGTCTTTACCTAAGCTCAATCAGCTACGCTCAAACAAGTGCGAATGAAAAGACAACAACCATTGGTCTTTTGCAATGGGACATCCATGAAGTAACCATTGCTACTGTTAAAAAATATGCGCAAGCAACTGGCTTCGTTAGTTCGAGCGAAAAAGAAGGTGGCAGTTTTATTTATGAGGCTGGCTGGACCAGAAAAAAGGATTGGAATTGGCGACAGCCATTTGGAGTTCCAGCTAAAGATAATGAACCAGCTGTTCATTTAAATTTCCACGAAGCTAAAGCTATTTGCTCTTATTTCGGTAAACGATTACCAACTGATTCTGAATGGACAACGGCGGCTTTTTTAGAGCAACGCAACTCTCCTCCACAGCCATTTACAAAAGGCAAAAGATACATTTACGCCAATGGTGACACCCCCAAGAACTCGCATTGCCTAAATGGCTGTGCAGGTCTTAAAGGCACTGCGCCATCAGGCTCACTGTGGCGTGGCACGGGTCATGTGCCGGTAATGACCACAGAACCAGGGGTCAATGGTTTATATGACATGGGCGGCAATGTATGGGAATGGGTGGATACGTCCTCAGGATCAGAGAAGGTTACACGTGGTGCTTCTTGGTGGTATGGTCCAGAAAATCAATTAGAATCAAATCTAGCCAGTAAACCTGCCGACACAAAAGTTGCTTATGTTGGGTTTAGGTGCGTGAAAGATCTCAAATAATCTTGGGGCCTTGCAATCCATGAAACGCTAAAACCTTAGGCAAATACTCTTGATAGTTTGAGATGGCGTGATCACCACCTTCAAAGACTAATTGGTGAGCGCCAGAATACTTAGCAACCATTTCTCTCCAATCCAATACTTCATCACCCTTTGCAGCCAATAAGAAGTATCGATCAGGGTGACTAATATGTGTCACATACAGATCTCTTAACTCTTGAATATATTCAGGTTTGAAATAAAAGCTATCTTCAGTGTGCCAGCTTGTTTGCTCACCAATATATTTTTCAAGATCTCTAGCCGGTTCAATCGCTGGATTAAGAAGGCTTACCTTAGAAAAATAGCGTTCGCCCAAATAGGTGGCGTAGTAACCGCCTAAGGATGAACCCATGATCGATATCTCGGAGTAATTACAAGCATCAATATAGGCTTGCACCATAGTCATGGCCTCAAGAGGCGATGGAGGTAACTGCGGGCAATACCATTCCATTTCCACACCCTGCACTTGCAGTTGAGCAACTGCTGTTTTGCTTAACTCAGCTTTGCTAGATCGTGGCGACGATCTAAAACCATGTAAATAAACAATCAGATGCATAGCAGTTATCTCAAGTTCATTCTTTGGGTGGCGTCCAAAAAACAATGGGGGCAGCTAGATCTGAGCTAAACCCGCACTTGTTTGAATAAAAGTCTCTAAAGCTCATGAGATCTTTTTCTTCATCACCCGTTGGATTAAAAAACTCAGTAACGCCCACTTCTTTTCTTTTGTAATCTATATAAGCCATGCCAATAGGAAGACTAGCTCCGATGGCTAAACGATAAAACCCACTTCGCCAACCTGGAGTTTGGCGACGTGTCCCTTCAGGAGCAATAGCCACCCAGAAATATGGGCGTTGCCCCATCTGATCAATCAACTCCTGAACATAACCTTGAGGAGCTGATCGAATAATAGGCATACCACCAACATACTTTAACCAAGCACCTAATCCTGGTATTTGAAACAATGTATGTTTGGCTAAGAAGTTAAATTGAGCACCAATTGCCCATTTCGCCAATATCCCAATAATGAAATCCCAATTGGAAGTATGCGGATAAAAAATGAGGACTCCATGAGCCTGAGGCAATCCATTGAAAAAACACTTCCACCCTAATAACCGAAGTAATTTTTGGGCAATCAAACTACCCTTGAATTGAATGGGATGTGCAAAAGACATGGATAAGCTGAACTTTTAATTGGTGAAACAATAAAACTTAAGTTTAATAGGAATTACATAGCGAGTTGACTAAACTAACAGCACTATTCAATTTCTAAATAATTAATCAAATTGACTCAAAAAAATACATGCCCTTGCGGAGGCTCTTCTTACAGTAGCTGTTGTCAGCCATTTCATGAAGGCACTCAGGTTGCTCCCACTCCAGAAAAGTTAATGCGCTCAAGGTACAGCGCCTACGCTATGGAGCTTGAGCCTTACCTCTTATCAACCTGGCACCCAGATACCAAACCGGATGAACCCTTATTTTTAGAAGAAGCCCCCACAAAGTGGGTAGAACTAAAAATCAAACAATCTCAGATCAACGATGATCAAGTCTCTGGCATTGTTGAGTTTGTAGCCATCTTTAAGGTAAATGGCAAAGCCCATCGAATTCATGAAATTAGTGAGTTTGTGAAACAGAATGGCCGGTGGTTTTATGTGGACGGCCAATTCCCCGATATAAAATAAGCCTATGAAAGAAGATGACATCCTCCAGAAAATGCGAGCAGTCTTTGTAGATTGCCAAAAACAAGCTGTAGCGCTGACACAGCAACATCCGAGCATCCATAAAGGGTTCGTTGCTGATATGCAGTTTGCTAGCACCTATGGTGCGTTTTTAGGGGAAATTAAACTCAATCACGGCGTAGACATTGAAAAAGACTCTATCGCGCAAAGACTCATCGATGCCTTAGAAAAGACTGATTCACACAACATTGGCCTCATTAGAGAAGAGATATATGCTGCACTTGATCAGATGCAAGCAGAACAATATGCCAGCTATATTTTCTTAACCTGCTTCCCTAGCATCTATAAAGCAATGACTGAACAGTAATTAGGCTTTAGGTGCTGGTGCTTTTTTAGGTTTTTTTGCTTCTTTAGTTTTACGCTGTTGACCTTTGGCCATAATTCTCTCCTCGTTAGTAATTAAGATGTTATTCCTTATTGCTAATCTTGGGTAAACATTTCTAGCGACTTTTTGAATCAGTCCAATACTTCTGCATTTCCAAGAATAAGAATGATGCGGACCAAGTAATCAACAGCAAACCCACTAAAGCCTCGACACCCGTCAAATAACGAACATAGCCTTGAGCCACAAAGTCACCATACCCAACAGTCGTAAAGGTGATGAATGATAAGTAAACATAATCCAGAAAAACACCATGTCCCGCAGTGACACCGACCAATTGCCCCATGCCTGAAAATTGCAAAGTAACAAAATAACCTAGTGCAAATAACCAAATCTCAATGACGTGAGTAAAGAAAATAACTGCAACGCCAATTAAGACTCTGAAACGAGATGGCAAGTGGGCAATCTTTGGTAATTTTTTATCTAAAAGAAAAAGAACTTCATAGTGAATCAAAATAGCTAAAGCCACCAATACGGAATTAAAGACAAAAGCAAAAGTTAGCAACATAGAGATTCTTATTTAAAGTTATTAGGGATACTTTATCAGTCTTACGTCCTTTGCCCTAACAGTTCGATGATGGTCATCACATAGACTACTACCGTCATGATATTTGTATCGCTGGCGACCGATGATCGAGTTATTCCGACATAGACTACCAAAGTGTTTTTTTGCTAAGCATTTAGACATTAAGCAATTTTATTCGCTCGTTTTTTAATGTACAAGTTTGCAATTCATTAGATTGATAGATATCAACTCACCGCTCGCTGACACATTTGGTAAAAAATATTGAATAACTCCTAGCGCATCAAACATCAGCCCACATTCTTAATAGATTGTGGTAAATACCAGTGAGCTTAACTGACTCATCGGTATCGCCTTGAGACTCCCTCAATGAAAGAATACTCATGTCTAGGTCATAGAGGAGGCGGCGTTGCTCATCAGAGCGCACCATGCTTTCAGTCCAGAAAAAGCAAGCCACCCTAGAACCTTTGGTTACAGGTTGTACACGATGCACAGAAGCGCTGGGATACAAGACCATGTCACCCGCCGAAAACTTAATACTTTGAGACCCATAAGTATCTTCAATCACTAACTCACCACCATCATAATCATCAGGCTCTGATAGAAATAGTGTGCAAGACACATCAGTTCTTACATGTCTACCTGTTGCGGCATGAGTTCTTACGGAGTTATCAATATGGTTTCCAAATGAATTATTTGATCCATCGTATCGATTAAACAGAGGCGGATAGATCTTTTTTGGCAATGCCCCTGTCAAATACTTGGCATTGATTGATAGCGCTTGCAAAATAATACCTCGAGCTTTCTGCGAAGCAAGACCATCTTCAGGCAACTGTCGGTTATTTTTTGTCTTAGCTGACTGTGTGCCAGCAGTAATAGAGCCTTCAGCCCAATCAGCCTCATCAATAATTTTTCTTATCTCTGACACCTGATTTTTTGTTAATACATTCGGTACATGTAACAACATGCTGATGACTCCATTCTTAATTTAAAACTTATAGGTTCCCGTTAACTGGAATGCTCGCTTAGAGCCAGGCACAACAAATTGCCCATTCTCGTATGCGGACTCATAAATTGTTTTATTCATTAAATTCTGAATATTTAATTTAATCGCGTAGTCATTCTTGATGTCATATTGGGCCATAGCATCAAAACGAACATAACTTGGTACATTGTTGACGCTTGGCGCATTACTACTTAAACCATAGATAATTCGTCTGCCTACAGCAGTTGCTCCGCCCCCCACTTTAAACTGGGGATCAACTCGATACGTTGTCCAAAGGTTATACGTGTATTTGGGTGTATTGCGCGGAGTCATGCCTTCAATAGCAACATGGTGACGTGTTGCTCCGGAATAACCGCGCTCATCAATTTTGGCATCCATGAGAGCCAGCCCTCCAAAAACCTCCCAAAGGGAATTAATTCTGCCAGCAAACTCAAACTCAATACCGTCTGTGTGTCTTTTCTTAGAGTTAATAGATCCACTACTTTCCAAATCAGTGTTACGCTCCCACTCTTTGGTTGCCCGATACAGAGCAGTTCTCACAGACAAATCACCATCATACAAATCCCACTTCGCACCAATTTCACTAGTATTGCTGCGCTCAGCTGGATACCCTGTGCCAGCTGATAACTGATATAAATCAGCCGTGGCGTTGAATGAATCATTCCAAGCCAGGTAGTAAGTAGTCATCTCATTCGGCTGATAGGTTAAACCTAAACGATAACTTTTCTCTGAGAATGTAAGTTCAGATGGAGTGCTGTAATCAGCTTTTAGCCAATCTTGTCTAACACCTCCTAAAATTTTCCAACCAGGTATGAACTCAACCATGTCCTGAACGTATGCAGCGTATGAATCACCTTTATAGGTGAAGATTGTGGATGGATTTTTGATTTGATTGCCGTAACCATAAGTACATGTATCTGAGCTGATGACGTAATTTGCAATAGCGCTTCCGGAACAACCTGCTGACTGATATGACCATCTCTCAAGATTTTCTTTGAGATACTCACCCCCCATCAGCAACTCATGTTTTAGTGTGCCAGTTACAAATTTTTTACTAAAGTCAGATTGCAGTGCGTAGGTATCTTCTTCAGCACCACGAGGACCAGCCAAGCTGAGTGTGGTGTAAGGATATGAACTTCTACCCTTGTTAGACCATAGGGCTCGCGTATAGTTTGATTTACGAAATTTAGTGTTCAACTTTGTATTGGCATCAAAGGTGTACTCTTGGGCAATCGTTGTCATATTGGTGACGTTATCTTCATAGTCAGATGTGGTGCCACTAAACTGTTTAGCAGAGACATTTACTGGCAATTTAGTAGTGGAATTAAATCCAATACCGTAATCAGGCACATTATTTGTCTTTAAGTAATAGTGACTTAAAGTAATCTGATTAGCCGTCCCGATACCCCAAGCCAAAGAAGGTGCCAACCCTTCCCTTTTGCTACCAACAACATCTCTTGAACTTTTAGAATCGTGAACCATCGTATTGATACGTAGAGCTGTGCTACTTTCATGATCAATCACTTTATTTATATCCGTAGTACTTCTGTAATAGTCATAGCTACCTACCGTACCAGTGATGTTTCCCTTATCAGTCATAAATGGCGTTTTAGACACCTGATTGATCACTCCTCCAGCCTGACCACGCCCAAACAACATCGAACCAGAACCTCTTAGGATGTCAATTTGCTCAAGATTAAATGTCTCTCGGTTGTATTGAGCTGTATCGCGTATACCATCCATGTATAAATCGCCAAAAGAGTAGAAACCTCTCAGGTTCATGTTGTCACCAATACGACCACCTTCACCTGCGTTAAATGTCATACCAGCGACGTTTCTTAGAGCATCTTTTAGGTTGTCATTATTTTTGTCCTGTATGAGCTCTTTAGGCACTATCGTTATGGCCTGAGGAATATCTTTAACAGCTTGCATGGTTTTACCTACAGTCGTTGTACTAGCGTTATAACCAACTGCACCCTGCTCATACGTGCTCTTCACATCGATTTGATTCAATGTTTTGGTTTCATCTGCTTGCGCCATAGATACAGCAGGCGCCATCAACATCGCGGCAACTGCTGCACCAATTCCATGCAAATGAGATGGTTTAGCAGCACTCTTTTGAATGGTTTTTTTAATGTTTCTTTTTTTCATAGCAAACTCCAATAGGGTGATGTATCTAATTACTTAGACACAGTATTTATTGGCTTGCTGCATCGCGTGGGTCAGTGACTAACAAATACCCATGTACGGCTGGCTACGAACAAATTGTTTAAAACTATTTAGTTAAAACTAGCTTTCCAAACTTAGTGGCACGCAAGTGATAGATTTCACCTTCATGCTCAATCATGAGAGACTTGCACTCTCCCAACAGCTCTCTGCTGGCTGCCACCCGACCTTTAAAACCTGTTTGCGCTGCATATTTCTGCGCTTCAGTAGCGATGATGGTTGGCGCCAAGGTGAACTTTTTGTTTCCAGTCATTACTTTCCTGGCTCAGCAACAAAACCAACCTTCTGCAACCCAGCTCGATTGGCCATGGCCATTGCAGATGCAACATACTCATAAGCCACTTTCTTATCGCCATAGATATGCAACGACGGTTGATTTTGTTGATTGGCTAAACGCTTTAACTCAAGCTCCAATTCAACATTCGTGAAGTCTCGTTTATCTAAGTTATACCTACCTGAGGCATCTATAGATAATCTAATGGTTTCCGGCTTGTCTTGTTGCGCTTTGCTACTGGCTTGCGGTAAATTAAAATCGACAGCATGCTTCATCACAGGAACGGTGACGATGAAAATAATTAACAAAACCAACATCACGTCCACCAAAGGAGTCATGTTAATTTCACTCATTACCTCTTGCTCACCATTATCTAAACTTCCAAAAGCCATGATGATGTCTCCTTATATGGCTGGTAGAAGCTTGTCTGAATCAGCTCTTTGAATACGATTGCCAGTCACATAATATGAATGCAAGTCATAAGCAAAACGATTCAACTTACCCAAAATAAATTTGTTTCCACGTACTAGAGCGTTGTAGCCAAGTACTGCTGGAATCGCCACAGCCAAACCAAAGGCGGTCATGATCAGCGCCTCACCCACAGGGCCAGCCACCTTATCAATACTTGCTTGGCCAACTTCACTAATAGTTATCAAAGCATGATAAATACCCCATACCGTGCCAAATAAACCAACAAATGGGGCTGTTGATCCAATAGAAGCCAATAGCGCCAAACCAGAACTTAATTTTTCTTGTGCATCATCAATTGAGTTACGCAAGCTACCAGTCATCCAATCACTTAAATCCAAATGATCGTGTAAGTGTTTTTCTGTATGACGATGATGAGCCATGGCATCCTGGCCTTCTAAGGCCAACAATTTAAAAGTATTGATACTTTTATCATCGGAATTGCTGAGGCCCTTTAAACCCTCGTTTAAATCAGTGCTGTGCCAAAGCCACCCTCTGCCCACATATGAACAACACCTAACTGATTAGTCACGACTATTTCTCCAAAGTAAATTGAATGGGTAACTGGTAACACATAGCCACTGGGTGCTGGCCACGTCTTGCCGAAATGAATTTCCAACGCTGCACTGTTTCAAGTGCAATTCGATCCAAACGATCAAAACCAGAGCTTTTAATTAAATTGAGCGAATCAATACCACCGGTATTACTGACACAAGCTTTAAGAATCACACGCCCCTGCTCGCCCAAGCGGCGCGAGATAGCAGGATATGGCGGTTTAGGATTATTAAGTTCACTGGCATCCGCATTAGGCAGATATACAGCAGCTGCACCAGGGTTACCATTTACTGGCTTCTTTTCAGATGCTGTTTCAGCAGCAGAATCACTTAGCTTGAGGACTTCTTTTTTATCATTAACTTCTTTGGTGTCGTTTGATTTTTTAAAGTTTTGCACTAAAGCACTAGATTGACGATCAATTATCTCAGCCATCATGACGAATTCTGTATGAGGCTTAAAAAAAACTCCCAACATCAATAATCCAATAGCAAGTAGATGGGCCCCAAGAACCCATACACCTACTTTTATGTAAGCTGATTTGACATCTAGATCGCTAGAAATTTCCATAATATGCAAATATTATCATAAATGAGAATCATTTGCATTAACTAAGAAGCAAATAGATATGTCAATTAAGAAAACTTTCCTTTAACGGTTGAAAAATATGGCCACTAGAAAGGTAATGCAACCTTGGCAAAAGAACATCAGCCTCGCCTGAACTCAAGGACTCAAAGAAGATTCTGGGGGTTAACTACTAGGGGTTTGGTAACGATTTTGGTAAAAAGGGCTAGAGTATGGCTCTAGCCCTTCAAATACCTATTGACTTGGCGGAGACGAGAAGATTCGAACTTCCGATCCAGGTTTTGCCCAGATGCTCCCTTAGCAGGGGAGTGCCTTCGACCACTCGGCCACGTCTCCTTATGTCTTTGTTGAATTAATTCAGCAAAGACATAGATTTTAAATTACTTTTGGTCTAACTCAAAAGCTTTATGCAAAGCTCGTACTGCAAGCTCCATGTATTTCTCGTCAATTAAGACAGAAATCTTAATTTCGCTTGTAGAGATCATCTGAATGTTGATGCCCTCTTCTGACAAAGTGCGGAACATTTTGCTAGCAATACCAACGTGTGAACGCATACCAACGCCCACTACAGAAACTTTAGAAACTTTTGGATCACCCAAAATTTCTTTAGCCTGAATGTGCGCTTGAACTTGGTTCTTTAGAAGATCCAAAGCTTTTTGGTAATCACCACGAGGCACCGTGAATGTGAAATCAGTCTTACCATCTACAGACTGGTTCTGAATGATCATATCCACATCAATATTAGCGTCCGCAATCGGACCTAAAATTTGATATGCAATACCTGGCTTATCAGGCACACCTAAAACGGTGATTTTTGCTTCGTCGCGGGCGAAAGCAATACCCGAAATGACAGCAGCTTCCATAGTTTCTTCTTCCTCGAAAGTAATCAAAGTACCCGAATTCATTTCTTGTTCGAGCGACATCAATGGATCAGTTAATGATGATAGAACTCGTGTCTTCACACGATATTTACCAGCAAACTCAACTGAACGAATTTGTAAAACCTTTGAACCCAAGCTAGCCATTTCTAGCATTTCTTCAAAAGTAATCTTGTCTAAACGACGTGCATCTTCACAAACACGTGGGTCGGTTGTGTAAACGCCATCCACGTCTGTATAAATCAAACACTCATCAGCATCTAGTGCCGCAGCAACAGCAACGGCTGAAGTATCAGAACCGCCACGCCCTAAAGTAGTAATGTTGCCGTTCTCATCAACACCTTGGAAACCAGTAATAACAACCGCTTTACCAGCATTTAAGTCGCCCAAAACTTTTTGACCATCAATACCCTGAATACGTGCTTTGGTATATGAAGAGTCGGTTTTGATCACTACTTGCCATCCAGCGTAACTAACAGCAGGAACACCTTGAGCCTGAAGTGCCAAAGCCAATAAGCCAGAGCTCACCTGTTCACCAGTTGATGCAATCTGATCTAACTCGCGAGGGTCAGGATTAGCATTGATCTCTTTAGCAAGACCAAGTAAGCGATTAGTTTCGCCAGACATAGCTGAAGGTACAACCACCACTTGGTGCCCAGCCTTCATCCATTTAGCGACTCGCTTGGCCACGTTTTGAATGCGCTCAACAGAGCCCATCGACGTGCCACCATATTTATGAACAATTAGAGCCATGTGTAGGAAATATCGTAAAAATCGCACCACAGAGGTGCGCAATCAAACAAAAGTGTGATTTTACACGTTTAAGCAAAGTAAGAGCCTGTTTTGATTGATTAAAAAGTATTGAACATGAGTATGCCCAGTTCCTTTGCTATTTAAATCATTTTCATTGCTTCTAGTATAGCTATTTCCCCACAAGCAAAATAGGTGTAATATATACGCAAGTTGCGTATACTTTTTCGATGCATGCGACCTTTATAGAACTACCAATTTTTAGCAAGTATCGTGAGGATTACTTAGAAGACCATGAATACAGCAAGCTACAAGAGTTACTGATTCATAACCCCTCTTCAGGTGACGTTATTCAAGGAACAGGGGGATTAAGAAAATTAAGATTTGCGGACTCAAATAGAAGAAAAGGCAAAAGAGGCGGCATAAGAGTTATTTATTACTGGTGGGGCAATCAATATCAAATTTTCTTGTTCACTATTTACAACAAAAATGAACTATCAGACTTAAGCCACGATCAAAAGAAACTACTAAAGCAGTTACTTGAAAGTGAAATTCAAGCAAGGAGTCAATATGAAAAAGCGTGATTTATTTTCAGAGTTATCAGATGGCATGTCAGCTCTAAAGAAAGAAAGAGATGGCAAGTTAACTCTTAAAAAGTACAAAGTACAAATTAAACCAGCCCCCGAGGTTACGGTTGAGGAACTAACCTCACTTCGAGAAAAACTAGGCTTATCACGCCCTGTGTTTGCAAACTTTATTCGGACCAACCCAAGAACCGTAGAAAATTGGGAGCAAGGTCGAGCCAAACCAAATGCTCAAGCGGCTTTAATAATTAAGCTAATTTCAAAATATCCGCAAACTTTCAAAATGCTGGCCAGCATTTAAGCTGGCAGCCACTCTGGGCTAATTCTCTGACCTTGGTCGGTTTGCCAATCTGCGCTGATACCAATCCCTGCAACAGCTACCAATTCATCGCCAATATAGAGCAAAGGCACCTGTCGCTGCCAGGGGGGAATATTAGCCTCTTGATAGAGGTTTTTAAGTGACTTTCTTGGTCTATTCGGATGAAGCTTTAACTTCTCACCACCATCCCTTGGCATTGTATTGATGAGGCCCTTCTTTTTTGCCTCATTAAAACGCTCTTTAGGAATGCCTGGCTTTTTACTATTGGCAGGGATAGTCTTAAACACCCACTCACCTAAAGAGCCTTCATCATCAGTAGCAATTCTCTCATCTGGATGAATCGTCAATACACCGCGCCAAAGCTTGATGGACGATCCATCATGCTGCCATTGCAAGCGTGTGTCTACTCGAACTTCAGATAAATCACGCCACCAGGCATTCAGTCGCTCTTCACTCGGATAAGCCAAATGATTAATTTGCAGCCAACGTCTTAAGGCGTTACTCGCCCTTGCCTGACTTGTTTTATAAAGTCTTACCAAGTTAGTTTTTGATAATCCAGCCTTCGTCTGAATCAAGCCCAAATCAATATCAGCCAGCTGGTTTAATAACTCTTGTGATTGAGCCAGGTGCTTGGCACTTCTTGCTAGATTTTGAATGGCGCCCGTTTGTACTTTTTCTAATTGAGGCAATAAAGTTTTTCTGACGGCATTGCGTCGATAGGACTCATCTTGATTACTAGGATCTTCAATCCATTTCAAACAATGCAGGTGCGCGTAGGCCTCAAGATCTTGTCGTCGCATCTCTAAAAAAGGTCGCCACACATAAATGGCTCGTGACTTTGATCCTGCCTTAATCGAAGTCTTAATCGACGGCATGCCAGATAAACCCGCTAAGCCAGCCCCACGCATCAACTGAATCAATACAGTTTCAGCTTGGTCATCTAAATGATGGGCAACCAATAAATCTTCAATCTGATGAGATTCGCACATTTCATACAAAGCATCGTATCGAAGCTCTCTTGCTTGAGATTCAATATTAGAAGCTTGCTGGAGATGAACATTGCGAGTGTCAAAATGACAACCCCATTGCTGGGCTATTTTTTGACAATGCTTTTGCCATTGATTGGCCTCTTTTTGAATACCATGATGCACATGGAAGGCGTAAACGTTTTTAGGGCCATGCGCCTGAATGGCCGCGTGAAGTAATACTGCAGAATCTAGGCCTCCACTGAAAGCAACAGCCAAACGTGTTGGCTGTGTTTTTTTCGCTGGGAGGCTTTTTTTGATTTGCTTACTTGTCTTTGTTGGTGTCTTTGAACTTGCCATAGCTCATTAAACGCTCATGACGACGCTCAAGCAACTCATCTACACCCATCGTTTGGAATTGACGCAATGAATCAGCTAAGGCCCGCTTAAGCATCGCTGCCATTCCAGCGTGATCACGATGAGCACCACCTAGAGGTTCACTAACAATCTTATCAATCAAGCCTAGAGCCTTAAGTCGGTGGGCTGTTAAGGCTAATTGCTCAGCTGCCTCGGGGGCTTTTTCAGCAGTTTTCCAAAGAATGGAAGCGCAACCCTCGGGAGAAATAACTGAGTAAGTTGCAAATTGAAGCATCTGCACGACGTCACCCATCGCAATAGCTAAAGCACCACCAGAACCACCTTCACCAATAATGGTAGAAATGATAGGTACGCGTAGCTCAGCTTGAACAAATAAGTTATGGCCAATAGCTTCTGATTGATTACGCTCTTCAGCGTCGATGCCGGGGAAAGCGCCCGGTGTATCTACAAATGTAAACACTGGAATATTGAACTTTTCAGCTAAACGCATCAAACGTTTTGCTTTTCTATAACCTTCAGGGCGACTCATACCAAAGTTACGCATAGCGCGCTCTTTCGTATCACGGCCCTTTTGGTGACCGATCACCATACAAGGCATACCGTTGAATCTTGCTAAACCACCAATCATGGATTGGTCATCAGCAAAGTTTCTATCACCATGTAATTCGTGGAAATCAGTAAAAATATTATTCACATAATCCATGGTGTATGGACGCTGTGGATGTCTAGCAATTTGCGCCACTTGCCAAGGCGTCAAACGTGTATAAAGGTCTTTGGTAAGTAATTGGCTCTTTTCAGACAGCTTGCCAATCTCTTCTGAGATATCTACAGCAGATTCATCCTGAACAAAACGTAACTCTTCAATCTTTTGTTCGAGTTCAGCGATTGGCTGCTCAAATTCTAGGAAAGTGATTTTCATAGGCTCTATTCTAATATCTCTTAGGTTTGATGCCTAATATTCTGAAATTAAGAAGTATTAGGCAAGCTTAGGCCTTGTTTTATAAGGATTTAGTATTCAACAGGAATGGGGTCAATACTGCGCCACATATACCAAGTAGCCACCGTTTTCCATGGATCCCAATTAGCTGCCACTTCTTTGGCTTCACTACGAGAAACTGGCTCACCACTGAAATAGGCTAAAGATATGGCTTTGATCAAGCCAATATCATCCAAAGGCAAGACATTAGGCCTCATGAGGTAAAAAATCAGAAACATTTCGGCTGTCCAACGGCCGATACCTCGAATCGCAGTTAACTCAGCAATGACAGTGTCATCATCTAGCTGATCCCAGTTTGCACAATGAAGACCGCCATTCACAAAGTGATTGGCCAAGTCCTGGATATATTCCACTTTACGAACAGATAGTCCTGCATCTCTTAAGTCGCTCATCTCAAGTTTTAAGACAGCTTGAGCAGTAAATTTACGGCTGACTTTTTTAGTGGCTAAAAGAACTCGCTCCCAAACAGACTGAGCGGCCTTTACCGAGATCTGCTGACCCACAATGGCCCTTGCCAGAGTCTGGAAAGGATCTCCGCGAGTTGTTAAAAATTCAATTTTTGGATATTTGGGGATTAACTTCCGAAGAATTCGATCTTGCTTCATCAAGGCAACACAGGCTTTATCCCAATAATCAGGAGCCATCACATCAGAGACCAAAGCTTTAGGCTCCATCTCTGATTTTTTGCGAGACGGCATTAAGCGCGCCTCCACAGAGTTACGCCACCAGGCTTATCTTCCAAAACAATTCCTTGAGCCAATAAGTCCTGACGAATTTGATCGGCCTTGGCAAAATCTTTTGCTTGCTTGGCATCGGCACGAGCTTGAATAGCCGCTTCGATGGCCTGGGCATCATTGGCTTGGGCACTGCTACCGCCTCCTGCCTGCAAGAATGCTTGTGGGTCACGCTCAAGAAGTCCTAATAGTTTTGCCAATTGTTTTAGCTCGCGAGCCAAATCACGCTTCATATCGCCTTCGGCCTTATTGATCTCATTGACCAACTCAAACAAAATAGCAACGGCTTCAGGTGTATTGAAGTCATCATTCATGACTTTCACAAAACGAGTACGCCACTCACTTTGTTTACCGTAATTGGGAATATCTTGAACGCTAGATAGAGCGTTGTACAAACGAGTCAGGCCTTGCTTAGCCTCCTCGAGATGAGCATCGCTATAGTTAAGCGGACTGCGATAGTGCGCCTTCAAAATAAAGAAGCGCACCACCTCCGGATCAAATTCTTTGAGAACTTCACGGATCGTGAAAAAATTACCCAAAGATTTCGACATTTTTTCTTCATTGACACGAACAAAACCGTTATGCATCCAAGTATTAACAAAAGGCTTACCCGTCTCAACTGAGAAAGCGCCTTCACTTTGTGCAATTTCGTTTTCATGATGAGGGAACTGCAAATCTGCGCCACCGCCGTGGATATCAAAGTGATGCCCTAGCAACTCACAACTCATCGCAGAACATTCAATGTGCCAACCCGGGCGGCCAACACCCCACGGAGACTGCCACTTGGTGTCTTGAGGTTCATCGGCTTTGGCTGATTTCCATAAGACAAAGTCCAACGGATCTTGTTTGCTAGTTGCTACAGCAACACGCTCACCAGCTCTCAAGTCATCTAAAGACTTGCCAGACAAACGGCCATAGGTCTTAAAGTTTCTGACGGCAAAGTTCACATCACCATCATCTGCCTGGTAGGCATAGTTATTGTTCATTAGGCGCGTAATGATGTCTTGCATTTGCGGCACAAACTCTGTGGCACGTGGCTCATAAGTTGGCCTTTCAATACCCAAAGCATCTGCATCCACATGCATCGCATCAATAAAACGCTGAGTTAACTCTTTAATGGTTTCTTTATTCTCAACGGCACGCTTAATGATCTTGTCATCAATATCGGTGATGTTGCGAACATAAGTTACCTCAAAGCCTGAGGCTTTCAACCAGCGCTGAACCATATCAAAAACCACCATCACGCGGGCGTGACCAATGTGACAAAAGTCATAAACCGTCATGCCACAGACATAGAGCTTCACCTTACCAGGTTCTATCGGGGTAAAGGTCTCTTTTTGACGCGTTAAGGTATTAAAAATTTGCAGCATATTGGCAGCGAATAACTTGATTAATGATTAGGATAAGTTGCACTAAATAGATCACACCGATCAACGACCCCAAGCCTTTATTTTAAGAACTTAGCCTGAATCGAGCATGATTTGTTAGACTGATTGCTGAGTATAGCTAATTCAGCCACCACTAAAACAATCAATACCCTTAAAATCATGTCGTCATTGACCCGTCTAGCGAGACCCCAAAAAATGCGATTTAACTCTATTGGCAAGGCTATTACATCTTGCGTGCTCACTTTGGTGTGTTTCTCCACCCTTCCAGTTTTAGCTCAAACCACGACCAGTCCGCAAAAAATAACTCGCGAAAGCATTGCCGCCAAGGCAGATCCTTCTCCATTTGAAAATAATCCAAGCGCCGTTCAATCTGCACAGATGCAACCATCTTTAGCAACGCCATTTATTGTTTTGCAAAAAGTGCCAGAACCAAAGAACAAAAATGCAATCCCTGAAGATGTTTATAAATTAATCAGTGATAAGAAATTTCCGGAAGCAATCGAAGCGATTGATAAAGAACTAAAAGTTAATCCTAAAAATGTTCAATTACAGTTCGTTCGCGCTCGAATTAATATTGAAATAGGCAATATCCCAGCAGCCAAGAATGCTCTTTTAGAAATTACACAGCAATTTCCTGAGTTACCTGAGCCATACAACAACCTAGCTGTTTTAGAAGCCCAAACAGGCCGCCTAGAGGAAGCAAAAGATTATTTAGAGTTAGCTCTCAAAGTTCAACCTAGCTTTGCAACAGCCCACGAAAACTTAGGCGACGTCTACACGCGACTAGCCGCCAGGGCCTATGGCAAAGCTTTAAGTATTGATCGTAAGCAAATTCAAAATCGCCGCAAAATGAAACTAGCGGAAGATATTTTGAAGCCTGTAAATTAATTCTCTCTAAGCTCAATTATTGTTTTAACCTCAACCGAAAGAAGAAGGAAATAGCATGGCAAAAGTGCAACTAAAAACCAGTATGGGTAACATCACACTCACTCTTAATGATGAATTAGCGCCTAAATCAACTGACAACTTTTTAGCCTATGTCCGCTCAGGTCATTACAACGGCACTATTTTCCATCGCGTGATTGCTAACTTTATGGTTCAAGGCGGTGGCATGACTGCTGGCATGAAACAAAAGTCAACTCAATCTCCTATCGATAACGAAGCTGACAATGGTTTACAAAACAAACGTGGCACGGTGGCTATGGCTAGAACGAGTGATCCTCATTCAGCAACAGCTCAATTTTTTATCAACACGGTTGATAATGAATTTTTGAACTTCTCAGCACCAACAGCTCAAGGTTGGGGTTATGCTGTTTTTGGTGAAGTCACTGAAGGCATGGATGTGGTTGATGCTATTCGCCAAGTTAAAACTGGCAGCTCTGGCTTCCACCAAGATGTTCCAAAAGAAGATGTCACCATTGTTGAAGCAACCATTATTGAAGAGTAATTCATGCACGCGAGCGCTGTTCTAATTTCAGACTTACATCTCACTCCTTCTATGCCCAGAACGGCAGAGAGGTTTTTTGAATTTTTGGAAAAAGAAGCTCGCGCCCATGAAGCTTTAATTATTTTGGGTGACTTATTTGAATTTTGGGTAGGGGATGATGCAAAAGCGCGCTCCCCTTTTCATCAAGAAGTTGCCTCAAAACTCAAGGCAGTTAGCCAAGCAGGTACAAAAATCTATTTTATGCATGGCAATCGTGATTTCCTTTTGGGCGAGCAATACGCTCAAAAATCACAAATGGAATTTCTACGTGACCCACAAGTGATGCGAATTGCTAACCAAGATTGGTTACTGACACATGGGGATGTTTTGTGTACGGCAGACTCAGCCTATCAACAATTTAGAAAAGTTGTTCGCAGTCAATTTGTACAGAAGTTATTTTTAATGCTTCCTACATTTTTACGCGTCAAAATCGCTAGCTCATTACGCAGCAACAGCACAGCAAAATATCAGCGCGCTCAAAAGTTCACACCTGAGGTCATTCAGGTGAAGGGTGACGTCACGTTGAATGCTACTGCAGCCTTAGTTTCGATGAGCGGTTGCCAGCAAATGATTCATGGGCATACACATCGCCCGGGATATCACCAAGAAAGCTTAGGTGGCCAATCGTGGCAGCGTTGGGTTTTATCAGACTGGGATTTTGATCATCCAGAAACAGTGCTCCCCAAGGGTAATGCTTTGAGCATCACCTCTGAGGGTATTCGTTCTTTGGATTTAGTGAGAGCTTAAGAGCTACGCTCTTAAGCTTTAGAGTACTTACGTAAGGTAGTTACTAGCTGACCAAATAGGCGGGGGTTACCTGCCATGATCTCACCTGTATTTAAGTAAGACTCTTCACCAGCATAGTTACCTACCAAGCCACCGGCTTCAGTAATTAACAAAGCGCCAGCTGCCATGTCCCAGGGCTTCAAGCCTTGCTCAAAGAAAGCATCTAGACGTCCAGCAGCTACATAGGCCAAATCTAATGATGCTGCTCCTGGGCGGCGCAAACCGGCACATTGGCGAGTCATTTGGGCAAAAATTTCTAAATAAGCCTCAACATCTTGATCTTCGCGGTATGGGAAACCTGTACCAATTAAAGCTTCTGACATTTTTAGGCGCCCTGCTACACGCAAACGACGGTTATTAACGTAAGCACCTGCACCACGAGTAGCGGTAAAGAGTTCATCTCGATTAGGGTCATACACCACTGCTTGTTGAGTGATGCCATCAACTGCTAAAGCAATCGATACAGCGTACTGTGGGAAGCCATGAATGAAGTTGGTCGTACCATCCAATGGATCAATAATCCAAATATGGCTAGGCTGATCTGCCATTGAAGAACCCTGGATCTCACCAGTTTCTTCAGCTAAAAATCCATGATCAGGGAAGGCGTCTTTTAAAGTCTCGATAATGGCAGCTTCAGCTGCTTGATCGACTTCAGTGACAAAATCGTTGTGTTGTTTACGGGTAACCTGAATACGCTCGCTATTCAACGAAGCTCGGTTGATAATATTTCCTGCGCGACGGGCGGCCTTAATGGCCACATTAAGCATGGGGTGCATAGTATTTTTTTAAGTAACACAACGAATTGGAGAAGAGCAATGTCCAGCGATAAAGCTGTACGACGAAAGCAGATTTTAGCTCGAAATGAGGAATCCTTGGAGCTTTTGAAGAAAAACTGGCCTATTAAGTGGCTCATGATGCGCACGAGTCACCCTGGCAATGTTGGCTCAGCTGCCAGAGCCATTAAGACTATGGGCTTCTCCAGCCTCCATTTGGTGAACCCAGCCTATCAATATATGGCTAAAAAAGCAGAAGCCATTTCCCTTTCTAGCGGGGCTTTTGATGTTCTAGAAGGCGCCCAAAACCATGAATCCCTAGTCGATGCTGTGGGTCCTAGCCAGCTTGTTTTTGGACTAACCACCAGAGATCGCGAATTTGGCCCTCCTGCTATATCTTTGAATGAGGCTATGGAGATGGCCAGTACAGCTTTAGTTGCAGATAAGCCTGTAGCTTTTGTATTTGGCACAGAAAGAACTGGCTTAGATAATGATGATCTTAAGCACTGTACTCACCGAGTATGGATAGATGCCAACCCAGACTATCCATCACTCAACCTGGCTCAAGCCATGATGATTGTGGCTTACTCAATGCGACAGGGTTTAATGAATGCTTTAGATATTGACTCAAAAACTACTTACGCCGAATTGTCTTCCCAAGGAAATATTGAGTTGGCTGATCAAGCAGCTATTACAGCAATGCTAGATCATTGGCAGCAAGGCCTTGAAGCTATTGGCTACCTTGATCCTCAAAACCCTAAAAAACTGATGCCACGACTGCAAAGTCTATTTGCTAGATCATCTCTTCAGAAGGAAGAAATAGATCTTTTACGCGGCATTGCAAAACAAATGCTTCTACACGGTAAAATCAAGTAATGCCATTATTCGAACACGTTGACTCCATCATTGCCCGCGATCCTGCGGCCCGTACTCGCTTAGAAGTCATTCTTTGCTATCCGGGCTTGCACGCCGTTTGGCTGCACCGTATTGCCCATTTTTTATGGAACATCGGTCTCAAACTAATTGCGCGAATTGTTTCTCACACATCTCGTTTTATTACCGGTATTGAAATACACCCCGCCGTTGTGGTTGGTAAGCGTGTATTTATTGATCACGGCTTGGGTGTAGTGATCGGCGAGACCACTGTGATTGGTGATGATTGCACGATTTATCAAGGCGTTACTCTTGGTGGCACATCTTTATACAAAGGCACTAAGCGTCACCCTACTCTCGAAGCAGGTGTTGTGGTTAGTGCAGGCGCTAAGGTCTTAGGTGGCTTCACTGTTGGTCAAGGTGCTCGCATTGGATCCAATGCGGTTGTCCTTAAAGCAGTTCCCGCTGGAGCTACAGCAGTGGGTATTCCTGCGCGCATTGTTGAAACAACTGATTCTCAACACTCATTCACAGCCTACGGCATCACTCCAGAAGATCTTAGTAACTGATGAACCCGATGGAGTTGGCTAAGCACACGCCTGCGATGCAGCAGTTTTTAGGCATCAAGGCTGAGCACCCACACTCTTTAGTTTTCTTTCGGATGGGTGATTTTTATGAGCTCTTTTTTGAAGATGCCGAGAAAGCTGCCAAGATTCTTGATATCACGCTGACCCAACGAGGTCAGTCAGCGGGCAACCCCATCAAGATGGCAGGCATCCCTTATCACGCAGCTGAACAATACTTAGCAAAGCTTGTGAAATCAGGACACTCGGTTGCTATCGCAGAACAAGTTGGAGACCCTGCACTATCCAAAGGTCCAGTTGAACGTCGCGTGATGCGCGTGATCACGCCTGGCACACTGACAGATTCCGCTTTGATGAGCGATCGTCAGGATGCCCCCTTATTGGCTATCGTGCCATCGTCGAAGAAAAATAATTGGGGTTTAGCTTGGTTAACGATTACCAGTGGGCAACTTAAATTAGCCCTATGCAGTGCTGATGAATTAGCTCAATATTTAGCACGCATTCAAGCGGTTGAAATTCTTTGTCCACTTGGCAGTGAAACTCATATCAAAGAGATTCTTCGAGAGTCACATGGCGCAGATCTTCAGCTCTCAGGCAATAGCATTCCAGATTGGGTATGGACACCCGATGAAGGCAAGCGTCGTCTCATGGATATTTTCCAAATGGCCAGCTTGCAAGGTCTTGGCGTAGATCATGAAGAAATACAAGCCCCTGCTCTAGCAGCTGCTGCCGCAGTCTTGGCCTACGGTGCTAACACCCAAGGTCTTGGATGGCACGGCAAATTACCCCATATTCAACAATGCCAATTTGAAGAAGATCAAAATTACATTGGTATCGATGCGGCTACTCGTCGCAATTTAGAAATTACCGAAACACTTCGCGGCGAAACTGATCCAACATTATTTTCTTTGTTAGATAGCTGCTCAAGCGCGATGGGCAGTCGCTTATTACGTCATTGGCTTCACCACCCATTGCGACAACAAGCAATTGTGATTGATCGCCATCAAGCGATTGAGACTCTATTAAGCCACCCTTTTGTTCTTGATGATATTCGTGCGGCACTCAAACAAATTGCCGACGTTGAGCGCATCAGCGCTCGCCTAGCACTTGGTAGCGCCCGCCCCAGAGATCTCAGCAGCTTAAGAGATACTCTTCATGCTCTCCCCGATTTAGCAGCCAAGCTAGCGCCACTAGGCACCTCTAGCCAGCTATTGAAAAAATTATCAGAAGTATTAGCGTCAGCACCGCCTGTTTTAGATTTGCTTCAACGTGCCATTGCTCCAGAACCTTCAGTTGTTATTCGTGAAGGTGGCGTGATTGCCAACGGCTACAACTCTGAGTTAGATGAGTTACGTAGCCTAGGTGACGATTGTGGACAATTCTTACTAGACCTAGAAACTAGAGAGCGTGAACGTACTGGCATCAGTAACTTACGTGTTGAATTTAACAAAGTTCATGGATTTTTTATTGAAGTGACCAATGGTCAGGCGGATAAAGTACCAGAAGACTATCGTCGCAGACAAACTCTTAAAAATGCTGAGCGTTACATCACTCCAGAATTAAAAGCTTTTGAAGATAAAGCGCTGTCAGCAAAAGAACGTAGCTTTGCACTTGAAAAGCAACTTTATGAAGCTTTGTTATCAGAACTGCAATCTCATGTTACTGCCTGCCAAACAACTGGGCATGCTCTAGCTCAAACAGACGTATTAGCCAGCTTAGCTGAGCGAGCCCAAACACTGGCTTGGACACGACCAGCACTCAATGAGGGTCCTGGGATTCAGATCAATGCTGGCCGTCACCCAGTTGTCGAAAGTCAGTTAGCCAAGCGCTCTGAGTCATTTGCACCAAATGATGTGCAATTTGATAACAGCAGACGCATGCTACTCATCACTGGCCCTAATATGGGTGGTAAATCAACTTATATGCGCCAAATCGCATTAATTGCTTTACTTGCTTATGTAGGTTCCTATGTGCCAGCTAATCAAGCCACCATTGGCTCAATTGATCGCATTTTTACTCGTATTGGTGCTGCTGATGATTTGGCAAGTGGTCGATCTACTTTTATGGTGGAGATGACAGAAGCAGCCGCCATTCTTCATCGTGCAACAGCACAATCTTTAGTTTTGATGGATGAAATTGGACGCGGCACATCAACATTTGATGGTCTGGCTCTTGCATGGGCCATTGCTCAGCAGTTACTTTCTAAAAATCGCTCATGGACTTTGTTTGCAACGCATTATCTTGAGTTAGCTAGCTTGCCAAGTAAATATCCGCAATGTGCGAACGTTCACTTGAGTGCTGTTGAAAAAGGTCATGGCATTGTTTTCTTGCACACTGTGCAAGCAGGTCATGCCAACCAGAGTTATGGTCTTCAAGTAGCGCAACTGGCTGGCGTTCCTCAGGAAGTTATCAAGGATGCTCGCAAACATTTGCAACGTCTAGAAGAAACAGCCAACCAAGAAAGTCATCAGGCTGACCTGTTTACACAAGCATCTGAACCCGAAACAGAAACAGAAACAGATCCCGTGACAGAAAAAGCTTTACAACTGCATAAAGAAATAGAGGCCATCCAATTGGATAGCCTCACTCCTAAAGAGGCGCTAGATTTACTCTATCGCCTCAAACAGAATAGTTAAAGATCAGTGCAAAGTTGGGCGCTGCTCTGTTTGACGAGAAATTTCTTCTTCTAACTCCGCCTCATCGTCGTCATCGATATCCACCCCAAAAGCACCTTGCGGATGACCATCTTCTAATTCTTCTTCAGTAGCCTCACGCACATCGGCGATTTGCAACCAGAACTTCAAAGCTAAACCTGCTAAAGGATGGTTGCCATCTAAAACAACCTTGTCTTCAGCCAAATCAGTCACCGTATAAATCAATGCGTCTTCGTCATCCTCTTCATCAGCCTTTGCTTCGACATCAGCCTCATCGTCCAAGAGTCCTTCAAACTGCATACCCACCTCTAGTGGCTCAGGGAATCTTGAACGAGCTTCAATTTTTAATAATTCAGGATCGTAATCGCCAAATGCATCGGTAGGCTCTAACTGAATGGTGGTTTCGTAACCAACATCATGACCATCAACAGCTTCCTCAATCTTTGGGAAGGTACCTTCATAGCCCCCATGCAAATAAACCATCGGTCCAGCAGATTCTTCGATAAGATTACCTTGAGCATCGGTTAAACGATATCTTAGAGAAACAATAGTATTCTTTTGTACTTTCATAATGACTATATTTTACGGTAGTCCACTTAACAGAGTCTTAATCCAATCATGAAACAAGCTTTCAGAAACCCCTATAACCCTCCTAAACCACCACAGCCCTTACCAATTAAGGAATCTTGGGCCTTACTAGGAGGCATCAGTCCTGAGCGCTTTATGAAGGAATATTGGCAAAAGAAACCGCTTTTAGTTCGAGGGGCCATTCCAGCTTTTCAGCTTGCAAAAGAAGCTGGGAAACCACTCAATAGCCCAATTTCAATCGCAGAACTGACTCAGTTAGCCGGCCAAAAAAATGTTGAGTCACGTCTAGTTAGCAGCAAACCTTGGTCATTGGCCCACGGCCCTTTCAAATCAAAAGACATTCCTGATTTAAGTAAGCCAGATTGGACGATGTTGGTTCAGGGAGTTAATGGCCATCATCCGATGGCTCAAGTGGTGATGTCTTGGTTTAGATTTATTCCAGAGGCCAGGCTTGATGATTTGATGATCAGCATCGCCGGGCCACAAGGCGGAGTTGGCCCTCATATGGATTCTTATGACGTATTTCTACTCCAAATGGAAGGTCGCCGTCACTGGAAAATTTCAGCTCAAGAAGATTTACGTCTAAAAGAAAATTTACCTGTCAAAATTTTGAAAAACTTTAAGCCAACAGAAGACTGGGTTCTTGAACCTGGAGACATGTTGTATTTGCCACCTAATATTGCTCACGATGGCATTGCCTTGGATGGTGGCTGTCAAACATGGTCGATTGGATTTAGAGTTCCAAATTACAAAGAGCTCGTTAATGAAATTCTTTGGCGAACTACAGAGGCCCTAGAAAATGAGCCTGACTTATGTAGGCTTTATAGCGACCCTCACCAGGCCGCGACATTGGACCCAGCCCTCATCCCCGCTCAACTAGTAGAAGCTGTTCAAAAGAAGCTCAATAGCCTGCAATGGAGTAAAAGTGATGTGTCATGTACCCTTGCAAGCATTTTGAGCGAACCTAAGCCTCAAACAGTCTTTAATCCACCCAAGCAGCTACTAGATCTTTCTGGTTTTAAAAAATCGATGGCTAATATGGGGCTTGAGCTATCTCCACTATCTAAGTCTCTGTATGACAAGGATTTTTTCTATTTAAATGGAGAAAGTATGAGCGATTCAGAGGCTGAAGATTGGCACTATTGGTGCCAATTGGGTAAAGATCTATGCTTATCGGCGAGAATTTGCTCTGAAATAGCCCAATTAATTGATCAAGCTGATAATCCTTGGTTTGAGGCTTATCAAGCTGGTTGGTTGACTTTTTCCAAGCCGACTCTAGCTCTAGGGTAAATACTAGTATTTTTTATAAATCTATTTATAATTGTCAGCTGATTCTTAAATGACTTCATTTAAGAATCCGGTCTAAATCACCGTTAGATGATTAGCTAATCTTTTAAGGAAATAAAAATGAAAAAATCACTATTGATCGCTTCTTTGTTAGCAGTTGCTTTGGCAGCTTGTGGTAAAAAAGAAACTCCAGCTCCAGCAGCTCCAGCAGCTGACGCTGCAGCAGCTCCAGCAGCAGCAGCTCCAGCAGCTCCAGCAGCAGCTGAGCCAGCTAAGAAGTAATTCTTACTGAAATAAAAAAGACCACCTTAGGGTGGTCTTTTTTTTGCCCAAAAATTCTTGTGGCCACCTCATCTAAGTGATGAGATAGCCTTTACAAGTTATTTTGCAACTTGCAAATCCAATAAGCTCAGGATCTGAATAGCCACATCACCAACTTCTGGAGCACCTTTTTCATCTTGAACTGAAACAGTAATCGTGCCAGCAGTATCTTTTACTAAAACACGATAACGCTTGGCCTTCTTCATATCGTCATCAGTTTTTTTGCTAAATAACTTATCAAAGAAACCACGCTCATTAGATAAATCTTGCGGGTTCACAAAACGAACAAAATAAACACCCTTACTACGGTCTCTATCATCTACAGTGAAGTTAGAACGATCCAAGCCAACACCAACATCTCTCCATGCACGATCAAATCCACCAGCAAACTCAAGTCTTGGTGAAGGAGTTTTCTTCAAGTTAGATACTTGTGGGTTTTTGGCATCAGGTTTAGCTGCAGCAATAGAGGCTTTAGCAGAGTCCTCAGCATAGCCAAGTCGTTGCATTAATCGAGCTAGGAATTCTGCTTCTAGCTCTGGATCATTAGCGCGAGTTGTCCAAATAGTTTGAGACTTATCAGTGCCGGTCAATTCTTCAGAAGCTCCTCGATGCGTTAGGAATACTTCAGTCTCACCCTTACTATTGACTTCAATACGAGTGCGGAACTTATCTCGCTCACCTGTTGAGTAGATTGAATCGAGAACCTTACCAATGGTCCTTCTAATAAAATCCTGCGGAATCTTTGCACGATTCTCCGCCCAATCAGTTTCCATAATGCCAGTTTCAGGTGAGTCCACCATCAAGATAAAACCAGATTCTTGCCAAAAATCACGAATACTTGGGTATACATCTTTAGGTGCTTTACTAACAACCAACCAACGGCGATTACCTTCACGTTCAATACGCATACCGGCCACCACTGGCAAAACAGCCTCTTTGCCTGTTGGCTTACCTTTTACAGCATTGCTATAACCAGACAATGTCGCACCACCATCAGGTACAACGTAGCGCTTATCGCCACCTGCAACAGTCATGTCAGGAGGAAACGCCAAATTAGGTCCCTTTTTTTCACCAGCAGATTTGTAATCAATGGTGTCGCCTGAAAATGTACTTGAACAAGCTGTTATGAAAAGACTAGCTGTTAAACCAGCAATAAGGCCCAACTTTGACTGAGAACTTGCACGACGCATATTTTTTCCTAAGTTATCTAACTGTTAACTATCTTTATATCTAAATTAATTACTTCTTTGCTAAACCAGCACCTTGCAATGCGGCAAGAACTTGTTCTTGCGCAGGCAAAGTTAAAGTTGTTAGCGGCAAACGAATGCCAGATTCCATTTTGCCCATGGCATGAAGAGCCCACTTCACAGGAATCGGATTTGCCTCGACGAACATTGATTTATGAACAGCTAATAACTGATACTGAATCTCTCTAGCTCGAACAACATCTCCTGCCATTGATGCCACACATAATTCGTGCATCAATTTAGGCGCTACGTTAGCAGTTACAGAAATGTTGCCGTGTCCACCCATCAACATTAACAACAAAGCAGTCAGATCATCACCCGAGTAAACAGCAAAGTCTGAACAGCCAGCTGCTTTTAATCCTGCAATTAATTGAGTTCCGCGTTCAAGATTACCAGTTGCATCCTTCACGCCAATGATCCCAGGCACTTTAGCCAAACGAATAATGGTGTCATTGCTCATGTCAGCAACTGTTCGTCCTGGCACGTTATACAAAATAACTGGCAGATCAACCTTCTCTGCGATTGTTTTGAAATGCAGGTACATACCTTCTTGAGTTGGCTTGTTGTAATAAGGTACAACTTGCAAGCTGGCATCCGCACCCACTTTTTTAGCAAACTCAGTTAATTCAATTGCTTCACTGGTTGAATTACCACCAGTACCAGCAATAATTGGAATGCGTTTAGCCGTATGCTCAACAGCTACCTTAATTAATTCACAATGCTCTTCTACTGAAACAGTTGGAGACTCACCAGTTGTTCCAACGATGACGATGCCGTCAGTGCCTTCAGCGATATGCCAATCAATTAACTGGCGCAATCCAGGTAAATCAAGACTACCGTCAGCATGCATAGGCGTGACGATAGCAACCAAACTTCCAGTGATTTTTTTAGCTAATTTAGTCATGTTTCGATTGTAGCGGAACAGCACAGAGTCTTTGAACACAAGCAGGCTTTGGTGTCTGTACTGTGAGGTCTTCAAAGGCCAATATTTTCATATTTTCAGCCAAATTTAAGAGCTCATTGGGTTGTAATAAAAAGTTGGGGTTACTAGGCTTGCCGTAGGCTTCATTACCTATTGCAAATGTCTCATAGATTAAAAAACCCATTGGATTCAATAATTTAGTGATATTTTTGAGATATGGGCGGTATAAGTAATTAGTCACAATCACTGCGTCAAACTGACCCAAATGAGCCAAACTCCAAGTCGGGCCCTCAAGATCAAAACAGGCAGTTTTAATCAAGCCCTGAGGAATATTTTGAGACTGTAATTGGATCTGATTTAAAGCCTCTTGATCGCGGTCGATGGCTAAAACCTCGAAACCCTTTTGTGCCAAAAAAAATGTGTGACGACCACTGCCACAGGCATAGTCCAAAACACGGCCATTGGGCTTTATTTTCTGCGCATGAGTAACTACCCATTCGGATGGTGGCACTGACAAATCCAAATGAGGCTTAACTGTAATCAAGCCCCATTGCCTCACGAACATCGCGCATCGTTTCTTGCGCTGATTTACGAGCCTTATCGCATCCGTCAGCAATGATGGCACGCAACAAACTTGGATCATCTAAATATGTTTGCGCTCTTTCCATCATCGGTTGCTGCTCTCTCAAAATACCATCGATGACTGGTTGCTTGCATTCAATACAACCAATGCCTGCACTCTTACAACCTTTTTCTGCCCAAGCACGAGTGTCATCATCAGAATAAACCTCGTGCAATTGCCATACCGGGCAACGTGCGGGATCACCTGGATCAGTCTTACGAACACGAGCAGGATCGGTAGGCATGGTGCGAACCTTCTTCTCAACTGAAGCAGCATCCTCACGCAAAGCAATCGTATTGCCATAAGACTTAGACATTTTTTGTCCGTCCAAACCTGGCATTTTTGATTCTTTAGTTAATAAAGCTTGTGGCTCAGGAAGAATAATTTTTCTAGAACCCTCAAGGTATCCAAATAAACGTTCACGATCACCCATTGACAAGCTTTGAGCATCAGCCAAGACAGCCCGAGCTTGCTCAAGCGCTTCTTCATGGCCTTTTTCTTGATATTCAGTACGTAACTCCAAGTACAACTTAGTACGCTTGCTACCCAGCTTCTTAGCAGCTTCTAGAGCTTTCTCTTCAAAGCCAGGTTCACGGCCGTATAAGTGATTGAAACGACGAGCAACTTCACGGGTCATTTCTACGTGAGGGATTTGATCTTCACCTACAGGCACATGTTGTGCGCGATAAATCAAAATGTCAGCAGCTTGCAATAATGGGTAGCCCAAGAAACCATATGTTTGCAAATCTTTTTCTTTGAGCTTTTCAATTTGATCTTTATAGGTCGGCACCCGCTCCAACCAACCTAATGGAGTTCCCATGGATAGCAATAAAAATAATTCTGCGTGTTCAGGCACCTTACTTTGAATAAATAAAGTTGCTTGGGTTGGATCAATACCAGCAGCTAACCAGTCAATCACCATATCCCAAACTGATTGCTCAATAATGTCTGGTGTTTCATAGTGAGTAGTTAGCGCGTGCCAATCAGCTACGAAAAAATAGCAAGGGTATTCAGCCTGTAGCTTGACCCAGTTTTTAAGAACACCGTGATAGTGGCCTAGATGCAGAGCGCCAGTTGGGCGCATACCTGATAAAACGCGTTCAGAAAACATATATCTCTTATTGAAACACCGACCAAACAGGTCGTAATTGTGATGGTAAATCAGGCAATAAACCTAAATCGATACGACTCTCTACTGGATCATGAAAATCAGACCCACGAGATGCCAAAAAACCATACTGTAGCGCTACTTTAGCAAATGTTTTGTACTCAGACTGACTATGACTGCCTGTAACCACTTCAATCCCTTGCCCACCCAAGTCTTTGAACTGCTCATACAGTTGAGTTAATTCCAGAGATGTACACCTATAGCGCCCTGGATGGGCGATTACAGCAATGCCGCCCGCTTGCTTAATCCAAGTGATTGCATCAGTTAAATTGGCCCATTGGTGGCCAACATAACCAGGTTTACCTTCAATTAAATAATTAGCAAATACTTCATCCGTATCTTTACAAACACCAGACTCAACTAAAAATCTAGCAAAGTGTGTTCTAGAAATAAGCTCGGGATTTCCAACAAATTGAAGGGCACCTTCATAAGCATTTTTAATACCTACCTGATCTAACTGAGCAGACATGGCTTTAGCGCGATTAGATCGACCATTGCGTGTTTGATATAGCCCTTGCAATAAGTCAGCATTGTGAGGATCAACCCCTAAACCAAGAATGTGCAATGTATGAGCGCACCATGTCACGGAGATTTCTACACCTGGGATGTACTGCATGCCGAGATCTTGAGCAGCATTTTTAGCTCGCTCTTGCCCGCCTAACTCATCATGATCCGTTAATGACCAGATTTTCACGCCATTAGCATGCGCACGTGATGCCAAAGCTTCTGGGGTTAGAGTCCCATCAGAAACCACAGAGTGGCAATGCAAATCGGCGTTGATTGTGTGCATCCCTTCATTTTACTTGGCAATTAGATAGGATGCTTAAAGATTTGCATACCTAGGGCCTGTGGTTTTATTTTTTATAGCGCCCTAGAGTACCGCTCAGTAGAAGAAAAGATTACTTACGCTCTGTTTCCTTTTTATATTGCCTAAATTCCATATATTTAGCAAAGCTGAAAAATACAATATAAAACCCACCAACACACATTAATTGAATATCAGCTTTTGTGAATAATTCACTCAAAAATTGTTCCATGATCATCCCCCTTATTTTTTCTCTTAACTTTAAAACTTCCAAGCAACATGAGCAATATACTTATAGTTATTATAAGTAGTATGGTGGACATCTCCGAATAACCTTGAAGAAAAAAAGCCAATAAGACCTCTGCAATCATGACGGCACTAACGGCTTTAACAACAGTAGCAATTCCATCCCAAGCAAGAAACATCGAAACTCCTTTAAAAGAAAGAAGCTTAGACTGCTGACAATGATTTGTATGTCGGGAAGAATCTGAAAATCAAATCAGAAAGATCTGATTTTTGAGAGGCACTTAGGAGGCCTTATGTCAGACGTGTATCAACGATACGCCTTGGAGATTCCAGATATTCCTTAGATTGCATTTCAACAATTCGAGAGACCGTCCGATGGAATTCATTAGCCATTGGCCCTTCGGTATAAAGAATTTCGGCTGCAACTTCAGCAGAAATAATGAGTTTGACTTTATGGTCGTAAAACACATCAATCAACCAAGTGAAACGCCTTGCTTCACTGGCCATCTTCGGCGGCATATAGGGCACCTCAGACAATAAAACTGTATGGAATAGATTAGATATTTCTAGATAGTCGTTCTGAGATCTCGGACCACCACATAAAGTCTTGAAGTTAAACCAAGCAACACCACCCGCACGTCGTACTGCTTTGATTTCTCGAGCCTCGATATGCAAGGTTGGGTCTTCTTCGTCATGAGCTTCAGCAACTGTATTGAATACAGCATCCATTGTCGCGGCAGTCTCAGGCCCTAAAGGGGTGTAATAGGCTTGAACCTGCTCCATGACTTTTTGACGGTAATCGATACCAGCATCAACGTTCATGATGTCTAACTTTTCTTGAAGCAAGGCAATAGCTGGCAAGATTCGATCGCGATGTAAACCATCTGGATACAAAAGATCAGGCCGGTAATTGGATGTCATCACAAATTGGACGCGATTCTTAAATAATGAATCTAGCAATCTATACAAAATCATTGCATCAGCGACGTCGCTGACATGGAATTCATCAAAGCAAATAAGGCGATATTTCTTGGCGATATTTTTTCCAAGAATCTCTAAAGGGTCAGCCTTACCTCTTAAATCTTGTAACTCACGGTGTACTTCTCGCATGAACTCATGGAAATGCAAACGTGTTTTCTTTTCTACTGGAGATGCTTCATAGAAGCAATCCATCAAAAACGATTTACCGCGCCCTACACCACCCCACATATACACACCGCGTGGCAACTCTGGAAAGCGCATCATTTTTGCCAACTTACCACTTCGCACTTCTTTATAAGAAAGCCATTCATCTTGGCAAACTTGCAGACGATCAATCGCAGCTTTCTGAGCCGCATCGCTACCATAGCCGCGCTTAACGAGTTCTTGCTTGTAAAACTGTGTGACTTTCATGATCAATCTATATAAAGAATTTGGGGATCTCAAAACTTCTTAGAGTTTATCGACCCCCATTTTTAGGACTATTGATAAAAGAACATTACATGTTTAATGCACGTTTATCAGTTGCCAAAGCAGCTTCTCTCATGACTTCAGATAAGCTTGGATGTGGATGGCAAACACGGCCGATATCTTCAGCAGCCGCTTTAAATTCCATCGCAACAGCAGCCTCAGCGATCAAATCAGATGCTGCTGAACCAACAATATGAACACCCAAGATTTCATCAGTTTGAGCATCAGCCAATACTTTAACGAAACCATCAGCAGAACCCATACCTAAAGCACGGCCATTAGCCGCAAATGGGAACTGACCTGGTTTATAAGCACGGCCTTCAGCTTTTAACTGTTGCTCTGTCTTACCAACCCAAGCAATTTCTGGAGATGTGTAGATAACCCAAGGAATACAGTTGTAATCGATGTGTGGTTTTTGACCAGCAATCACTTCAGCAACTAGTACACCTTCATCTTCAGCTTTATGGGCCAACATAGGACCACGAACAACGTCACCAACGGCATAAACGCCTGGTGCAGCTGTTGCACAAGTGTGGTCATCAATCGCGATGAAACCACGCTCATCAGTCTTAAGACCAATTGATTCTAGGTTTAAGCCGTCTGTATTAGGCACGCGACCAACTGACACGATTAAGCGATCGCAATCAAGAGTTTGAGCAGCGCCTGCACTATCTGTATAAGCTACTGACACACCCTTTTTACTTGTCTTCACTTCGCCAATTTTGACGCCAAGATTAATTTTTAAACCTTGTTTAGTAAATAATTTTTGAGCTTCTTTAGCGATGCCTTCATCACAAGCGGCCAAGAATCCAGGTAAAGCTTCAAGAATAGTAACTTCAGCACCAAGACGACGCCAAACTGAACCCAACTCCAAACCAATCACACCCGCGCCGATAACACCCAATTTCTTAGGTGTTGTACCAAACTTCAATGCGCCTTCGTTATCGCAAATCAATTCGTTATCAACAGGCATACCTGGTAAGTGACGAGCCTTAGAACCTGTAGCAATAATTACATTTTTTGCAGTTACTGTGCCAGCGTCTTTGCCATCAATCTTAACTTGATAACCGTCAGCACCCTTACCTGCAAATGATGCATGACCTCTTAACAAAGTGATCTTGTTCTTACGGAATAAGAACTGAATACCACCTGTCATTTTGGTCACGATGTCATCTTTACGAGCAATCACTTTTTTCACATCAACGCTCACATCTTTCACAGTAATACCATGATCAGATACGTGATGAGCAATGTTCTCAAACTCTTCAGAAGTTGCTAACAAAGCTTTTGATGGGATACAACCAACGTTCAAGCATGTACCACCTAAACGTGGCTCACCTTTAGGATCATCGTAAGCATTGCTTTCAGCACAAGCTACTTTAAAACCTAACTGAGCAGCGCGGATCGCGGCAATATAACCGCCAGGACCACCACCGATAACTACAACGTCAAAATTTTGACTCATGTTTTTTCCTTAACCGTATCTCTGGATTAAAGGTCCAACAAAAGACGAGCTGGATCTTCCAACGCTTCTTTCATCGCAACCAAACCTAACACTGCTTCACGACCGTCAATAATGCGGTGATCGTAAGACATAGCTAAGTAGTTAATCGGACGCACAACAACTTGACCGTTTTCAACAACAGCGCGGTCTTTAGTAGCGTGGATACCTAAAATAGCTGATTGTGGTGGGTTGATAATCGGTGTAGACAACATTGAACCGAAGATACCGCCGTTAGAGATTGAGAATGTACCGCCTGACAAGTCATCTAATGTCAACTTACCATCGCGTGCTTTAACACCAAACTCTGCAATTTTCTTTTCAATATCAGCCAAGCTCATTTGATCAGCATCACGCAAGATAGGCACTACTAAACCACGTGGCGAACCTACAGCGATACCGATGTCAAAGTAACCGTGATAAACGATGTCATTGCCATCAACTGAAGCATTCAAAACTGGGTATTTCTTCAAAGCATGCACTGCTGCTTTAACGAAGAATGACATGAAGCCTAACTTAGTACCGTGTTCTTTTTCGAACTGGTCTTTATATTTGTTACGCATACCCATCACCGGAGCCATATTAACTTCGTTGAACGTAGTCAAAATAGCGTTAGTTTGTTGTGACTGCAACAAACGCTCAGCAATACGAGCACGCAAACGGCTCATTGGTACGCGCTCTTCTGGACGACCGCCGATATTGACTTGAGGGGCTGAGGCAGCTGCAGGTTTAGCCGCAGGAGCTGTGCCAGATAATGTTGCAAGAACATCACCTTTAGTAACACGACCATCTTTACCAGAGCCACCCACTTGAGCTGTTGATAAATTATTTTCAGCCATTAACTTAGCTGCTGATGGCATTGCCTTAGCACTAGCTGCAGGTGCAGCTGCTGGTGCTGCTGCAGGAGCTGCCGCCGCTGGAGCCGGTGCTGCGGCTGCTGGTGCTGCGGCTGCTTTTGCAGCGCTGTCGATCTTAGCGATCACTTGATCAGAAACAACAGTACCGCCATCACCAACAACGATTTCAGCCAAAACGCCTGCTGAAGGTGCTGGCACTTCAAGCACTACTTTGTCTGTTTCAATTTCGATCAAGATTTCATCTTGAGCAACTGCTTCGCCCGCTTTTTTCTTCCAAGTCAACATTGTTGCTTCTGCAACTGATTCTGATAATTGTGGAACTTTGACGTCTACGATAGCCATGTTCTTTTCCCTTATTTTCTTTAGAGTATTAGTTAATGTTTGTTTGTTTGTTTATTTACTTACTTAGATAGTACGAAACCTTTGAGCTTGGCAAATGCGCCGTCCACCAAAGATTTTTGTTGATCTTGGTGTAAGTGAGCATAGCCACAAGCTGGAGATGCTGAAGCTGGGCGACCTGAGTAACCCAATTTCTGACCTTCAGTCATGTTCTCGTGGATGTTGTGCTGAATGAAGAACCATGCGCCCTGATTTTGTGGCTCATCTTGACACCAAACAATCTCAGTTGCTTTTGGATACTTTTTCATTTCAGCAGCAAAGGCTTTATGTGGGAATGGATACAACTGTTCCACGCGAATCAATGCCACATCATCTTGTTTCTTCGCTTCACGTGCTTTAACAAGGTCGTAATAAACCTTACCTGAACACGCAACAACACGAGTTACTTTCTTAGCATCAATCTTGTCGTCCAACTCACCGATGACTGTTTTAAATTCACCTTTTGTGAACTCAGATACTGGTGATGTAGCGTCCTTATTTCTCAACAATGACTTAGGTGTCATGATGATCAAAGGCTTACGGAATTGACGAATCATTTGACGACGCAACAAATGGAAGATTTGAGATGCTGTTGTTGGTTGAACAACTTGCATATTCATATCAGCACACAATTGCATGAAACGTTCTGGACGTGCTGATGAGTGCTCTGGGCCTTGACCTTCATAACCGTGAGGCAACATCATCACAAGACCGTTAGCACGACCCCACTTCACTTCACCAGATGCGATGAACTGGTCGATCACAACTTGCGCACCGTTCACAAAGTCACCGAACTGGGCTTCCCAGATCGTTAATGTGTTTGGTTCAGCAGCTGCATAACCATACTCAAAACCAAGCACAGCTTCTTCAGACAGGATTGAGTCAATCACTGTGAATGGCGCTTGATTATCTGCAACGTGTTGCAATGGAATGTATGTACCAATGTCCCACTTTTCACGATTTTGATCATGAATCACAGCGTGACGGTGTGTAAATGTTCCGCGACCTGAGTCTTCGCCTGATAGACGAATTGGATAACCACTCGCCACCAATGAAGCAAAAGCCATGTGCTCACCCATACCCCAGTCAACGTTCACCTCACCACGACCCATCGCAGCACGGTTATTTAAAACGTTATCAACTAAGTTATGCGGCTTGAAGCCTTCTGGAACTTTAGTAATGCGCTCAGCAAGACGCTTCCACTCAGCCAAAGGAATGGCTGTGTCTGCAGAGTCTGTCCATTTCTTATTCAAGAATGGAGACCAATCTACAGCGTACTTACCTTTGAAATTAGAAATTACAGGATCAACAGTGTGCTTACCAGCATCCATTGCTGAACGATAAGCCTTCACCATTTCATCACCGCCGCCCGCAGGCAAAACGCCTTGAGCTTCTAACTTGTCAGCATACAACTTACGAGTACCTGGGTGCTGAGCAATCTTTTTGTACATCAAAGGTTGAGTCAACGCAGGTGTATCTTGTTCGTTGTGACCTAATTTACGGAAACAGATAATGTCGATCGCAACATCTTTCTTGAAAGTGTTACGGTACTCAACTGCTAACTGAGTTGCGAATACAACTGCTTCAGGATCATCACCGTTCACGTGCAATACAGGAGCCTCGATTGTTTTCAAGATGTCTGTACAGTAAAGCGTAGAACGCAAGTCACGTGGGTCAGATGTCGTGAAACCAATCTGGTTGTTAATCACGATATGGATCGTACCGCCTGTGTAATAACCACGAACTTCAGCCATCGCTAAAGTTTCTTGAACCACACCTTGACCAGCAATAGCTGCGTCACCATGAACCAAAATAGGCATTACTTGATCACCAGTGGCATCGCCACGACGATCCATACGAGCACGTACCGAACCTTCAACCACTGGGTTAACGATCTCTAAGTGAGATGGGTTAAATGCCAATGACAAATGAACAGGACCACCTGGAGTTGTCACATCGCTTGAAAAACCTTGGTGATACTTCACGTCACCAGCAGGCAAATCTTCTGGAGCGGTGTGATCAAACTCAGCAAACAAATCCTTAGGCATTTTGCCTAAAGTATTCACCAACACGTTCAAACGACCACGGTGGGCCATACCGATCACGATTTCCTGTACACCAGCAGTACCAGCAACACGAATCACTTCATCCATAGAAGCGATGAAACTTTCACCACCCTCTAATGAGAAACGCTTTTGACCAACATACTTCGTATGCAAATAACGCTCTAAGCCTTCACCAGCAGTTAAACGCTCTAGAACTTGCTTTTTCTTTTCAGGTGTAAAAGATGGAGTTGAACGAGCAGACTCAAGCTTTTCTTGCCACCAACGCTTCAGGTTCTGGTCAGTGATGTACATGAACTCAGCACCAATCGTGCCTGAGTATGTTTGACGCAAGTTCTGTAGCAACTCACGCAAAGTCATATTGTCTTTGCCAAAGAATGTGTTGCTTGTATTGAAGACGATATCCATATCAGCATCACCCAAACCGTAGAAGGCAGGGTCAAGCTCAGGAATATGTGGGCGCTCTGTGCGCTTAAGTGGGTCTAAATCAGCCCAACGTGTACCAACGTTTCGGTGAGCAGCAATTAATTGCTGAACAGCCACACGCTTACGACCTAACTCTGAATCAGCAGAATCATTAATCACACGAATTGGACCTTGCTTTGCACGCTCGGCAAAAGCATTGACCACTGGCGCATGAGGAACGTCGTGCTTGGTTGATCCGTCAACAGCAGGAACTAATTGAACGTTGTCAAAATACTCACGCCAATAGTCTGAAACAGAAGCTGGGTTTTGAAGATAAGACTCGTAGAGTTCTTCTACGTAAGGGGCGTTTCCGCCAAAGAGATAAGAACTACCTCTGTAGGACTGCATCATATTGCTCACCTTTCATCGGGTATCCCGAATTTGTAGTGGGTTAAGACCTTCCGCGACACGGCTTGACCGGTTAGCGGATTGCGAACTAGTTGTAACTGCAACGGAAGGATTTCCGCAAATAGGAGTTTACACCTCTAAACCCTTATCTGCCCTACTTTTTTACTGACTAACACTGTAAACCTTAGCTCTGAGCATTACTGTTAGGTTTTTCCCCTAAGGAAATAAGGGGATTAAGCAAGTATCTTGTAAGAAATTTCCTACAAAAAAATCAGAAATGTCTGATATTCAAAAGATGAAATCCTATCTACGATTTAATTTCCTTGAATAACTTAATGGGAAATACTGATGAAAATCAAAAATCTAGAAAATCCTAAGGATTTCTTGAGTACCCGCCAAAGCGCGCGGCATCTTCAAGTATCACTGGGTACCGTCCAAAAGATGGTCGAAACTGGCGAATTATTAGCCTGGAAAACCCAGGGTGGTCACCGCCGGATATTGATGTCTTCCTTAGAGCAATTATTAAAAAGAAGACGTTTGGGCATCCGTCAACGTTGCGGGGAGCAATTTTTGCTCTTAGCAGTACTCCGGCGGAATGATAGTTTTGAGGCTTTTAAAGCCTTCACTTCCCCATGGAAGTCTGAAGTAGACCTTCATTTATGCGCTGACACCCTTGAGGCTCTGATGCAATCGGTGTCACTGGCACCCGATGTAATTTACTTAGACTCAGGTATATCGCCTGTAGAACAAGTTCATCTACTACATTATCTGAGCAGGAATACCCATACTAAAAATATTCCAATACTGGTAGAAAGTGCTTTTTTAAAAATACACCCTCAAGTTCTTAAGAGCTCATCGGATGCGAGCGAGGATATCAAGCTAAAACCTGGGAGAAAACCCTCCCATAATCCAATGATCAGATCCTATCAACAAGAGCATTTAATATCTGAAGATGGCATGGTTAATCTAAAGTTTTCAGAAAAGATGGAGAATCTTATTCTAGATTGCATGGCCAAGAAATGCGAAAGGACCTGATTAACAGGCCCTTTTTCAAACTAGTTAGTCAATTAACTATTTTTAGATAGCAAATCGACTACGGTCTTGTCCTTCAATCCATTTAGGAGCCTTACCGCGACCAGTCCAGGTTTCACCTGTGCTTGGGTTGCGGTATTTTGCTGCTACCTTACCGCCGCGTGAACCAGCAGGTCCCTTGCGGTTGAATATATCTGAAGCACTCAAGTTATATTGCTCAATAATTGCTTTAGCTTTAGCAATGCCCTCTGCTTTTTCACGGGCTTTAGCTTCTAAAATTTGTTTTTCTAAAGCTTCTTTTTGTGCCAATAATTCTTGATATGTAGCCATTTATTCTCCGTTTGATTATTGTAATCGTGCATTAAGTTTATATTAATTAAGATCATTTGATCTCAACAATCTTAATTATATACACATAATATGGATTAATTAATAACCTAGTAAATAAATGTTATTGAAGTTTATATTATATATAGAATTTTTTACAGTTAATGACCTTTAACTAAATATCATTTTTAAATTAATTATTACTTATAGAACTATATAAAGCACTCTAATTAACTACCTGGACTTGCAGGGACAACCTTCCAACCCTCGTTGCAATTTTGCACATAGGGATAATAAGTTTGAGAGGACTGGCAGTAATACCAAACTGGGGGTAAGTTTTGGGCCAATAGGGGTTGCGGCGGTGGTGGCGTCATGATAACCGGCGCTCTTTGAACGTAAACCGGCTCAGAATAAGCAAGTCGCGGTTGAGTCATTGAGTAGACAACCAGGCCGCCTACGATTGCCGGAACAATCCAGTGACCTGAGCTGTGATGCTGATAATGGCCATGATGATGTCTGCCACCAGCAAAAACATTGCCAGACACCAAGACCCCGATCAAAACAAAGCTACTGAGAACCTTCTTGAAACTGGACATATCAACTCCTTCTTAGTTAAGCCTATAACGAGCTGCACTTTTGTTTAGTTGACACGCAAAAGATAGATAAGAGTTAATTTATTTCAGGAACTCTGTTATTTCAGAGGCAATCAATCAATTAACAATTGATCCGCCTTACCCGAAGTGATTATGCGGGCGATTGCATTCATAACTTCTTTTTCTTTACCTTTAAAGCCATGTTCAGTGAACGCTTTACAAGCAGCCCCTGTGAAACCACTCCCGCCCACAACCGTCACCAAGGGAATCTGATATTTGTCCGAGATGGATTTGGCCCCAGAATAGGTAGTGATGTGACATGGATCATCACGGTGATGAATAAAGACTTGTGGGATGTTTAACTTTTTGTAATCGAAGTCACCAAGTTCGCGATAAGAGTTTCTTCCGTAAGGCTCAGTGATTGAAGCGGTATGAATTGCTCCAGAATAAATATTCGCCTCATAAGTAGGCATAAAAGCAGAAGATACCGTTCCCATACTGGTCCCTATCAACCAAACTTGATCAATACTTGGAAATTTCTTTTTGACCTCGTGAATTAACTTCAAGACATCTTGATGGCGCTTTAATGATGACTGATAAGAGCTTGAACAATATTCACCACTGTCTGAACGGCAATCCACAATTAACGAAGCAACAGAATCACTAACTAGATATCTTCTGGCTCTGATTAAAAAGTTCCCAGACAACTGAGAAGAGGTCATAACCGACCCTTCAACAACAGGCCTAACAACAGATGGGTACCCAGGCAAGACAACCGCTAAATGCGTGGGGTTTTTAGTGCCGATCTTAAGTGACAAAACACCCTCTTGTTTCACCCCATTACCGAGATCAACGGATACCAATTGCTCACTCAAACCTTCAGCATGAGCCGGCACCGATTGAGCGAACGCACCAGATGTTAGCGAAAGAAAAATGATTAAAAGGATATTTTTCATAATGAGCCGACCAATTTATATTGGTCGGGGCGAGAGGATTTGAACCTCC
>JBEGTH010000013.1:0-40651 GCA_041179505.1 Pseudomonadota bacterium | reverse complement strand
AAACCACACCACCAGTAACAAAGATGAATTTAGTCATCGAATATGCTTAGTGGGTAATACGCAATTATAGCGATACCCAGAAAGAATGTTCAAAAATTCCTGCTTTAAGACCAAAAACTCCTTCTAAGCCCCTACCAGACTGGATCCTCTATTTCAGAGAATATCTGGCGAAGCCGCTTTCCCCAGGTTTCATGAATCATTTTGAAATATTGGTCATTTTCATCAATCACGGTCAAATGATTAGGCTTTAATTCATCATTGGGATAAATCAACATATCTAAAGGCAAACCAACTGAAATATTAGATTTCAAGGTGGAGTCCATCGAGATCAAAGCGCATTTTGCTGCCTCTTTGAGTGAAGTACTTTGAGTAATTACTCTATCTAAAATAGGTTTGCCATATTTAGCTTCGCCAATCTGAAAATACGGTGTTTCAACACTGGCCTCAATAAAATTACCAGCGGCATAAACTTGAAATATAGAAGCCTTTTGCCCTTTAATTTGGCCACCAAAAATCAAATTGATATTGAATTCAATACCTGACTTTTGTAACTCCTCAGCATCACGATCACGAACCTTTCTAACTACGTCACCCAATACCTGAGCTGCATCAAACAAGGTTGCTGCATTCCAAATGCTTGGAGCATCTTGTTCAGGGTGATTTAAATAATGTCTTACAGCCTGAGTGATCGCTAAATTACCTGCTGACATCAAAACCATCAATCGATCGCCCTCTTTATTAAAAACTGCCATCTTTCTAAAATTAGAAACAGCATCTACTCCTGCATTTGTTCTGCTGTCTGATAAAAAAACCAAACCCTCATCCAAACGTACCGCAACGCAATAAGTCATATCACCCTAAATATTAATAATTACAGTCTGAATCAAGCTGCCATTTCCTCTATTGGCAACAAAAAGTCATGACTAATGCCGCTTCCCACCAAGTTCACCTTGCCCAAGAAACCTGTTAAGAATTGATGCAATCCTTTTTCAAGAATTTCATGAATATTTGCATCACGCAGCTCAGCTAATAAATTTCTAGCTTGTGTAATCGTCTTACTTGAATGGGAATTGCGAACCTTACCCAACAAATCAACAACTTCATTCACGCAAGCCACCAAAGATCTTGGCATATCCGTTCTTAAAATTAAGAGCTCTGCCACTCGCTCTGGTGTGATCACATCTCGATAGACTTTGCGATATGTTTCAAAAGCAGAAACAGAACGCAAGATAGCAGCCCAATAATAAAAATCATCAACAGAGTCACTACCGTGGTCGCGCATATTCTCTGCTGTTAGTGATTTAACGTCCAATAAACGGGCAGTGTTATCAGCTCGCTCTAGAAATGTGCCTAGTCGAATGAAATAATAAACTTCATCTCTGACCATCGTACCGTGCTGAACGCCTCGGGTTTGATGAGATCTGAACTTAACCCACTCAAAAAATTCCGACGGCGCGGTTTCTAAGATGCCATCTCTCATTTTCTTTTGAGCTTCTAACCAAGTTGTATTGATCGTTTCCCACAATTCAGTTGTCATCGAACCGCGGACAGCTCTGGCATTTTCGCGAGCAGCCTGAAGACATCTCATAATTGATGAAGGATTATTCATATCACTCACCATGAATTGAATGACATCCCGCGGTGACATCAAAACATGTGATGCATCAAAAGCTTCGGTCAACTCAGAAATTTCCAATAACGCGCGCCACGCTTGCTCAGAGACCTCTGCTGATTGAGGCAATAGTGACATCTGATAATTGACATCTAACATGCGAGCTGTATTCTCAGCACGCTCTGTGTAGCGTGACATCCAATATAGATGGTCGGCAGTCCTTGATAACATTGTTTTCTCCTTATTTTTATTAGTGTTCCAACACCCAAGTGTCTTTAGTACCGCCACCCTGGGATGAATTCACCACCAAAGATCCCTCTTTTAGAGCTACCCTTGTAAGGCCACCTGGCGCCATACGCACCTCCTTGCCTGACAAAACAAAAGGTCTCAAATCAATATGTCTTGGAGCAATACCTGCATCAACATAAGTTGGGCAAGTTGATAAAGCCAAAGTTGGTTGAGCAATGTAACCCTCAGGATTCGCCTTCACTTTTTCCTTGAATTCGGCGACCTCAGCTTTGGTAGAGGCTGGACCTACCAACATGCCATATCCACCTGCACCATGAACTTCTTTTACTACTAAATCAGCCATATTTTCTAAAACGTACTTCAAATCATCTGGTTTACGACACATGTATGTTGGGACATTTGAGATCAGCGGCTCTTCATCTAAATAGAATCTGATCATGTCTGGGACGTAAGGGTAAATTGATTTGTCATCAGCTACCCCTGTGCCAATAGCATTACAAATGGCGACATTACCGGCACGATATGCACGTAGCAGACCAGAAGCCCCTAAAGCAGAATCCGCTCTAAATGCCTCAGGGTCTAAAAAATCATCATCGACGCGTCTATAAATCACATCAACGCGCTTTGATCCTTGAGTGGTACGCATGTATAAGACATCTTTCTCAACAAACAGATCCTTACCCTCGACCAACTCAACACCCATCTGTTGAGCCAAAAATGCATGCTCGAAGTAGGCTGAGTTATACATGCCTGGAGTTAAAACCACTACGGTTGGATTAGCTCGCTGGCTTGGCGAAGCCTGGCGCAAAGTATCTAGAAGTAAATCTGGATAGTGGGCTACAGGGGCAACCCGATGTTGCGCAAATAACTCTGGAAATAAACGCATCATCATTTTGCGGTTTTCCAGCATATAAGAAACACCCGATGGCACCCGTAAATTGTCCTCAAGAACAAAAAACTCACCGGTGTTCTCACCATGTGTTGCACGAACAATATCTATTCCAGCAATGTGTGCATAAATGTCCATAGGAACATCAACACCCATCATCTCTGGGCGAAATTGCGCATTATTAATCACTTGCTCTTTGGGAATCACACCAGCTTTTAGAATATGTTGCTCGTGATACACATCATGCAAAAACATATTCAGCGCTGTAACTCGCTGACGAAGGCCTTGCTCTAGCCTACTCCACTCAGATGCAGGGAAAATACGTGGGACGATGTCAAAAGGAATAGTTCGCTCAGTACCGCCACTTTCGCCATAAACAGCAAAAGTAATACCAACTCGTCTAAACATTAAATCTGCCTCTTCACGACGACCACTGAGATAAGCGTCGCCTTGAGCAGATAACCAAGTTGAAAACTGTTTGTAATGAGGTCTGGCAAGTGTTGAATTTTTGAAATCTCGATTTAAATCATCTAAGAGCATTTCATCAAAAGGTAGTTTTTTATCTGTGACTGTCATACAACACTCCCGCAAAGCACTTTATTGTTATTGATGCCAAGACCTTCTTTGAAGGTCTCGCCAATGGCTTTTCCACATTTCCCTACCTCTGAATTCCCAAACTTGTGCACCGGTGTGGACGGTTTCAAGAATGGGAATATCCCGCTCAACATATCTTTGAACCACTTTGTTATTAGGGTGCCGATAGCGATTACGATAGCCAGCTTGCACAACAGACCAACGAGGCTGTATTGCATCGAGAAAATCAGATGAGGAAGAAGTAGCACTACCATGGTGCGGTATAAGCAATATAGATGCCAACTCCCTAGAAGGCTTATATCTACTAGCAATTGAAATTTCGCCACCCCTTTCAACATCCCCCGTTAACCAAAAAGAATAGACCTGGTTCCTCACCTCAATGACACAACTTAGTGCATTGGGCTTCCCATAATGGTGCGCGCTGGAAAAAGTCATTTCAGGCCCCGGATGCCAAACCTTAAATAAAACACCATCCCACCACCACTCTTGACCAGCCTGGCAAGGTAAAGATGGCATCTTTAACTCTTTTGTCCTTTTCAAAAGAAAGTGCCACTCCGGTAGGGTTCCAATTAAATCTCCAAAACGAATTTCTTTGAGGAGACTTAATCCTCCTCCAACATGGTCAGTATCTTTATGACTGATCGCCAATCGATCGATATAAGAAATCCCTTGCCCTCTCAAAAATGGCAGAACATGACGTTCTCCAGCATCAGACTCAGGAGAGGTTTTAGGCCCTGTGTCGTAGAGCATGTTGTGCTCACTGGTTTCAACAAGCACTGCAGTACCTTGCCCAATATCTAGAACTGTTACTCTATATTCACCATGCTTTAATGCAGGGTTATAAGAAAGTAATAATGGCAAACAACATGCCAAGCCAAAAAATCTACTTTTGTAAGTCTTTAAAAGCTCACCAGGTCGAATCGCCAAAACAATACCAAGAGTCGACAAAATCAAAACCCAGATAGCCGGTTGCTTTAGATAGGCAACCGACCATGACCAAGCAGACATAGGATTTAAGAACCAGGCAACAAGTTCCATACAACTATGAGCAAGCCACAAGGACCATCCATTGACAGGCTCTGGAAGAACCGCTCCAAGCATCGCAAATGGCGTCACAATAAAACTCACCAAAGGAATAGCAAATGCATTTGCTAGCGGGGAAATAATCGAAACTTGAGAAAACCAAAAAAGCGTTAATGGCAACAATGCAATCGTAACAACCGCCTGAACCCTACTTGCCTCTTTAAATGACTCCCACCACTTTTGCCTCTGGGTATAGCCATATTCAGATAAGCCATCTTCACTGGGCATTGCAAAGAGAATGGCAGCAACTGCCCCAAATGAAAGCCAAAACCCTGGGGTGTAAGCCGCCCAGGGATCTAGAAATAGAACAATGAATAATGCCCACCACCAAATATCAAAGGCGCGAGTAATACGACCGGTCCACATGGCAAATGCAACCACTCCCACCATATACATCGTACGTTGTGCGGGTATCTGAAAGCCAGCCAACCAGGTATAAAGAAAAGCGACTAAAAAGCCACTCAATGCCCCCACCTTCTGAGCAGGACACAATAAGGGTAAAGCAGATGTTCGCCACAAACGATTAGCCAAACTTGCTGCCATCCCAGCTAACATCGTGACATGCAACCCAGAAATACTGATGAGATGTCCAATACCTGTTGCATTAAATACGCGCCAATCCTTTTGAGCAATGGCATTTTGCTCTCCCATCACTAGTGCAATTAATACGCCTACATACCTAGCACCATCAGGAGCAGCTGACTTAATGCGTTCACGCAAATGCCATCTAGTCAATTCAACATAACTGGTAAAGCCTGCAACAAAATCATTGAGTAATTCTGGCTTCCATTCACGAGGTAAACCCTTAGCACTAGCTCTGATAGATCCATTGGCACCTAAGTTTTGTTGAAACATCCAACGCTCAAAATCAAAACCATGTGGATTCATTAATCCATGAGGCTTCTTCAGACGAACGGGCAACTTCCACCGCTGCCCCGGTTGGATTTCTGGCAATTCAACATCACCCCGCCAACCTGGATACCAACTGAGAGCTAATCTTTTGGGAAACTTTTCTAAATCAATATCTTGACCATCCTCCTGAATAACCTGTTCAACCGCAATGCTTAGCCTTAATCCTTTCGGGCTATTACTCGGCAAACCATCAATAACACCTGTAATTAATAAATCAGCCCCCTCAAGATGTTTTGGCAAGGATGATTCAAGTCGAATATGGGTGAGATGGGCTGACCAAGCAAAACCTAAAGATGCAAAGACCAAACTCCAAAGAATTAATTCTGTGTAGCGTTGAAGAAAATAAGATTGATATAGCTTTTTCTTTTTTATCTTTAAAAAGAAAATTAATGTCAGCAAAAGACTAGTGATTACCAAAAGCCATGCCCAAAAATTCCATGAAGGTAATTGAGGCAAAAAAAGTAAAAGAGATTCCCCGGCAATAAATGCCGTTAGCAAAAAGCGCAAGCTATCTAATGAGGTTGAGTAACTTTAGAACAGTTTTGTATGAGTTGATTCCATCTTGGAATCACTCGAAGAGCATTTTGAGCACAAAGATGTTGAGTGCGACTAATTAGATCAGAACGAATATCAGCTAGAACAGAGGAAATTTGAGGCAACTCACCAGGTTCATTACGCGGATGCTCTGCATGAGAAAGCCACATGGGTGGAATGTCTGGCGCATCAGTTTCAAGAACAATTGACTCCAGTGGCAAATCCTTGGCCAAGCGTCTAATTTGCAAAGCTCTATCGTGAGTCATCGCGCCGCCAAAACCCATCACAAAATTAAGCTTCATAAAGTTTTCCGCTTGCTGAAAACTTCCATTAAAGGCATGAGCAATTCCGCCAGATAGTTTTCTAGCTTTAAGGGCTTTAATAATCGCATCTTGTGATCGGCGGACATGCAAGATCACTGGCAAGTTAAATTCTTGGGCTAAATCTAGTTGCGCTTCGAAAAAATAAGATTGGTGATGAGGGTCTAACTCAGGCAAGAAATAATCTAATCCTATTTCACCAATCCCAACAAATCGAGGGTCATCAAGTGCTTTTGTAACAGCCGTCCTAAGAATTTCTAAATCGCTCTTCTGAGCCTCTGGGGTATATATGGGGTGGATACCTAATGTATAACAAGTCGCCGGCATTTGTGATGCAGCATGATGTGCCAAATTTTGAACAGCTAAAAAATCATTGGCTCGAACAGCTGGAATAAGAATACCACTAACTCCTGCTAAAGATGCTCGCTCAATAATTTGATCTCTATCAAGGTTAAATTCAGGCGCATCTAGATGACAATGCGTATCCAAACACATGGCCATGCTTAAGCAGACCTTAAAACGCCATGATCTAAACGCAAAATACGATCACATCTTGCAGCTCGCAATGGATCATGAGTCACAATCACAAATGCAGTACCTTGGTCTTTAGCCACTTGTAGCATCAAATCAAAAACAGCATCTGCAGTTTCAGCATCTAAGTTACCAGTAGGTTCATCTGCTAAGACACAGCTAGGCTTGGTGACCAAAGCCCTAGCTACAGCAACGCGCTGCCTCTCTCCGCCAGATAAGGCCGCAGGTCGATGATCAATACGATGACTTAAGCCAACTTTAGAAAGCATCTCTCTCGCCGCATCTCTTGCCATATCAGGTGACATGCCCCTTATACGCAAAGGCATAGCCACATTGTCTAAGGCACTAAATTCGGCCAAAAGATGATGGAACTGATAAATAAAACCTAAATGATGATTTCGAATTTCATTTAACTGACTTGGTGACAAGTCACCTAAAACTTGGCCAGCCAAAGTAACCTGACCCTGAGTTGCTACATCCAACCCGCCTAAGAGATGGAGCAAAGTACTTTTGCCAGAACCAGACGAACCTACAATCGCCAGTTTTTCGCCCGCATAAAGCTCTAGATTAATTTGTTGAAGAACTTCAACTGCAGACTCCCCTTCACCATAAGTTTTGGAGAGATTAGAAGCTAATAGAGTAATGTTATTCATGATGTGATCACTCATATCTCAAAGCGCTAGCAGGTTCAACCCTTGCTGCTCTCCAGCTTGGATATAGCGTTGCCAGCAGCGATAATCCGAAGGCCATCAAACCTACTGTGATGACATCAGAACTTCTCACATCAGATGGCAAGCTAGAGATAAAGTAAATATCACGTGGCAAGAACTGAACTCTAAAAATAGCCTCAATGACTGGAACGATGACATCAATATTTAATGAGATCAACAGACCCAAAAGCACCCCACCAATGGTTCCTAGAGCGCCAATCATAAAACCTTGAGCAAAAAAGATCCTTTGAATCATGCCAGCAGATGCTCCCATGGTTCTCAATATCGCTATATCGCCCTGCTTGTCAGTCACTGTCATTACCAAGGTAGAAACTAAATTAAAGGCTGCCACAGCAATGATCAAAGTCAAAATAATGAACATCATGCGTTTTTCTGTTTGAACAGCGGCAAACCAATTTTTATTTTGTCTAGTCCAGTCTTTAACCCAAAGACCTGGCAAACGAGAGGCTAATTCATCAGCCACCTTAGCGGCCAACTGCATATCATCTAATTTAAGACGCAAACCAGAAGGGCCATCTAATCGGAGCAATGCAGCTGCATCCTTCCAATGAACAACAGCCAAAGTGCTATCAAACTCATAATGGCCGCTATCAATAATGCCAACCAACTTGAAGGCCCTCATTCTAGGTGTTACGCCAGCAGGATTGATATCGCCTTCAGGCACCATGATGGTGATGCGATCCCCTAACTGAACACCCAGAATCATTGCTAACTCAGCCCCGAGAGCCAAACCAAACTCACCCGGGCGCAATTCCGCCGCTTGACCTTGTATGAAATGTTTAGGGATATCTGAAACCCGAGACTCTAGGATTGGATCAATCCCTCGAATGGCCACGCCACGCATGACATCACCACGTGTTACTAGAGCTTGGGACATGATCATTGGTGCGACACCCTGAACATGCTTATTTTCCTGAACCTGACTCAGTAAAGGCTGCCAATCTCCCAAACCTGACGGGGAATGAATCTCAACATGAGATAAAACTGACAACATTCGATCTCGCACTTCTTTTTGGAAGCCATTCATCACTGATAAAACAACAATCAGAGCTGCAACACCCAATGCAATGCCAATCATTGAAACCGAAGAAATAAATGACAAAAACTCATCTTTTGAGCCTGTTTCTTTGTTTTTTCCAGCTTTTTTCCTAGCGCTGGTATAGCGCCATGCAATTTCGAGTTCAATTGGCCAATTCATCATGTAGCTAGTTTAGCCGTCTCTTGGACAGAAGGTCTAAATGCAACCTAAAATTAGGGTTATGAAATACACAATAGTCATTGCAGATAGCGAAACAGAGGAATCCCTGGATAGAGGTTTGCCATACGAAAAATTTCTTCTTGGTGATCGTAACGCCAGTGCTCCTTTGGAACTTCGATCACTAGGTCATGCATTTACAGATACTAGTTGCATAGCCAGAATTGAACCAGTCCATATTCATGCAGCCAGAGATCATCTCGTATTAACCAATCCCAGCATCCTAGATATCACCCAAGATGAATCAGATGCATTATTTGATTCTGTGAGAGATATTTTTGCTGAAATGGCATCAATCACTCATCGGCCATACCCTGGCAGATGGTTTATTGAAACAAGTGCTATGAATAGCTTATCGACTGTTAGCACGCAACAAGCAGAAGGTCGCAACATCGATCACTGGATGCCTTGCGATACAACCACCGCTGGTATCGCAAGGCAATGGCGTAAATGGCAAAATGAAATTCAGATGATTTGGTTCAATCATCCCATCAATGAAGCTAGACAAGATAGAGATATGCTGCCAGTTAATTCTGTCTGGATTAGCGGCATAGGATCTATATCAGAGATAGAAATTAATCATGCATTTCATCAGTGCCAAAGATTTCACAGTACTGATCACTGCCTTAGCTTAATTGCCAAACACATCAATAAAGAACACATAGAAAATCTTGAATCAAGCCAATTAGCAAAAACCTTATCCCTTTTATCAGCCAAAGATAAAGTAACTTCTCAAGTTTGGGAAATGGCATGTCAGGCATTGAGTGCCAAAGAAATTGAAGCTATACAACTGATTGATTTTCCTGATGGTCAAGAAAGAATTCGCATGATTCGCTTAGACAACCTTCCTCGCAAAGGTTTTGGATTTTGGAAAAAACCAATCACACCTAAGCTTCAAGATATGCTTTCAGTATGACTATCAAATTAAGCCAAAGAAAGTATGCCGAAAAAGATGCACATTTACTAAGTGAGCATGGTGTTCATCCTGTTTTATCAAAACTGTTTGCAGCAAGAGGTGTCCATGAAGCTGAAGAGTTATCACTAGAGCTCAAAAACCTGTTTCCACCAGCTGCGCTTACCAACTGCGAAAACGCTGCTAAGTATCTGGCCAGTGCCATTCAAAATAATAAAAAGCTATTAATCATTGCTGACTATGACTGTGATGGTGCAACAGCCTGTGCGGTTGGCATCCGAGGGCTTAGAGCTCTTGGCGCACCTTGGAATATTCAAATTGATTTTCTGGTACCCAATCGATTTACATTGGGCTATGGATTAACACCTGAGGTTGTCAATCTTGCGGCTGAACGTGCGGAAAAACCAGACATCTTAATTACTGTCGATAACGGCATTGCGAGCATTGCTGGCGTTGAAAGAGCTAATGAATTAGGTATGGAGGTGTTGGTAACTGATCATCACTTACCTGCTGACTCACTGCCACCAGCCAAATGGATTGTTAACCCTAACCAAGCTACTTGCAAATTCCCTAGCAAAGCTCTTGCTGGGGTTGGCGTAATGTTCTACCTGTTAATTGCCTTGCGTGCAGAGTTAAGAAGCCAAGGTGCTTTCACAGCAGAGAATCAACCGAGAATTGAAAATTTACTGGATTTGGTTGCCTTAGGAACTGTGGCGGATGTTGCCTCTCTTGACCGGAATAACCGTATCCTTGTTTCTAATGGCGTCAAACGCATTAAGTATGGCTTGATGCAACCAGGAATTCAAGCTCTGTATATTGCGGCAGGTAAGGATCCTGCAAAAGCTAGCACATTTGATTTGGGTTTTACTTTGGGGCCTCGCTTAAATGCAGCAGGTCGCTTATCGGATATGTCTTTGGGGATTCGATGCTTTTTGACGGACTCTCGGGAAGAAGCTCTTCAACTTGCTCATGAATTAGATCGCATGAACAGAGAACGTCGAACCATTGAATCTGGCATGCAAGAAACCGCACTAGCAAGCCTTGCGGATATTCAAGTAGGTGAACAAGCCAGTGTATGCCTTAGTAATCCAGAATGGCATCAAGGTGTTATCGGAATCGTGGCGTCAAGATTGAAGGAAAGATTTCATCGTCCAACCATTATTTTTGCACCGGGCGAAGAATCTGGAAAACCAGTTTTAAAAGGTTCTGGCCGCTCAATCACAGGATTTCATTTGCGAGATGCACTTGATGTGATCTCCAAAAAGCACCCTGATTTAATTCTTAAATTTGGTGGCCACGCCATGGCAGCAGGATTAACAATTGAAGAAGATAGTTTTGACTTATTTAGAACTAGTTTTGAAGATATTGCCCAAAGCCTGATGACTGAAGAAACCCTTCAGCGACAGTTGGTCCATGATGGTTATCTAGACCCCAACTTCATGGAGGCTGAATTTGGCAGCATTCTTAACAATGAAGTATGGGGACAAGGCTTCCCTCCCCCAGTTTTTTATGGTGAATTTGAGGTCTTAAGCCAAAGCTTAATTCAAGGCAAACACCTCAAATTGCAGCTAAAAGCCATTAAAGAAAATGGTAATAGTGATTCAAAAACGATGAATGCCATTTGGTTTTCCAGGGCGCAAACCCTGCCAAACCCCGCCAAACTGGCATATAGGCTGGTCACTGACCATTACCAAGGTGTTGCCAGAGCGCAATTACACATAGAGGCGCTTGATGAACCTTTATAATCATGCGCTATGGAAGCTGAACAACTTAATCTCATAATTAATACCCTCGAAGACCTTCGTACGCGTACGACTGAACTACGGAGGTATCTTTGACGTCGATAACAAAGCAGAACGCTTAGTCGAGGTCAATCAAACTCTTGAAGATCCCAAAATTTGGGACGATCCTAAACAGGCACAAGCCTTAGGGAGAGAGAAAAAGTCATTAGATGGTGTAGTGGGAACGATTAACTTCCTAACTGACAACATTACCGCTAGCCAAGAGTTGATGGATATGGCTAAAGAAGAAGGTGATTTTGAAACCATTCTTTCTATTCAAGCTGATACAGATGGTATGCGCAAGCAGGTGGAAGATCTTGAGTTCCGCCGCATGTTTAGCAACCCAATGGATCCAAGCTCATGCTTTATTGATATTCAATCTGGCGCGGGGGGCACAGAAGCTTGTGACTGGGCAAGTATGCTATTGCGTCAATACATTCGTTACTGCGAACGCAAAGGCTTTAAAGCTGAAGTTCTTGAAACATCTGACGGCGATGTGGCCGGTATTAAAAGTGCCACGATTAAAGTAGATGGTGAATATGCCTATGGCCACTTAAGAACCGAAACAGGCGTTCATCGCCTAGTACGTAAATCACCTTTTGACTCAGCCAATGGTCGTCATACATCGTTTACGAGTGTTTTTGTATATCCAGAAGTCGATGACTCTATTGAAATCGATATCAACCCAGCTGATATTCGAACAGATACATACCGCGCCTCCGGTGCTGGTGGTCAGCATATTAATAAAACAGACTCAGCGGTCCGTTTAACCCACATACCTACCGGCATCGTCGTACAGTGTCAAAACGATCGCAGCCAACATAAGAACAGAGCAGAAGCAATGTCTATGTTGAAGTCTCGCTTATATGAACACGAATTACGTAAACGTCAGGCTGAGCAAGACAAGCTAGAAGCTACAAAAAGTGATGTTGGCTGGGGTCATCAAATCCGTTCTTACGTTCTTGACCAAAGTCGCATTAAAGATTTGCGTACCAACGTTGAAATCTCTAACACTCAAAAAGTTTTAGATGGTGATTTAGATGCATTTATTGAAGCCAGCCTAAAACAAGGTGTTTAAACCGTTAACTCAAGATTCTTATTAATTAGTATTCCTAAATCGGAAATATCATGACTCAAGAACAACAAAACCCTATTGCTGATGAAAATCACATCATTGCTGAACGTAGAGAAAAGTTAGCTAACTTACGTAAAGCTGGGGTTGCATTCCCAAATGATTTTGTTCCAACGCATCACGCAGCAGATTTACATGCCCATTATGGAGATATCAGCAAAGAGCAATTGGCTGAAAAAAACATTCAGGTCAAAGTAGCTGGCCGCATGATGCTCAAACGCGTGATGGGTAAAGCTAGCTTTGCAACTGTTCAAGATCGGACTGGGCAAATTCAGTTTTATATTAATGATGCTGATGCTGGCGAAGAATCCCATAATGCATTCAAGCATTGGGATATGGGCGACTTTATCGCTGCTGATGGCATTATCTTTAAGACCAATAAAGGTGAGCTATCAATTCAAGTAAAACAATTGCGCTTACTCTCAAAATCACTTCGCCCTCTTCCAGATAAATTCCATGGTTTATCAGATCAAGAATTAAAATATCGTCAGCGCTATGTTGATTTAATTGTTTCTCCAGAAACACGTCAAACATTCCTAGCACGAAGCAAAGCGATGGCATCGATTCGCCATCACATGCAAGATGCTGGGTTCATGGAAGTTGAAACACCTATGCTTCACCCAATCCCAGGTGGTGCAGCAGCAAAACCATTCATCACGCACCACAATGCATTAGATATGCAGATGTTCATGCGTATTGCGCCTGAGCTTTACCTCAAACGCCTAGTTGTGGGTGGCTTTGAACGTGTATTCGAGGTCAACCGTAATTTTAGAAATGAAGGCGTTAGCCCACGTCACAATCCAGAATTCACCATGATGGAATTCTATGCCGCCTATACGGACTACAAGTGGTTGATGACGTTTACCGAAGAACTCATCCGCGCAGCTGCAATTGATGCTCAAGGTACAGCAGTTTTAACCTATCAAGGTAAGCCACTTGATCTTTCTAAGCCATTCCAACGTTTAACGATTGCAGAAGCCATCCTTAAATACGCCCCTTTATCGAAAAAGAATTACCAAGCAGAGCAGCTAGAAGATAAAGAATTTATTCGTGCAGAGCTTAAAAAATCTGGTGAAGACATCAATGGCCCGACATTAAAGAATGCTGGACTTGGCGCTTTGCAATTAGCATTATTTGAGGCAACTGCTGAAGAACATTTATGGGAACCAACTTACATCATCGATTACCCTATCGAAGTAAGTCCTTTAGCAAGGGAGTCAGATACTCGACCCGGTATTACAGAGCGTTTTGAGCTATTTATCACTGGCCGTGAAATTGCTAACGGTTTCTCAGAGTTAAATGACGCTGAAGATCAAGCAGCTCGATTCCAAAAACAAGTTGCGCAAAAAGAAGCTGGTGATGAAGAAGCCATGTACTTTGATGCGGACTTTATTAGAGCGCTTGAATACGGCATGCCTCCAACCGGTGGTTGCGGTATTGGTATCGACCGCTTAATGATGTTAATCACTGATTCTCCAAATATTAGAGATGTGATCCTTTTCCCTCACATGAGAAAAGAAGATTAATCAATTAAGTTTGGATGATTAAAAAAGGAGCCTAGGCTCCTTTTTTAATGACTTTCTTTCGCATGATTAATTGAGTATTTTGGTATCTCAACAACTAAATCCTCTTTAGCCACTATGGCCTGGCAAGATAATCTCGATTGTGGACTTAAGCCCCAAGCACGATCCAAAAGATCATCCTCTAGCTCCTCTGATGGATTTAAGCTCGCACCACCCTCACGCACAATCACATGACAAGTTGTACATGCACATGACATTTCGCAAGCATGCTCAATTTCAATATCGTTTTCTAGTAATGCATCACAAATACTGATGCCCGCTTTGGCTTCAATAACGGCACCTTCAGGGCAATACTCAGCATGAGGCAATATAACAATTTGAGGCATCTCTAGTTCCTAATTAAATTTCAGCAATTTTTTTACCAGCAAGTGCTTTTTTAATACTTTTGTTCATTCTCCGTGCAGCAAACTCATCAGTTGACTTGGAGAGAGACTCAACTGAGCGACGAATCACTTGGGCATCTTTTGCATCTATCACAAGCTCTTTGAGGGCCTCTACTTTACGCAAAATCATTTCTAATTCATCGGCCTCAAGTAAATCCTGATCTTCAGCTAAAGCTGCTTCAATAGCCTCAATCAGTCTTTTGCCATCCACCAACTCTTCTCTGAGAGCTCTTGCATGAACGTCATCAGTAGCATGGCTAAAGCCATCCTGAAGCATTTCAGTAATATCCGCATCTGACAGGCCATAAGATGGCTTGACATTAATATGAGCTTCCACACCTGAAGCAGTTTCTCTTGCCGTCACAGACAAGAGACCATCGGCATCAACTTGATAAGTCACACGAATCCTAGCAGCACCTGCTGCCATAGGAGGAATGCCTCTCAATTCAAACTTTGCCAACGATCTGCAATGGTCAACGACTTCCCTTTCACCTTGAAGAACATGAACTGCCAAAGCTGTTTGACCATCTCTGAATGTTGTGAAATCTTGAGCTCTTGCTACTGGAATTGGTGTATTACGGGGAATAATTTTTTCGACTAATCCACCCATTGTTTCAACACCAAGCGATAAAGGGATAACATCCAATAGCAACCACTCAGTGCCTTTTTGTTGATTGCCTGCCAAAAGATCAGCTTGCATGGCAGCACCAATAGCGACCACTTTATCCGGATCTAAATTCGTTAGAGGCGTTTGGCCAAATAACTCTCCTACCGCTCTTTGAACATGAGGCATACGTGTAGCACCACCAACCATCACTACACCCTTAACATCTTCAACGCCTAAACCGGCATCTCTTAAGGCTTTTTTTGCAGATAATAATGTCTTGTTAACTAGATGTTGAGTTAACTCAAAGAACTGAGCCTGACTGATACCCACATTAATTACAGTGCCATCAGTTAATGTGGCATGAACTCTTGAAAGAGGATTCTTACTTAATTGCTCTTTCACATCCTTTGATGCACTAAGTAATAAACGAGTATCTTTATCAGATAACAACTGTAACTTGGCTTGCTCTAAAACCCAGCAATACAAACGATGATCAAAATCATCACCACCTAAAGCAGAGTCTCCTCCAGTCGAGAGGACTTCAAATACTCCCTTACTGAGTCTTAAGATTGAGATATCAAAAGTACCACCGCCCAAATCGTAGACCGCATATAAACCTTCAGAAGCATTATCTAAACCGTATGCAATAGCTGCAGCAGTTGGTTCATTTAATAGTCTAAGCACCTCAATACCCGCCAATTTGGCAGCATCTTTAGTGGCTTGTCTTTGAGCGTCATCAAAATAGGCAGGTACTGTAATTACAGCGCCAACGATTTCATCATCGAAGGAATCCTCTGCTCTTTGGCGCAGTCTAGCCAAAATTTCAGCAGAAACTTCAACAGGGCTTTTATCCCCGGAAACTGTTTTCAGTTTTAGCATGCCTGGAGCATCAACGAAATCGTAAGGCATTGATTCAATATTAGATATATCACCAATACTACGCCCCATAAATCTCTTCACTGAAATAATTGTGTTCCTTGGGTCACCAGTTGCATTCTGTAAAGCAGGATAACCTGCTTGAGTAGATCCTCCTGGCAAATATCTCACTACAGACGGTAATAAGGCACGTCCTTGATCATCTGCCAAAACCTCTGGTAAAGCATTCTTCATGGCAGCTACCAATGAATTGGTAGTGCCTAAATCAATGCCAACAGCAATACGTCTCTGATGTGGAGCTAAAGATTGGCCGGGTTCGGCAATTTGTAATAAGGCCATAATGTTTATGCTGCAATAGCGTCTTCTAGCTCTTGGCTGAATTTATCAATAAATAGTAGAGCCCTTAACTTCTGGGCAGCTAACTCATAATCTTGTGAGGCATCAATGGCATTTTCAACCTCATTCAAAATATCTTTTTGGGTCTTCTCAACTTGAGCATATAGCTGATCGAGAGCTTGAGGATCATGACGCACATCATCTAAAGTTTCACGCCACTCCATTTGTTGAATTAAAAAAGATGCAGGCATAGCCGTATTGGTTTCTAACTGAGGGTCAATACCATGCTTGGCACACAAATAAAGGCCACGTTGAATTGGGTGAATCAGCGTTCGATAAGCTGCATTGGCAAGTGTTGCCATTTGCATAGAAACACGCTTTTCAGCATCACTACCGCCAGCGTGCAAATCAGGATGAACTTGTTTTTGAACAGTTATATAAGCAGACTCCAAAGCCTGCCTATCAATCTTAAATTGTGGCTTTATTTGAAATAAGGCAAAGTAATCGTCAAACTCTGAAAGACTCGCCACAACCGCACTCATCTTTCATATTAGGATTCTGAAATTTGAATCCCTCATTGAGACCTTCACGCACATAATCAAGCTCAGTCCCATCTAAATAAGCCAAGCTCTTAGGGTCAATAAATACTTTCACACCTAAGGACTCGAACATCGCGTCTTCAGGTGAGATTTCATCGACATATTCCAATTGATAAGCCAAACCAGAACACCCTGTAGTTCTAACACCCAAACGCAAGCCAACACCTTTTCCACGGCGCTCAATATAGCGTGTGATGTGCTTAGCTGCTTTTTCAGTCAGTGTAATTGCCATGATTATTTTGAGTGCTTATCTTTATAGTCTTTTACTGCAGCTTTGATTGCATCTTCAGCCAAAATAGAACAGTGAATTTTAACTGGTGGCAAAGCCAACTCTTCTGCAATTTGAGAATTCTTGATTTCCAGAGCTTGATCTAAAGTTTTTCCTTTTACCCACTCAGTTACCAATGAAGAAGATGCAATGGCAGAACCACAACCATAAGTTTTGAATTTTGCATCTTCAATGATGCCATCATCATTAACGCGAATTTGTAGCTTCATCACGTCGCCACATGCAGGTGCACCAACCATACCAGTACCCACGTGATCATCACCCTTTTCAAAAGAACCAACGTTGCGTGGATTTTCGTAGTGCTCAATAACTTTTTCGCTATATGCCATTTTTATATTCCTTCAAGTCTAATGAGATCAGTGAGCTGCCCACTGAATCGTATTTAAATCAATACCGTCTTTATGCATTTCCCAAAGCGGCGATAAGTCTCTTAATTTCGCAATCTTGCCTTTAACTAAATCAATGGTGAAATCAACGTCTTCAACTGTTGTAAATCGTCCAATCGTAAAGCGAATAGAGCTATGTGCTAATTCATCATTTCGACCTAAACCACGCAAGACATAAGAAGGCTCTAAAGAAGCTGAAGTACATGCTGAACCAGAAGAAACGGCGATATCTTTTAATGCCATGATCATTGACTCACCTTCAACATAGTTGAAACTGATGTTGAGATTATGAGGAACACGCTGGTCCATATCACCATTCAGATAGACTTCTTCAATCTGATTTAATCCATTCCAAAGACGGTCGCGCAACATACGTATGCGCTCATTCTCACTAGCCATCTCTAAACGTGCAATACGGAAACACTCACCCATACCAACAATTTGATGAGGGGCTAGAGTCCCAGAACGCATACCTCGCTCATGTCCACCGCCATGCATTTGAGCTTCAATACGAATACGTGGTTTACGACGCACATAAAGAGCACCAATACCTTTAGGGCCATAAGTTTTGTGAGCTGAGAAGCTCATCAAATCAACTTTGAGGCTTTGCAAATCAATGGCCACCTTACCGGTTGCTTGAGCTGCATCTACGTGAAAAACAATACCCTTTTCACGACAAAACTCACCGATACGAGGGATATCTTGAATAACACCAATTTCATTATTCACAAACATCACTGAAACTAAAATCGTATCTGGTCGGACTGCTGCTGTAAAAGCATCAAAGTCAATTAAACCATTAGGTAAAACGTCTAAATAAGTTACCGAGTAACCTTCGCGTTCAAGTTCACGACAAGTATCCAATACAGCCTTGTGCTCAGTTTTCACAGTAATAATGTGACGTCCTTTTTCTTTGTAAAAGTGTGCAGCACCTTTAATCGCCAAATTATTACTTTCGGTTGCACCGCTTGTCCAAACAATCTCTCTAGGATCAGCACCCACTAACTGAGCAACGTCATTACGAGCATTCTCAACAGCCTCCTCTGCAGACCATCCATAAGCATGACTTCGTGATGCTGGATTACCAAACTGCTCACGAAGGAATGGAATCATCACATCTACAACCCTTGGATCAACAGGTGTAGTAGCTGAGTAGTCCATATAAATCGGAAAATGCTCAGGACTAAACATCGGCACTGGTTTAGGTGATGACATATTTAAATCTTTCTTGTTGCTAAATAGTTATATGACTTGATTAGTTAATTTGTTGGGCAAAAGTAAAGACTGAATTAGCTAAAGGCTTTTTAGTCTCAACTTCTTTTTTAGCAACTGCTGGAGCAGTTGTTTTGGTAACTTTTTGCACATCTGCTTTTGGCTTAGACTCACGCATATCGTGAATCAATACACGACCTTCTTGCTGCTTAACTAAATCTGCCAAAGAAACTGAGCTGAGATACTCAACCATTTTTTGATTGAGGTTGATCCACAAATCATGAGTCATACAACGACCACGGCCTTCTTCTTCCCCATGACAGTTAGATTTACCACCACATTGAGTGGCATCTAAAGGCTCATCAACTGCAATAATGATATCGGCCACACTAACTTGTTCAGCTTTACGAGCTAAGGTATAACCACCGCCAGGGCCACGGGTACTTTCAACAATATCAAAACGGCGCAACTTGCCAAATAGTTGCTCTAAATAAGACAAAGAAATATTTTGTCTTTGGCTAATTCCCGCTAGCGTGACTGGTCCATGTGATTCACGTAAAGCTAAATCAATCATTGCTGTTACAGCAAAACGTCCTTTAGTTGTTAGTCTCATGATTTACCTCGTATTGAGTTATTGTTGGATGATAGCTAATACCTGACTTCTATGATCAACTATAGCATATACCCGATAAAAATGATCAAGTAATAGCTCGAATAGCCCCATAAGAATGGGGTAAATAGAAATTTACCCCATTTATTCAATTACTTAGGTGGAAACAAGACAGATTTAAAATCACTACGTAAGCGATGACGAACAGCAGCATAGAGCCTAGTTCTATCTATGGAAGGCAAATCTCTCGAACGTAAGGCCATATTAAATGCCAAAGAAAAGCTCACCAAGACGTTGATCACGCCGATCAGAAGAAATCCAATGATGCCAAGCCAAAATCCAGTCATCAAAAACACTTTCCAACCCAAAGCAGTTGCTCCAGCTGCAAACTGACCTGCTGAGAGTGTCACGTGACGGATTTCCATACCGATACCCAGAAAACCTAAAAATGTAGGCCCATAGATTAATAAGAAACCCAAAGACACGTTAGCAGCTACCACTGAAATATTGTCTCGCCACCATTGAGCCCAACGGGTTGTTCGAATTTCACCAAAAACAATATTTAAACGTCTGTGATAACGGATGACATCTTGAACTGAGTGCAAAACAAACCAGTTATCCACTAAACCCGCAATCAAACTAGACAACCAAAGCAAGAAACCAGTGAAAGCCGCAAAAATAAAAGCGCCACTGAATGGCGAAACACTTTGGAAAATGGCCTGCGCTTTAGTTGGCGTAATCGAAGGATTACCCATAATAAAAAGAATAGCCACCTGAATAACCATGACAGCGGGGATGACAACAGCCAAATTACCAAAAATAGAAGCTGCTTGAGACCTCATTAAAGCAATAGATCGGTCAACAAACTTCTCAAGCCCACTCTCAGTATTAACCTGGTCTAGCAACTGAGCTAAAGCTGGAGCAGTCATTGCGGGCTGCTTAGTTGCTAAAGTAAAGTTGGCAAACTGGATTAATAAAAAGCTACCTGCATAGTTAATAGCTAATAAGAGATTTTCAAAAAATCTTACGAAGCCAAGGCTTGCAATTAAAAACTTGAGGTAAACAGTTCCAGAAATAACAGCACCGCCACCCAAAGATTTTTTGAGCATTGAAATATATTCTTGGCGAGTATTTGTAATGTAATGATCTCCAGTCTCAGCACTGCGCTCAACCACCTTGCGAGAAAGCAGTGCAAAAGACTGTTCTGCTAAACGTTTGATGCTTCTATGACCTTGGACAGTCAAGATTAAATCAGCCGCCAAGTATGAGTAATTCTGAGTATTACCTCGCTCTAACCAAGTCTTCAACAATAGCTCGACGCGAGCTAATCTCAACCTCATGGTTTCAACTTGAAAAACAGTTTCAATAGAGACACCATTGTCATCAAGATGCGCATAAACATCATCACAGGCTACGTAACAAGCATCGATAACCTCTTTGAATTCTTTTAAACAAGCTTGATAAATATTGTCATTTAAACGAGGTTCATCTTTAAGAATTTCTTCGGCTAACTTGGCAAGTTTGTAAAAAGGCGAATGTTGGCCAATCACCGATCTTAATCTTGATCTAACAGAGTAACTAAGCCCTGAAGCTCCGATATAACTTATAAGAATATGAATGGCTTCAGCAATGTCATTAAAGATCCGATAAGCTTCCTTTGAATCTTCTTGATAATGAACCAGCTGATGGATTTCTAACAAAGTCTCATGATCTAAATCATGAATCCATGCAGCATCATGCTCACCAATAAATCCAAGAGCAAACAAAACTGCCAACTCAGGCTTATTAAGTGGCTGCGGCACGAAGCGATTGCGTAAACGCTCCGAAATCTCGCCCCAAAAACTGGGTTTGGTGGCTACACCGGTGTCGCATAACAATGACAATGCATCGTTATCTCTTAAAACGCTTCGAATTAATTGAGCAACTTTTAGTTTGACATCCGTTCTTTGATGAAGCACTTTCAATAGTGATCTAAGACGTGCATGCTCAGGATGCACATTGATCGCATCCACAAAGATATCTACATCACTTCTCTCACTTCGTCGTAACCAATAAGCTAACTCAACCAACCAACGATTACGCTCTGCTAAATCAGAAGAATGGTCTGGAACAATTAATAATCGATCCAAAGATTGATAAGCATGTCTTGCATCTTTCCACTTGGACCACAATTGGCGCATTGTTTTTAAACCCAGCATTTTGCTAATTTCCGTTTAATTAAATAGTGTCATGTAACTCGGCGCCAAAAACCATTGCTTTTAGCTTTAATAGTTGATCTCTTGCAGCAGCAGCCTTTTCGAATTCTAAATTCTTCGCATGATCAACCATTAATTTCTCAAGTTGCTTAATTTCTTTGGCTAATTGTTTTTCGCTCATATCTTCATAACGAGCTTTTTCTTCCGCTATCTTCAACTCGGAACGCTTTTCGTCGACATCATAAACGCCATCAATAATATCTTTTATTCGCTTAACAACACCCTTAGGCTCAATACCATGTAATTTGTTGAATTCAGTTTGCTTAGTGCGACGACGCTCAGTTTCACCAATTGCGCGCTTCATCGATTCTGTCATTTTGTCTGCATACAAAATAGCAGTTCCATTGACGTTACGAGCAGCTCTACCAATCGTCTGTATCAAACTTCGTTCAGAACGTAAAAAACCCTCTTTGTCTGCATCAAGAATGGCGACCAAGGACACCTCAGGTATATCTAAACCCTCTCTTAAAAGGTTAATACCAATTAAAACGTCGAAAACACCCAAACGGAGATCTCTCAAAATCTCTACACGTTCAACAGTGTCAATATCAGAGTGAAGGTAACGTACCTTGATACCATTATCAGACATAAATTCAGTTAATTGCTCAGACATACGCTTTGTTAGTGTGGTTACTAAAACCCGCTCGCCAACCTTAATACGCTCATTAATTTCTGAAATCACATCATCCACTTGGGAACTCGCAGGACGAACATGAATGATGGGGTCAACAAGACCAGTTGGGCGAACAACCTGTTCCACCACTTTGTCTGCATGCTCATTTTCATAGTTTGCTGGTGTTGCTGAAACAAAAACAACTTGCCTCATCTTTTTCTCAAACTCTTCAAATTTCAAAGGTCTATTATCCATAGCAGATGGCAAACGGAAGCCATACTCCACCAGCGTTGATTTACGCGCCTTATCTCCGTTATACATTCCGTTTAACTGACCAATAAGCACGTGACTCTCATCGAGGAACATCAATGCATCCGGGGGCAGATAATCAACTAATGTGGGAGGTGCTTCACCAGGCTTGGCGCCCGATAAGTGTCTTGAGTAATTTTCAATGCCCTTGCAAAAGCCCAACTCAGAAAGCATCTCTATATCAAATCGGGTTCTTTGCTCGAGACGCTGAGCCTCTACCAACTTTCCTTCTTTGATATAAAAATCAAGGCGCTCTCTTAACTCAGCTTTGATTGTTTCAATCGCCCGTAGAACAGTTTCGCGAGGCGTGACATAGTGAGAACCTGGGTAAATTGTAAAACGCGGTATTTTTTGACGGATGCGCCCAGTCAAAGGGTCAAAAAATTGCAAACTATCAACTTCATCATCAAATAAATCAATCCTCACAGCAAGTTCATTATGTTCTGCTGGGAAGACATCAATCGTATCTCCACGAACTCTAAAACTACCGCGGGAGAAATCGACATCATTACGATCGTATTGCATTGCAATCAAACGGGTGACGATGTCACGCTGAGATAACTTATCACCCTGACGAAGAGTCAAAACCATTTGGTGATAGTCGCCAGGATTACCAATACCGTAAATTGCTGATACGGTTGAAACAATAATGGTGTCACGGCGCTCTAACAAACTCTTAGTAGCCGACAAACGCATTTGCTCAATATGCTCGTTGATTGAAGAATCTTTCTCAATAAAAAGATCTCGAGTTGGAACATACGCTTCAGGCTGGTAATAGTCGTAGTAACTGACAAAGTACTCCACTGCGTTTTGTGGAAAAAACTCTCTAAATTCGCTGTATAACTGTGCAGCCAAAGTTTTGTTAGGAGCAAAAATAATGGCTGGCCTACCCATTCGCGCAATGGTATTTGCCATCGTGTAAGTCTTACCAGACCCTGTTACACCCAGCAATGTTTGGTATATAAGGCCATCCTCAACCCCCTCAACCAGTTGTTTAATAGCCTCAGGTTGATCCCCAGCAGGTGGAAATGGTTGATGGAGCAAGAATGGTGAACCAGGAAAACGAATCACATTTTCCTCGGTTGGCAAACTGGGGGTTTCTAATTTTTTAGGTGTCTTTTTTTGCATCTCGGCTATCATTCTAGGCTTGCTTGAACTTTCTAACATATTTCATACTATGAGCCTATTTTCAAACGTTGAACTTGCCCCTCGCGACCCTATTCTTGGTCTTAATGAAGCCTATAACTCTGACACCCGATCAAACAAGGTAAACCTTGGGGTTGGCGTCTATTTTACTGATGATGGAAAGATTCCATTATTACGTGCAGTTCAAGCTGCTGAGAAGATCATGATGGAAAAATCAGCCGCTCGTGGCTATCTAGCCATTGAGGGCATCCCTGCATATAACCAAGGCGTTCAAAACCTATTATTTGGACAAGATTCTGAAATCTTGACTGCTGGTCGTGTTGTCACTGCCCAAGCCGTTGGTGGCACTGGCGCGCTTAAGATTGGTGCTGACTTCATCAAACGTCTTGAGCCTAATGCTGTTGTTGCCATTAGCGATCCTAGCTGGGAAAACCACCGCGGTATTTTTGAATCTGCCGGTTTCACAGTTGAAAACTACACTTATTACGACCCAAGCACTCGTGGAGTTAACTTTGAAGGCATGGTTAAGTCTCTAGAGTCATTACCAGCTAAATCTGTTGTACTTTTACATGCCTGCTGCCATAACCCAACTGGCGCTGACCTAAGTCCTGCCCAATGGGAAAAGGTTGCTGAGCTTTGCAAAACAAAGAATTTGATCCCATTCTTAGATATGGCTTATCAAGGTTTTGCTGACAGCATTGATGAGGATGGTGCAGCAGTTCGTTTATTTGCCAAAGCTGGACTCTGCTTCTTTGTTTCAAGCTCATTTTCTAAGTCATTCTCACTATATGGTGAGCGCGTTGGCGCTTTATCTGTTGTAACAGCCAGCAAAGATGAGTCTAATCGCGTGTTGTCTCAATTAAAACGCGTTATTCGTACCAATTACTCAAACCCTGCTATCCATGGCGGTACAGTGGTTGCAACGGTTCTGAATAGCCCGGAATTGCGCGCTATGTGGGAGCAAGAGCTTGGTGAAATGCGCGATCGCATTAAATTAATGCGTAATTCTCTTGTTTCAAAGCTAGCTCAAGCAGGTGCAACTCGTGACTTTAGTTTTGTTAATGCTCAAAGGGGTATGTTTTCCTATTCAGGCCTAACAGCTGACCAGGTTGAGCGTTTAAAGACCGAATTTGGTATCTACGCAGTTTCAACAGGTCGTATCTGCGTTGCAGCCCTTAATAGCAAGAATATTGATGGGGTTGCGAAGGCTATTGCCACAGTTCTTTAATCTATATTAATCAATGTCTTAGACAACATTTTGGTGCATAAAGCACTGAAATGTTGCATTGCACAAATCTTAGATTTTGAGGATAATCAAACTTAGTGTAAAAAGTGCTTTAGTGCACAGTCGTTCAAAAGATGATCTTTGAACCCTTTAAGCTTTCGGGAGATTAATCAATGCTGTATCAATATCAAGAGTTTCAAAAGGCCCTACTTCAGCCATTAACGGCTTGGGCACAAGCTACAGCCAAAACCTTTGTTAATCCAAGCAACCCACTCTCCCTATTGCCTTCAGCAACTCGGATTGCGGCTGGTTATGAACTACTGTATCGCTTAGGTAAAGAATACGAAAAGCCAGAGTTTAAAATCAAAAATGTGATGGCTCACGGTAAAACAGTCGCCATCAATGAATTTACGGTTGTAGATAAGCCGTTTTGTAAATTAATTCGTTTTAAGCGTTTTTCCGATGATGTGAATGTCATCAAGAAACTCAAAGAAGACCCCGTTGTATTGATCGTGGCTCCTTTATCTGGACACCACTCCACATTGTTACGTGACACAGTACGTACTTTGTTGCAAAACCACAAGGTTTACATCACTGACTGGGTTGATGCTCGTTTAGTGCCTCTAGAAGATGGCACCTTCCATTTAGATGACTACGTTCATTACATTCAAGATTTCATTAGAGCCATTGGTGCCAAGGATTTGAACTTGGTATCTGTTTGCCAACCGACAGTTCCAGTATTGGGTGCTGTTTCTTTGATGGCATCGAACGGTGAAGTAACGCCAAGAACAATGACGATGATGGGTGGTCCTATTGATGCTCGCAAGAGCCCAACTATGGTCAACTCAACAGCTACTAATAAGTCCTATGAGTGGTTTGAAAATAACGTTGTGTTCACCGTACCACCACCACATCCTGGTGCAGGACGTCGCGTGTACCCAGGATTTTTACAACATACTGGCTTCGTGGCCATGAATCCTGATCGCCACCTTCAATCACACTGGGATTACTTCCAAGACTTAGTCAAAGGTGACAAGGGTGATGCGCAAGCTCATATCGAATTCTATGACGAGTACAACGCTGTATTGGATATGGATGCGTCGTATTACCTAGAAACCATTAAAACAGTTTTCCAAGACTTCTCATTACCCACTGGTAAATGGGTGGTTGGTGGCAAATTAGTGAAACCACATGACATCACAGGCACAGCCTTATTAACTGTTGAGGGTGAGTTGGATGACATTTCTGGTAGCGGCCAAACCCGTGCCGCTCATACCCTTTGCAAGAACATTCCAGAACGTAAAAAAGAACATTACGAAGCTAAAGGTGCTGGTCACTATGGCATCTTCTCTGGTCGACGTTGGCGTGAAATGGTTTATCCAGAAATTTGTCAATTTATTCGTAAACATGCTATTAAAGGCAGCAAAGAAGTTGCAGCAAGACCTGTTGCAAAAAAACCTGCTGCAACCAAAGCATTAGCTGGCAAAGTTGCCGCTAAAAAAGTGGTTAGCAAAAAAGTTGCGAGCAAAAAGGTAGCTAAGAAGAATGCCTAAATCTATAGACGGTCTAGATGACCTGTTTAGCCGTCTATACGCTGCTCTACCTCAAACTCAATGTACTAAATGCGGCTACCCTGACTGCCAAGCTTATGCGAAAGCAATGGCATCTGGAGAAGCGCCTCATAATCAATGTCCACCCGGTGGTTCAGAAGGCATTATTCGGCTAGCCAAAATCCTCAACAAAGAGGCCCTTCCGCTCAACCCTGAGAATGGTGAAGAAAGACCTCGTCCAGTTGCGTTCATTGATCCTAAAGCATGTATTGGATGTACTCTTTGCATTCAGGCATGTCCTGTTGATGCCATTGTTGGTGCATCGAAGCAAATGCACGTGGTGCTCAAGGATTGGTGTACTGGATGTGATCTATGTATTCCACCTTGCCCAGTTGATTGCATTACGATGCATCCCGTCACAGATAACAAAACTGGATGGGCAGCTTGGAGCCAAGATCTTGCTGATGAATCGAAACAACGATATGAATTACGTCAAATTCGTTTAATCAGAGAAGAAGCTGATAACGATCAACGCCTAAAACGTAAGGCAGAAAATAAATTAAAAGCACTAGATGTTGAGTCAGCTCATTCTGATGCAGAGAAAACAGACATCGAGAGAAAGAAAGCGATTATTGCCGCTGCCATTGCTAGAGCAAAAGCAAAGCAAGATACCGCCAATCAAGAAGAGCCAAACAATTAAAGCAGTTGTTTAATGAGCTCGACGTAGGACTGCATATCAGGCGGAGTTCCTTGACGCTGAGCATTCCACATCACTTCCCCCAAACACTCCATCATGCGATGCTGAGCCTCATGCTCCGAATCCAACTTGATCATTAACTGCCTACTCACCTCACGAATTCCGGGAGGTTGATCAATTTGAACCTGCTCTGAAATGGATAAGTGCATAGCCAAATGCAAAAAAGGATTTGTCTGACCTTTTTCTGGCGTGTAATCGGTAGTCTGAGCTCGCTCAGGCTGACTTAAGATCTCATGATATTCAGGATGCTCGACCATCCAGCGGGCAGCAATTGATTCAAGAGGCGTCAAAATACCTGCACTCACATGTTTGGACCAAGCCTCACAAAAAAATTGTCTAACCTCTTCTCGACTTGGATTAAATAAACTCATACTGAAAAATTCTTTTCTTTAGATGAACACAAAGGTTCAACAATACATTGAGAACAATCTGGCTTTCTAGCTTTACAAACATAACGACCATGCAAAATTAACCAGTGATGGGCATCAATTAAGTATTCTTTAGGGACTCTCTTTAATAATGCCATCTCAACAGCTAAAACATCTTTTCCCGGCGCTAAACCGGTCCGATTTGAAACTCTAAAAATATGCGTATCAACTGCCATAGTGGGATGGCCAAAAGCTGTATTCAATATGACATTTGCAGTTTTTCTTCCGACACCTGGCAAAGCTTCTAAAGCCTCCCTATCCTCCGGAACTTGACTCTCATGACGTTCCATCAATAAGCGACAAGTTTCAATCAAGTGTTTAGCTTTAGTTTTATAAAGCCCAATATGCTGAATGTAAGGAATTAAACCTTTTTCACCTAAAGCGTAAATTTTTTCGGGCGTATTGGCAACCGGATATAAACGTCGAGTTCCTTTATTGACAGAAATATCAGTTGCTTGGGCAGAGAGTAAAACCGCCGCCAACAATTCAAATGGCGTTGAATACTCAAGCTCTGTTCTTGGCTTTGGATTATTGCTTTTAAGAGCCTCGAAAAAAGCTCTGCGCTTTTCGGGATTCATCGCCAATTAAATAACTCCTAGGAGCTCATGAATTTTTTGTTTGAGGCTAGGCACTTTGGCTAGTTCAATATTTAAATGGCTCTGATCTTGAGCTCGTAACTTTTCTGACCAAACAGAACCCGGAAAACAAACATCTTTTTGAAATCTTGGGATGACATGCCAATGAAGATGGGGAACCATATTGCCTAGGGCTGCTAAATTCACCTTATCTGGAGACATCGTCTCAAGGACTGCTTTTTCAATCAGCATCACAACATGATTGAGTCTAGCTCGCTGATCAACCGATAGTTGACTCATCTCTGCGATATGTTCATTCCAGATAACTCTGCAAAAGCCAGGGAAATCTGGTTCATTAGCCAAAATGACTCGCATCTCTTCATTTTTCCAGAGAAGTTCGCCACCATCAGTGGTACATAAAGGGCAATTTGCATTCATGGACATCATTTTCGCTCAAAAATAAAAAGCCCGGCTTTTGGCCGGGCTAATCAACAAAGGCGTGGTACACCTTAGTCAATGACTTGCTTAGTGGAACTGCTCTTCTTCTGTTGAACCAGTCAATGCTGTTACAGATGAAGCACCACCTTGAATCACTGTTGTTACCTCGTCGAAGTAACCAGTACCAACTTCTTGTTGGTGTGAAACGAAAGTGTAACCACGGTCACGAGCTGCGAATTCAGGCTCTTGAACTTTTTCAACATAAGCTGACATACCGCGTGCAACGTAGTCTTGAGCCAAGTCGAACATGTTGTACCACATAGAGTGAATACCAGCCAATGTGATGAATTGATATTTGTAACCCATCGCACCAAGCTCACGTTGGAACTTAGCAATTGTTGCGTCGTCCAAGTTTTTCTTCCAGTTAAATGATGGTGAGCAGTTGTATGCCAACATCTTGCCTGGGTGCTTAGCGTGAACTGCTTCAGCAAATTTACGAGCAAACTCAAGATCAGGTGTTCCAGTTTCACACCATACCAAGTCAGCGTATTCAGCATAAGCAATCGCACGTGAAATCGCTTGATCAATACCCTTCTTAGTTTTGTAGAAACCTTCAGCAGTACGCTCACCTGTCAAGAATGGCTTATCGTTTTCATCGTAATCAGATGTCAACAAGTCTGCAGCTTCAGCATCAGTACGTGCAATCACCAATGTTGGAACGCCACAAACGTCAGCAGCCATACGTGCTGCGATTAATTTCTGACAAGCTTCTTGTGTTGGAACTAAAACTTTACCGCCCATGTGGCCGCACTTCTTAACAGAAGCCAACTGATCTTCCCAGTGAACACCTGCAGCGCCAGCCTTGATCATAGACTTCATCAATTCAAAGGCATTTAATACTCCACCGAAACCAGCTTCAGCATCAGCAACGATAGGAGCGAAACAATCGATATGACCCTTGTCACCTTTTTCAATACCTTTTGAATATTGAATTTCATCAGCGCGACGGAAAGTGTTATTGATACGCTCAACAACCTTAGGTACTGAATCAACTGGATACAAAGATTGATCAGGGTACATTGAAGAATATGTGTTGTTATCAGCAGCAACTTGCCAACCTGACAAATAAATTGCTTTAACACCAGCTTTAACCTGTTGCATTGCTTGACCACCAGTCAAAGCACCTAAACAGTTAACGTATGGCTCGTTATTAACCAAGTTCCATAGTTTCTCAGCACCACGGCGAGCCAATGTGTGCTCAATCGGGAAAGAACCGCGCAGACGCACAACATCAGCTGCTGTGTAGCCGCGTTTAATACCCTTCCAACGTGGATTTGTATCCCAATCTTTTTGCAATGCATCGATTTCTTGTTGACGTGTTGACATGTTTCTCTCCCTGTAAATAAGCAAAAAAGTTCTGCATAAGACCTTCAATTAGTTACTTTTGAAGTCTTATGTCTTATATAAGAGTTTATGTATTTAAGAGAGACAATGCAAGCATTAATTTAAATCAAATAAAATAAAATAAGCCATTATAATCAATGGCTTATTTTATAAATTTCATATTGTGGATAATTAGTTCACAGCTTGCAACGTCAATGAGGCTACATATAATTGCTCAGATAAGGGCTTTGTCAGACACAATCAAACCATCTTCATCTGCATAGATCATATCGCCCGGTTTAACCACTGTTCCAGCAATATCAACCACCAAATCTCTCTCACCCACATTTCGTTTGACGCTCTTTTGTGGATGAGCCGCTAAGGCACGAATGCCAACTTTTGACTGAGCTAGCTCTAGCGTATCTCGGACACAGCCAAAAACCACAATACCGGCCCAATTATTTTTCTCTGCAAGAACACCTAGATTACCGCCAACTAGAGCACAACGAGTAGAGCCGCCGCCATCGATGACCAAAACGCGTCCCTGCCCTGGTTCATCCAACAAGGTTCTTACCCAAGTGTTATCTTCAAAGACCTTTAACGTGACTGCAGTCCCATTAAATCGAGTTAAACCGCCATAAGGTTTGAAGACCGGCGCACAAACGCGTAATTGTCCTTTGGTAATCAAATCGTCGTGGGCATCACAAATATCAGTAGTAGCAAAAGTCATAAGTCATCCTTAAGTTACTTTATGATTGGCTCAACAGTTGGACTATTTTGAGCAACTCTTGAAGCAGTAAATATAGCTAAGAATAAAAAAACAGCAATCATAAAAAATAAAATAGGCTCATAGTTCAAATCCATAATCAAACCAAAAAAAATGGGGCCTATAGCTAAGCCTAAATCTAAGCCAGAATAAACAATCCCAAAAACCCTTCCAGAGGCTTCTTTGGGTGTTGCCTTGCGAATCATTAAATCTCTTGATGGTCCAGCAATGCCAACGAAAAATCCAATTAATGTGAAGATTGTTAAGGTGGAAGTGCCAGTAAAAATCGTCAAACCAACAATCACTGCAAAGAAACTTGCCGCCATAAATGCAACTGCAACAATACGCTCTGGAAACTTTGCTCGACTGGCAACAAATCCACCAATGAACATGCCTGTAGCGCTTGCCAGCATATAGCTTGAATAAGCTGTCGTTGTTAACGCAATTGGTAAGTCATATAAAACTCTAAGTGCAGTAGGAGCAAAGCTTTGTACGCCACTTAACGCTAGTGAAGTTAATAAGAAAAATATCCAACATAACCAAACTGCCGGAAGTTTCAAAAAACTTAATGAAAAAGCAGATTGCGTTTTTTTATTACTAGCCTCTTCAGCTCTTTCACTGTCAGATCCAATCAGAAGATGTCGCCGAAATACCAATAGGAAAAAGATACAAGCAATTGCAAATGCTGCTGCATGCAATGCAGATCTCCAGCCCACCAAAGTGGTTACTGCAACCAAAAAGGCAGGGGAAGCAGCCCAACCTAAAGCCCCTGAAATTCCATGCATTGAGTAGGCATGAGCCACTCTCGAGGAACTAACCCTTCGATTGATCAGCGTGTAATCAGCAGGATGAAAAATTCCGTTCCCTAAACCAGCTAAAGCTGAGCCAAACATAAGGACAAAATATCCACTTGCAAAAGAAAGAATGACCGCTGATATAAATAAGGTTCCAACACCAAACAATAGAACCTTAAATGGGCCCGAATGATCAACCCAAAAACCTGCTGCAGCTTGAGAAAATGTTGAAACAATAAAGAAAATAGTCATCAAAAGCCCCAACTCAGCATAGCTTAGGCCAAACTCTACCTTTAGCCATGGAAATAGTGGGGCAAGAATTAACTGAAAAAAATGTGAGGAGCCATGGGCCAAACTAATAAGGCCAATAACCTCCGCGTCTTTGCGAATAGTCATTGGCCTATGTTACTACACTAGCTACTAATTGATTTGAATCGTATTCTTAGAACTAATGAACAACTCGATCAAATAAAAATGCACCTTTTTTATCAATATCAACAGGCACAATATCTTTAGGGCCAAACTTGCCTTCCAAGATCAACTTAGCAATTGGATTTTCAATATATTGCTGAATCGCCCTCTTTAAAGGTCTAGCACCAAAGACTGGGTCATACCCCGCCTCAGCAATCTTAGCCAATGCCGCATCACTTATCTCTAGAACCATTTCCATTTTTGCCAAACGCTCTGTCAAGCGTTTCAACTGAATTTTGGCAATCGAAGCAATGTTCTTTTGATCTAAGCCATGGAATACAACCATCTCATCGATACGATTTAAAAACTCAGGGCGGAAATGATCTTTCACCTCTCCCATCACTGCAGTTTTTAATTTTTCTTGAGATTGACCGCTCATTGACTGAATCATTTGAGAACCTAAATTACTTGTCATCACAATCACAGTGTTCTTGAAATCAACAGTTCTGCCCTGACCATCAGTCAGTTAAAAACATCAGGGTGTGCTTTTTCAACTTCATCTAAAAGAATCACACTGTAGGGCTTGCGACGAACAAGCTCAGTCAAATAACCACCCTCTTCGTAACCAACATACCCTGGAGGCGCACCAATTAGACGTGCAACACTGTGCTTCTCCATAAATTCACTCATATCGATACGAATTAAATGCTCATCGGTGTCAAATAAGAATTCAGCCAAAGCTTTGCATAGCTCTGTCTTACCGACACCAGTAGGACCCAAGAATAAGAAAGATCCATATGGTTTACCTTCATCGGATAAACCTGCACGTGATCGACGAATCGCATCAGAAACGGCACGAATCGCCTCCTCTTGCCCAACCACTCGATGGTGCAAGAAATCTTCCATCTTTAACAATTTATCTCTTTCGCCCTGCATCATTTTGGACACAGGAATACCTGTAGCGCGAGAAACCACCTCAGCAATTTCTTCAGCACCCACATGGGTTCTTAGTAATTTATTTTTACCAGCAGCCTGACCCTTTTCTTCTGCAACGGCTGCTGACTTTAATTTGCCTTCCAATTCGGGTAATTTGCCGTATTGAAGCTCTGCCACTTTTTCAAGCTTGCCATCACGTTGCAGCTTTGTGATTTCAGACTTAACCTTATCAATCTCTTCTTTGATAGAAGCTGTACCTTGGGCAGCACCTTTTTCAGCTTTCCAAACCTCTTCCAAGTCAGCATATTCTTTACCCAAGCGCTTGATTTCATCTTCAATTAAACCCAAGCGCTTTTTAGAAGATTCGTCTTTTTCTTTTTTAACCGCCTCACGCTCAATCTTTAACTGAATTAATCGACGATCTAATTTATCCATGACCTCTGGCTTAGAGTCAATTTCCATGCGAATACGTGATGCGGCCTCATCAATTAAATCGATGGCCTTATCTGGCAAAAAACGATCCGTGATGTAACGGTGTGACAACTCAGCTGCGGCAACAATCGCAGGGTCAGTGATTTCGACACCATGATGTAATTCGTATTTTTCTTGGAGGCCACGCAAAATCGCAATAGTGTCTTCAACACTAGGCTCACCAACCATCACTTTTTGGAAGCGACGCTCTAATGCAGCATCTTTTTCAATGTACTTGCGATACTCATCTAAAGTAGTAGCGCCAATACAATGTAACTCTCCACGAGCCAAAGCAGGCTTAAGCATATTGCCAGCATCCATGGCGCCTTCTGCTTTACCAGCGCCAACCATGGTATGAATTTCATCGATGAAAACAATTGTTTGGCCTTCATCTTTAGCAACATCATTTAAAACTGCCTTGAGTCGCTCTTCAAACTCACCACGATATTTAGCACCAGCTAACAACAAAGCCATATCTAAGACAAGTACACGTTTGTTTTTAAGCGTTTCAGGCACCTCGCCATCAACAATACGTTGAGCCAAGCCTTCAACAATAGCTGTTTTACCAACCCCTGGCTCACCAATTAAAACTGGATTATTTTTAGTACGTCTTTGAAGAATTTGGATAGCTCGACGAATCTCATCATCACGACCAATCACTGGATCTAGCTTTCCTAAACGAGCTCTCTCAGTAAGATCAAGCGTGTACTTCTTCAAAGCTTCTCGTTGGTTTTCTGCATCTGCACTATTCACTGTTTGACCTCCGCGCACTGCCTCAATAGCAGCTTCTAATGTTTTTCGGGTAATTCCTGCTGACTTAATGGCTTTACCTAATTCACCTTTATCGTCTGTTAGAACAAGTAAAAATAACTCTCCGGCAATAAAATCATCACCACGCTTTGTTGCTTCTTTTTCAGTTAAATTCAAATGTGCCGATAAAGAACGTCCAATTTGCACATCACCACCAGTGCCTTGTACTTCAGGAAATTTGCTAATTAGCCCTTGAATGGATTTTTCTAAGACGGCAGCATTGCCACCAGTACGGTTGATTAATGACTTTGCAGAACTCTCAGACTGCTGCAACATGGCCAACAATAAGTGCTCTGATTCAATATATTGATGATCAGAAGCCAAAGCCAAGCTCTGAGCTTCACCCAAGGCTTCTTGGAACTTACTCGTTAATTTGTCTAATCTCATAGATTTCTCTCTTATTTAATAACTAGCATATGGTCATTAACAGGGGAATTTCAAGTGATTTAGATCAAATAAATGTCAGACCTTTATCATGGTGGAATGTTATGGTCTTTATATATCCTAGAATGCGCCGATGGTAGCTACTACACCGGCATCAGCAATGACCTGGAGAGCCGCATAAAAGCCCATAATGAGGGATTAGGGGCTAAATATACGCGTGGCCGAGGTCCAGTCACCCTCCTCGCAAGCAAGTCATTTCAAAACCGCTCTGAAGCATCCAAGGCAGAAGCATTTGTTAAAAAACTGCCGAAAAGCAATAAATTAGGATTTTTTAAGTGAGCAGCACTGATCTCAAAGAAATAAAAAGCCATATCGATGACTTTTATGAGCTGGTTAAAACTGAATGGCCAGGATTTAAGGCTCGAGTTGGGCAAGAACAGATGTTTGCGGAAATATCTAAAACATTCAATCAAGCCAAAGACTTAAAAGATGAACGGCAAGGTGAAAACATCTTGGTTGTTGAAGGAAAAACTGGTGTTGGTAAGACCCTGGGGTACCTGATTCCTGCCATCGTCTTTAGTAAGCTCTTAGGTCGACGAGTCATTATTAGTACTGCCACGGTTGCCTTGCAGGAACAATTAATTCAAAAAGATTTACCAGCGCTTAGAAAGCTATCACCTATTGAGTTTGAATTTGGATTGGCTAAAGGACGTGGTCGTTATGTTTGTAATATTCGACTAGAGCAGACAAGCGGCAAAACAAAACAATCTGCATTGTTTGAAGATGCGAATTGGGATGGGCCTCCAAAGGAACAAGATAAAGATAAATTTTCTGATGCTTTAAACGCTTTAAATGATGGTACATGGAATGGTGAAAAAGACACCGCTCCAACAGATTTAAGCGATGGCATGTGGGGAAGAATCGCGGCTGAAAGAAGCTCTTGCCTTGGCAGACATTGTCAACGCTTTAACGTCTGCCCATATTTCAATGCCAGACGTGATTTAGTCAAAGCCAATATTATTGTGGCTAACCATGATTTGGTTATCTCAACGATTGCCTCAGGATCGAAGATCCTCCCAGATCCATCTGAGACTCTTTACATATTTGATGAGGCGCACAACTTACCGGCTGTTGGTATCAAGCACTTTGCTTCATCAGTTGGCTTAATCGCCAGCACTCGATGGTTAGAAAAGATTAATGCTGCGGTACTTCGTGCTGACGCCTTGCTTCCTGAGTCCAATGGAAAAACCGTTGAGGAAGTACATGGCCTTGTAGAAGATCTCATCATGCATACACGCGCGATGATTAATTCTTTGCGCTTGTCTAATTTTGTAACTCATGAAAACACCATTCAACGCTTTAAGAATGGTGAACTGTCTGATGAATTCATAAGCTATGCAGAAACAATGGGGCCACTGGCCATTGGCCTGAACAACCGTGTTGCCAAAATATTGCAGCAACTGAATGACCAAAGAAATAACAGTATTGATAAAGACTCTTTCAGTCCGTCAATTTTAGAAATTGGTAGCTACCAATCTAAAACAGAAAACTTATCAAGTACCTGGCATTTGATGCAAGCAGAATCTGATCCACCTATTGCCAAATGGGTAGAGTGGCAAGATTTAGGATCTGGTTTTGACTTTAAGCTTCATGCCTCACCTATCAGTGCTGCACAAAATTTGGCGCAAACCTTATGGTCTAAGAGCTCAGCAGCCATACTAACTTCAGCCACTTTACAAACCTTGGGTGACTTTCAATACTTTCTTAGACAAACGGGCCTCAATTGGTTTCCAGCAACCCAAACATTTGAAGCTCAATCCCCGTTCAATTACGAGGAACAGGGGACTTTTTCCGTGCCAGATATGCAAGAGTGCCCAAGTGCTAATGCGCAAGGTCATACTCAAGAGTTATCAGAGGCTATACCTAGAGAACTTGATGATCTGAAACATGGCGCATTAGTTTTATTTACATCCAAAAAGCAAATGAAACAGGTTTATGAAGATTTGCCTGAGGATTTTCTACGAGATGTTCTGATGCAAGGTGATCAAGCGCGCTCCAAGCTACTCGCACAACATGAACAACGTATTGAAAAAGGCCAGAGAAGTATTTTGTTTGGCATGCAGAGTTTTGGTGAAGGCATGGATTTGCCGGGCAAATTATGTGAAGTAGTAGTAATTACCAAATTACCATTTGCACCACCTGACTCCCCTGTAGAAGAGGCCAAATCAGAGTGGCTTGAGAAAAACCAAGGAAATCCTTTTTACGAAATTAGTGTGCCAGCAGTAGCACTCAAACTTCAACAATGGGTAGGTCGCGGAATACGAACTGAGACAGACACAGCAAAAATTATTGTTTTAGACAAGCGACTAAAAACCAAGCCTTATGGGAAAAAATTGATCGCAGGTTTACCACCTTTTAAACGCTTGATGTGATGCATGGAGGATCAATTAGAATTGATCACTCCCATTTTTTTAGTGCTTCATCATCACTAAGACGTGCATCAACCCAACGCGAGCCAGACTCTGTATCTTCTTTCTTCCAAAAAGGTGCCAAAGTCTTTAAATAGTCCATAACAAATTCACAGGCAGCAAATGCTTCACCACGGTGTGCGCTAGTTACTGCTGTCAAAACAATTTGATCTTCAATATCCAATGGGCCTACACGATGAATAATTAAAACATCGAAAATATCCCAGCGCTCTTTGGCTTTTTGAATGATTTCTTCAAGAGACTTTTCAGTCATGCCGGGATAGTGCTCCAAAGTCATAGCAGAAACTTGTGAGCCATCATTTTGATCGCGGACAGTGCCAACAAATGCCGCTACAGCACCCACGCGTGCATCACCCTGCCTCAATTGCTTCAGCTCAGTAGAAAGGTCGAAATCTTGAGTTTGAATACGAACTGGCATTTAAATTCCTTTTACCCGCCAGTTACCGGTGGGAAAAAGGCCACTTCAGCACCTTCTTGTAATGGAGCATCATGCTCAATCATCTGATGATTCAACGCCATACGTACTGCTTTACCTGTGGCTAACACTGAAACCCACGGCTCGCCTCTTGCCATCAAATACTCTTTTAACTGAAGAACCGTAGTGACCTCCGCAGGAGTTTCTAGTACCTCTCCTGAACTTTGAAGAGACTCTCTTAAAGATGCAAAAAATTTGATCGTGATTTTCATAATAAGAGCTTAAAGCATTCCTGAAAAAGGCATATATTTAACAAAATCACCTTTTTTAATTACTTGAGACCCTGGGTTATCAACTAAACCATCAGCCCAAGAGGCGCTGGTCAAAACGCCAGAGCTTTGATTAGGAAATAAATCTAAGCCACCTTTGTCATTTATACGCACGCGTAAAAACTCATTGCGACGATCAGGCTTTACCCAATCAAAGTCAGCCCGAATAGACATCGATGGCGTTGCTAAATTTTGGCGACCTTGCAGCTTGGCTATAAAGGGCCTCACAAACAATAAAAAAGTGACAAAGCTAGAAACAGGATTCCCAGGCAAACCCATAAACCATGTCTCAGTAGCTTCTTCTGTCTGCGGACCTTGTTTTTTTACTGCCCCAAATGCCAAAGGCTTGCCTGGCTTTATAGCGATCTGCCACATATCCAAGCGACCTTCAGCCGTGACTGCAGGTTTGATGTGATCTTCCTCGCCTACAGAAACACCACCAGAAGTAATGATCAAATCATGACCACCACTAGCACGTCTTAGCGCATCTCTTGTAGCCTCTAAAGTATCTGGGACAATACCCAAATCAGTGGCCTCGCATCCTAAAGATCGAATACATGCCAATAAAGTGTCTCTATTGGAGTTGTAGATACTGCCAGGCTTGAGTGGTTGGCCTGGCAAAGTTAGCTCATCACCTGTAAAAAATGCAGCCACCTTTAATTTTCGAAACACTGGTAACTTGGCATATCCAGCAGAAGCAAGAACTCCCAGTTCTTGCGCTCTTAGCAGCGTGCCTTTAGATAAACAAACATGCCCTGCTTTTAAATCTTCGCCCTGTCGACGAATCCACTGACCTGATTCCGGAACTTCTTGAATGGTCACCATGTCACCATTCACCTCGCAAACTTCCTGCATAACAACTGCATCAGCACCATCAGGAATGGTTGCACCGGTAAAAATTCTTGCAATAGTGCCCGGCTCTAAGGCTTGCCCCAAATGCCCTGCTGGAATTCTTTGAGAAACTTTTAATGACACTCCTGGACGGCTAACATCAGCAGTCCTCACTGCGTAACCATCCATTTGAGTGTTATCCATCGGAGGAACATCTACTTGACTCAAAACCTCCTGAGCCAAGACTCTTCCTAAGGCGTCTGCTGTATCTAGAACTTCAACTTGATCTACCGGTATGGCTTGAGCTAATAAATGCGCCAATGCCTCTTCTGCGGTTTTCATGGGTGGTTTAGTTGGATGCTTGGTTGAACTTGTCATAAACGAAGTCTAAAGCCATCAAGATAATTTTGCAGATAAACCAGTTATTTCTAGGATGTAGCTTGCAATTTCAGAATGATTATTCAAATCAAGAATTTTGATAGGCCGTTTTAGCAGAGGTTTTTGAAGTGCAGCTTCACCACCTGGATAAGCAATCGCTTGAATGTTCAAATCCTCATCTGCTCTACAAGGATTATTCGCGCAGACAGCATGGTCTTCACGCCATAACTCTATTTTTGGTATGACAGCATTCTTAAAACCTTCCACAATCACAAGATCACAAGGGGATAATCTGCCTAACTGTTCTTGGATACCAGGTTCAGCAGTGTCTTTTAACTCATGCATCAAAACCCAACGTTGATCTGACACCAGCAAAATTTCTTGTGCGCCTGCTTCGCGGTGACGGTATGAGTCTTTCCCAGGACGATCGATATCAAAATGATGATGCGTATGCTTGATCGCCGACACTTTAATAGATCGCAAAGTTAAATCTTTAATCAATTTCTCAATTAGAGTTGTCTTTCCTGTACCGGAATAAGCAACAAAACCAATAACCGGATAAATAAATTGCTCTTGAGAAGTTACCGGACTCATTGAAGAATTTATAGGCCTGTGTGTTGAGCTACAAACGCTTTAACTTCTTTAACATCAGCAGGCATAACAGTTACTTTTTGCGGTTGATCTTCAATTCCGATAAAAGCAACTGGACGATCAGGCGTTCGACCTAAAGCTTCCTGAATAGTCTCAGAAAACTTAATAGGCAATGCTGTTTCAAGAACCAACATAGGCACTTGAGACTGTAGATTTTCGCGAGCCACTTTAACGCCATCAGCAGTATGTGTATCAATCACAACGCTGTACTTAGCATGAATATCTCTGATCGTCTCTAAACGGTTGGCATGAGTACTCTTACCAGAGACAAATCCATATTGGCCAATACCTTTAAATGCAGGATCCTGGGATAGATCAAAGCCACCCTTTGTTTCAACATCTTTGAACATTTGAGCAGTTCTAGCAGCATCACGGCCAACCAAATCATAAACAAAGCGCTCGAAGTTGCTTGCCTTAGAAATATCCATCGATGGACTGGTTGTATGAAAAGTCTCAGCTGATTTACGAGCTCGGTAAACACCCGTCTTAAAGAACTCATCCAAAACATCGTTTTCATTCGTGGCAACCACCAATTTTTCAATTGGTAAACCCATCATGCGAGCGATGTGGCCAGCGCAAACGTTACCAAAATTGCCAGACGGAACACAGAAAGAAACTTTTTCAGAGCTCTTAGTTGTCGCCAACAAATATCCCTGGAAGTAATAAACAACCTGAGCCACTACGCGGGCCCAATTGATTGAGTTCACAGTACCAATTTTGTGGCGAGCTTTGAATGCATGATCATTACTCACAGCCTTAACAATATCTTGCGCATCATCAAAAACACCATCAATAGCAATGTTGTAGATGTTTTCATCTTGCAAGGAATACATTTGAGCCACTTGGAATGCGCTCATCTTGCCTTTTGGCGAGAGCATGAAAACACGCAC
>JBEGTH010000012.1:0-36708 GCA_041179505.1 Pseudomonadota bacterium | reverse complement strand
GGTGTTGCAACCGCTTTGGGTATTTTGTTAGCGATTGATTGGGTCTTGGGTTTAACAACTTTATCGACTTGGTTGATTGTTGCAGTTTTCTTGCGTTACTCATCATTAGCAGCTTTGGTCTCAGCTGTATTTGCGCCTGTTTATTTCATGTTTTTATTTGGTGTGCAGCCAATGGCCATCGCGATTGCTGTGATGAGTGCCTTATTGATTTGGCGGCACAAGGCTAATATACAAAAATTACTCAGGGGTGAAGAAGGTCGAATTGGCTCAAAGGGAGCCAAAAAATAAACTGAGCGTAATCTGCCTTTCAATTCTTTATGGATTAAAAGTAAAAAAGAAAAACGCTGTCCTAAGACAGCGTTTTTACATCAAGCAACTCAATTAATAGTGGAGCTTATTTAACAATCAATACAGGTTGTTTTGCTTGAGATAACACTTGAGTGGCAATCGAGCCCATGATCAAGTTCATGAGTGAGCTACGGCCATGAGATCCCATCACAATCATGTCTGCTTTAGATGTTTTAGCTTCTGCCAAAATCGTATCAGCTACATGACCAACTTTTTGTACTAATTTGTATTGAATTTTTGCTTTATCTAATTTTGCCGTGGCAGCTTTAATCGCGGCTTTACTTTGATCGGCATACCAATCAGCAATTGATTTTTTAGGAATGTATTGCGTTACTTCTGGTGGAATCACGTCTGGTTCAACATGAAGAACCACTAAGCCTGACCCTTTACCTGCAAACATGGCTGAATTCTTAATGAGGTAATCAATAGCTTTTGCACTATGTTTTGATCCATCGATCGATACTAGAACCTTCATCAAATCTCCTTTGAATAATTAGTTTGTCGCCTACGCTTTCATATTAAGCCATATTTAGGATGATTTCTTGACTTGCCCAGCTATGTTTGAGGTTTATCAATAAATAAATCATCAAATAACTTAGCGATTGGGCAAAGAAAAAAGCACCGAAGCGTTTGCTTAGGTGCTTTTAGATGGCTTTTTGGAAAAAGCCCTGATTTGGTGGGTCGGGCGAGACTCGAACTCGCGACCAACGGATTAAAAGAAGTCGTGCCTCTTCAAAATCATATATAAATCAATGGTCTAAAGGGCCAAAAAATGACTGTGCGATTGAGTGTGCGATTGAGCTAGTGTCAATGGCGCATTAAAAATATGCAAAATATTAAAAAAATTAACCAAAAAGGTTGAATTAAAATACTTTAATGGTAGAATTACCATAGTCATGATTACTTGTGATTGATGAAAAAGGGGATAGATATGGCGCTTACAGATTTCGGATTGGCTGTAAGAAAAGCGAGGTTAGACGTGCAAAGTACATTAGCAGATATGGCAAATCAACTTGAAGTAACACCTGCATTTTTAAGTGCAATTGAAACTGGAAGAAAAAAGGTTCCATTGGATTTTGTAGCCAAAGTGGAAGGATTTTTCGCTGGACGCGGATTGGCTCAAAACTTAAATTTGCGAGTTTTAGCAGACATCTCGAATCAATCAATTTCATTAGAAGGTCTCTCTGCACAGCAGCAAATGCTGTTAGCGGGTTTTGCAAGAAAGTCGTTGGATGCGAAAACCTTAGATAAGATTGCCGAGTTATTGGGTGCGCCCCATGCCAAGAAAGATGTAAATGCAGAGTAATGCATACAAACTTAGGGGTTATGAGGTTGCTCCCCTTAGCATAATAGCCATACGATCTGAGGCTGATCGCGTCAGAAAAGTGTTGAGAATCGAGAATGATCCTGCGCCCAACCTATGCTCATTTTTGGAGGGTTTGGTAAATTTTGGGATCACAGTTGACGTGAGGGATGATGCTCACAAGGAGTTGGGTGCTGTTGAGGCTTTGACAGTTCCGGAGCAGCTCTTAATAGTTCTTACCGAGGCAACTTATGCCAAGGCAATTGAGAACGACTCTAGAACAAGATTCACAATCTTTCATGAACTAGGACACCTTGTGCTATCGCATTCAAAAACGTTGCATCGCTCTGGTTCTGAGAATGTAAAACCATTTCAAGACTCGGAGTGGCAAGCAGATCAATTTGCTGCAGAAATTACTATGCCCATAGAGTTGATCAAAAGACATCAGCTTAATAGTGCTATTGAAATACAAGAATTATTTGAGGTGTCAGCTGGCGCTGCTGAAACTCGCTATTCGAAGTTACGCGAGAAAGGACTCATATAAAAAAATAAAGCTCGTAGTGTTGACGCACTACGAGCTTTTTGACATGGAGATGAGAGCACCCCTCTGTCACCTACTAGTCCTTGAAGACTGAACGAATGTTAACACATTGTTTATGTAGGCAGCTATTGCTCTTTAACTTAATTTAGGAGCTCAAAATGGCTAGTTTTTTAAAGCCTAAGAGCGTGCATGTTCGTGCATACCTTCGTTCTCGCTTTGGCAAGCGAGAAACGGTATCTCAGCATTGGCGTTCTTGTCCAGGCCAGATGACATTGTTCATCTGATCATAAACAATGTGTGACTAGAGAAATCTAGTCACACCTTATTAATTTGAATAAGGCAGTTAGCATGACAAAAAACTCAAAAAATGAAGTTACATCAAAAAAGGTTGGCTCTATAGCCAGTAAGCTATTAAGAAGTCCATACACTTCAGCCGGTGTAAAAGCGGTTGCTGCTTCAGCTTTAACGCAGCGTCCAAAACGCCTAACATCCAAGAAAGGGAAGTAGTAACGAAAGCCGACGGTAGATAACCGTCGGCGTAGACTGTCTACTATGAGAACTGAATATCAAGCAAATATTGGCAAGGAACAACTGTCGGAATTAGGGAAAGAACTTCAGATGCAGGTTATGCGTGAATGGTTCTTTGCGCATTATGAGGATCCAGTGGAAAGAACCCCTTACCAGAGTAGCGAAGGTGGTTATCTATGGATATGGGGAGGGCCTTATGATGCTGATGAGGTATTGCAAGACGAGTTTTCTGGGTTAGTTTCTTATGAGGCGATTGAAGAGTTGGCTCGAGAATTGAGTCATACCTGCTACGAATGGGCCCCAAAAGCATCTGAAGATGATTATGAGGACAATTATCTCGACGATATCGCACTCATACAAGACTGCCACGCTAAATTTTTAAGTGCAATTCTCGATATTGAGGAGTTGCTTAAGTTGGTCCTCGATCAAACCTCTCGAAGTCTTTTAAATAGATTGCTATATGCGAACGTTATTTCTTCAATGGAGACGTTTTTATCCGATGCATTTATAGGCGTCATATCCAGAAATAAGAATTTATTAAGAAGATTTGTTGAAACAAATACGGAGTTCCAGTCTACAAAAATTCAGCTATCCGATGTTTTTAAAGAATGTGAAAGCCTAGAGAAAAGGGTGATGAAGTATTTGGCTGACATGGTCTGGCATAACCTAATAAAGGCGATTGCCATATATAAAAGCACTTTATCAATAGAGTTTCCAAAAAATAGAGGATTTATTTTGGGAGCAATCAAAATTAGACATGACTTGGTTCATCGTAATGGATATACAAAGGAGGGTGCTCCTATAGATATATCCGTAGCTCAGGTTAAGGAATTGATATCAGAGGTTAAAGCCCTGGCGTCTGATGTCAACTCAAAAATTTGTATATTAGAGACCCCGGAATATTAGATAGATGATGAATATTTTCAAGCCATTGCAGGCACTAAGTTAATGGTATGGATATCAAATGGAGCGCTATCCACATAAGAGCTTCGAGAGATTGCAATCGCCCATGAGCTGGCTGCATTAATGCTTAGCAATCAAGTCGGAAAGCTTCGGGTTGAGCTTGAAAAGAAATATAAAGATATGCCTTTGAAGAGCAAGGATTTGAATGGTCTTAACACTAAAACAAAAGATGGCCTGCTGGATTTATTTGTAAAGGTAACGGATTCTAATGGCGATTCTCATAGCCATTGCATTGAAATTAAACGATTTAGTAGCTCGATAGGAAAAATTGAAAGCGATATTGATAAGCTTGCCTCGATAAAAAGGATGGGCGGGCTGAGTGCTTGGGTTGTGGTTTGCGGTTCCGGCAATGCCTTTGGGATCTCCTGGCATGGACGGTCCGGAGTATAGGGGCAAGAAGGATCCATACGATGTTCTATTAATTGGGTTGAATGGTGAGCCTTCTGTCTATCAGACCTATAAGTAGATTTAGATATCCTGACGCCCTGGTCGATTCCGCCCCGGGCCACCAAGAACTTCAAAATGACTGCTTAGGTAGCCATTTTTCTTTTCTAGTCTTAGTGTTTACTGTTGCCTACAGTAATTGACGCTTTCGGACTTTGCTTACCGCTGTCTATTTGCTCTAACTCTGCCTAACCGTGCCAACCATCTAGGGTAGATACTTGCAATGTCGTTTAAAACGACATTTCTGTTGATGCTCAAGGGTTAGTCCTGAGTATTTTCCATCCTAGTTTGAGCTAAATTGAATTGTCACAGCAAAAGTCCATTCAAGATTGCTATCGGCTGGAAGAGACACTAACCACCTTCGGGTGTTTTTTAATTGTATGAGCTGCTGATGCACCTCTTTATGTAAGGTTAATCTATTAGGCGTTTGTGGGAAAGCTCATAATGCAAAATACCAAGAAATATACTATTATTAGCTAATGAGAAAAATCCTGATAATTCTGGCCCTGCTAGCTTTATCGATACAAACATCCTATGCTACGGTTTCTGCTTACTGCCAAGAAGAGCAGGCAGCAGCTTCTCATGTTTCACATCACGAGCATGAGAAGCCAGTCAGTATTGCCTCAGCTAGCGATTCTGCAAGCTACGATTCTGATTGTGGAGTCTGTCATTTGGCGCATTCTCCAGCATTGCACTCCACTTTTACCATTTCAATTGCCACTACCATCTTTCATTATGAAGATGCTCGAGTGGAGTTTTTAGTCAATATTTCTCCTCCCCCTCCTGAAAAACCCAATTGGTTCGCTCTCGCCTAAGTTAGCGAGAGCCTTAACCTAATTCTTCTTCTCTCGCTAACTCTGTTTTGAACAAACAAATGGAGTTTTTATGTTGCGAGAGTATTCGGGCGTAGTTCGTCGCTGCGTCATTCAATTTACTGGATTGGTTTTTATATTGGGATCGCCAATAGCGTTTGCTAATGCCGAGCTTAAAGGTGGATCGACCTTAAAGTCCTTCTATGAATCTTCATGGGAGCGCCAACCTGACTATAAGTCCTATCAGTATCGAGTAGAGGCCGCGCTTGCTAAGCAAAAAATTGCTAGCAGCCTTTTGGTAAGCCCCGCTTCGGTGGAAGTGTCGCAAAAGACCGATAGAACTAACAGTAATCAAGGTGCTAGTGAGACCATACTGGGTTTAGATATCCCCCTATGGTTATGGAATGAGCGGTCAAGCTCAATTAATTTAGCGGACGCTGAATATAAAAAGCTTTTGTCTCAATACTATCTATCCCAATTAAGAATTGCAGCTGAAGTAAGGGATACCTATTGGAATTACCAGAAATCAAAAATTGAGTCTGATTTAGCGCTACGTAGGCATGAGAATGCAAAGAGCTTAGCTCTTGACGTTGAAAAGAGATTTAAGGCTGGAGACTTATCTCGCGCAGATCTTCATCAGGCCAATGGCGCCCTCGCATCATCAGAAGCTTATTTGGTCGAAGCGCAGGCCAACGTAATTAATGCTGAGCAAAGGGTGCGTACTTTATTAGGAAGTGAGTATCTCAAGAAAATCCAATTCGGTGACATTGCTAAAAATATTGAACCGTTGCCTAAGGTTCCTGAAAACCTGTCAGGACTAGATTCTAGTTTGCCAATCGTTGCAGCCCTTGTAGATCAGTTAGAGGTTGCTAAAAAAGCGCTTGACTTAGCAAAATCTCAAACTCGGGCTTCCCCACAATTGCAAATATGGACTACTAAGGGCCGTGAAGTCTATGGCGTTCCGTATCAGCAATCAGTTACTGTTGGGTTAAGAATTCCTTTTGGCTCTGATGCTCGCAATACCAATAGATTGGCCAGTGCTACTGCTGAGATGGTCGATTCAGAGGTTCGATTGTCCTATGAGCGAGAGTCTGCATTAAGTAATGTGGAATCAAATGTGGCTTTAGTGAAGTCGGCAAAAATGAAGCTTGACGCCGCAGATAAGAGGTCTAACTTAGCCAATGAAACACGTCAATTTTTTGACAAATCATTTCGCTTTGGTGAAACCGATTTGCCCACAAGACTACGTATTGAGCTAGAAGCAGTGGATGCAAATAGGCAGGCTGCGATTGCAAAAATCAATTACGCAGTTTCAGTTTCAAATTTACGACAGGCCCTTGGCCTGTTACCAGAGTAAGGTCACTTTAACTATGAATTTATTGAATAAATATAGTCAGTTGGCGTCAAAACTATTAATTGCGCTATCTCTGACAATCGCATCGGCAGCTTATGCAGGCCCTGGTCATGGGGAGGAAAAACCCACCACTGCACAAACTCAATCATTACCTCGCTTTTATGCTGAATCTGATCTCTATGAGGCGGTAGGAGTGATCAATGGTAAGGAAATCACGCTCTACCTAGATCGCTACTCCTCCAATGAATTGGTCAAAGGAGCTAAGGTTGAAATTGAGCTTGAGGGCTCTAAAATTAGTTCAGAGCCTCATGGCGATGGAGAGTATCTCTTTCGCCTAAAAAATAAAATTAAAGATCAGCCTACTGCGATCACCATCACGGTTAACGATGATGATGTTACCGACATACTAGCAGCCACTATCGATCTAAGTTCCTTTGAACGCCCCTCATTGATCACTTGGAAATCAGCAATAAAGATCTTGCTTTATTTCAGCCTCTTGATGGCAGTCGCCTATTTTTCTTATCGTAAGAAAGAGGTGTTGATGACGCATGCAAAAAAATTAATCAAACAAATAAAGGAGCGGGTATGAATCGCAAACAAAGAGATTTTGGATTTCGCTCTATTGTCCTTATTGGTTTATCTGTGACGCTATTTGCTTTTAAGGTTCATGCTGGGCAAGGTCATGGCGAGTCGGAAGCATCCCAAGTTCAGGGCGACGTCCCGAAAAGACAGTCGGACGGCAGCCTTTTTATTCCCAAGCCTGCGCAACGCCAGTTACAAGTGATGACAACTCCTGGCCAGTTCGGTGAATATGCCAAAACCTATGATTTAGCTGGAAAAGTCATCATGGATCCCAACTTTGGCGGTAAGGTGCAGGCGATTGTTGCTGGCCGTATTACGCCGGGACCAGCTGGTTTTCCATTGCCCGGACAGAAGGTAAGTAAAGGCGATGTCTTGGCGTATGTAACGCCAGAGGCTGGCCCAGGAAAATCAAGATCACTTGCGGAAAGTCGACTGAAGCGTTTGAGAGATCTTAGCGATACGGTTCCACGTAAGACTATTGAAGAGGCAGAGGCGGCTGTCGCAAACGAGGAATTAAGAGCCCCAGTCAGCGGAATTATTTCTACTACGGGTGTCGTATCTGGCCAAGTAGTGCAAGCAAGAGATCTAATCTTTGAGGTCGTTAATCCATCCAAGCTATTAATAGAAGCGCTTGCCTATGATTCAAGTCTGAGTAAGAACATTGCTGATGGCAAAGTGGATGTTAATGGCAAAGTGATCGAGCTCAAGTATCTTGGTGGTGGACAGACCCTCAGAGAGCAAGCCTTGCCTCTTACTTTTTCTGCTAAATCGGACGATCTCCAATTTTTACCCATAGGTCAGCCCATTCGAGTATTCGTAAATACCGATAGCAAGGTCACTGGAGTAAAGGCGCCTTCAAAATCATTAGTCAAAAGTAGCTCGAACCAAACAATTGTCTGGATTAAAAAGTCCCCAGAAATATTTGAGCCAAGAATGGTTGTATATGAGCCTTTAGATGGTCAGAGCATCGTTATTACAAGCGGTATTAAAGATGGTGAACGAGTCATTACTGATGGGGCATCACTCATCAATCAAATTCGTTAAGGACTAAGACATGTTTACTTGGTTATTAGATTTCAGCTTAAAAAATCGCATGATAGTGATTTTGCTCAGTGCTATATCTATGGTCTATGGTGCGTACACCTTAAGCAAGATGCCTGTGGATGTCTTTCCCGATTTGAATAAGCCTACTGTCACCATCATGACCGAGGCTGGCGGAATGGCTTCAGAAGAAGTTGAACAACTCATTACATTCCCACTCGAAACCGCTATGAACGGTTTACCAGGAGTAGAAGCTATTCGCTCAGTATCTAGCGCTGGTCTCTCTTTCATATACGTTACTTTTGACTGGTCTGTAGACATCTATCGCGCTAGGCAAATGGTTTCAGAAAGACTCTCATCTATGGACGGAGCAATTCCGGATGGCATTGTTTCGCGTATGGGACCCATAAGTTCGATCATGGGTGAGATTATGCAAATTGCCATTCCGATTGATGAATCTAAGATTTCATCCATGCAGGTTCGCGAGTATGCTGATTGGGTTTTGCGACCCAGATTGATGGCTATCCCCGGGGTAGCGCAAGTCATTCCTATTGGCGGGCAAGTCAGGCAGTTTCAAGTGCAACCCAATACTCGCCGTATGGCGGAGCTAGGTCTTAGCATATTGCAGATTGAAGATGCATTGCGGGGCTATTCTGCAAATACGTCTGGTGGATTTCTTGAGTCTAATAATCGTGAGTATCTTATTCGTCATATAGGGCGAACTTCTAGCCTTGAAGATTTAAAGAACATTGCCGTATCGAACCGAAATGGACAAACAATACTTTTAAGACAGGTCGCGGATATTACCTTTGCACCAGCAGTTAAGCGAGGTGATGCCGGTTATGAAGGTGGGCCAGCAGTCATTCTAGGTGTACAAAAACAACCTTCAGCAGATACGGTAGCGCTTACAAAAAAGATTGAATCAGCTATTGCAGAATTAAAGCAGGGCTTGCCAACTGGCATGGAAGCTCCAAAAGTAACATTTAGGCAGGCGAGCTTTATTGATGCATCCATTAGCACTTTAGAGGGTAAGCTCATTGGCGCATCAATCTTTGTTGCTTTAGTGCTGTATTTCTTTTTAGGAACAATTCGCCCAGTTCTCATCTCATTAACAGCAATTCCAGTTTCAATTCTGTTAACTGCCTTAGTTTTTAAGTACTTTGGTTTATCAATTAATACGATGACCTTAGGAGGCCTAGCCATTGCAATCGGTGGCCTAGTTGATGATGCAGTAGTTGATGTGGAAAACGTAATTCGTCGCCTCAGAGTAAACCTAGATAAAGCATCTTTAGACCAATTAACTCCATTAGCGATTGTGAGAGCTGCTTCGCTTGAGGTGAGAACCGGAATTATCTACGCTACAGCCATCATCGTTTTGGTATTCATCCCATTATTTGCATTGCCAGGTATAGAGGGGCGACTATTTGTGCCTTTAGGTATTGCATTTATAGTCTCTACTATTGCATCACTTTTAGTATCAGTCACTATTACGCCAGTACTCTGCTTTTATCTGCTGCCCTCAATGCAGTCCCTGAGGGATCACGATACAAAGATTGTCACTTGGCTTAAAAGCCATTATGAGGTTCAGTTATCAAGGTTGTTAACGACGCCTAAAAAGCCTCTGATGTATGCTTTTGCATCTGTCATAGTAGCTGCTGCCAGTGTTCCCTTTATGGCGAGCTCATTTTTACCGCCCTTTAACGAAGGGACTTTACTGATCGGACTGCGTTTAAATCCTGGTGTCTCTCTCTCTGAATCGGCAGGCGTAGCTAGCCAAGCAGAAAAGTTAGTCAGGCAGGTTCCTGAAGTGACTTATGTTGGACGCAGGAGTGGCCGCGCAGAGTTGGACGAGCATGCGGAAGGTGTACACGTTAGCGAGTTAGATGTTGGTTTAAAGCCTGCGGGTGATTTAGATCGCTCCATGGCTGAGATACAGGCAGATATCAGGTCAAGATTAGTTAACTTACCCGCTGCAATTGCGATCGGTCAGCCAATCTCACATCGAATAGATCACATGCTTTCAGGAGTTCGGTCGCAAATTGCGATTAAGATTTTTGGCGATGATTTAGACGTGCTGCGTAGCCAAGCCGATCTTTTGAGATCCAAATTAGCGGGCATTGAAGGCTTAGTTGATTTGGAAATAGAAAAGCAGGTTTTAGCGCCACAAATTAAGGTCCGAATTGATTACGATAAAGCAGCGCAATACGGGGTTTCAACATCTCAGATTATGGCCACCTTGCAGGGCATGGTTGAGGGGGAGAGACTCTCACAAATTATTGAAGGTAATCGACGGTTTGCCTTAGTGATCAAGTTACCAGACTCAGCAAGAAATTTAGAAGGTCTTGCTGATATCTTGATTGATACGCCAAATGGAAAAATTCCACTCTCAAAAATTGCTAGCATTGAGGATGGGGATGGCCCAAATCAAATTAGCAGAGACGGCGGTAAGCGAAGAATTGTCTTATCGGCTAATGCATCAAAGCGTGCCCTGTCGGATATCGTGGCTGACATTAGAACTATTATTTCTAATCAAACTCTTCCAGAGGGTTACTTTATTACCTTAGATGGTCAATTTAAAGCGCAAGAAGAGGCATCTAAAGTAATTAGTTTGCTATCAATTGGATCATTTCTTTTGATGTTTGCGGTTTTATATAATCGCTATAAGTCCATGCGCTTATCTTTAATGATTATGTCTAACATTCCATTAGCTATGGTCGGAGCAGTGATAGGTTTGTGGATTTCAGGCCAGCCACTCTCGATTGCTGCATTAATAGGATTTATCACGCTAGCAGGAATATCTGTGCGTAACGGAATCTTAAAAATTAGCCATTACCTAAATTTGATGCAGTCAGAAGGTGAATCGTTTAGCCTGTCAATGATTATTCGCGGATCAATTGAGCGCTTAAGTCCTGTACTAATGACGGCTTTGGTCACAGCTTTTGCCTTGGCACCATTGTTATTTGAAGCAGAGCGTCCTGGTACAGAGATATTGCATCCAGTAGCAGTTGTTATTTTCTGCGGGCTCATCAGTTCCACCTTATTAGATACCTTTTTAACGCCAGTCATGTTTTGGCTTTATGGGAAAAAAGCATCCGAAATAGCCATGAGCAATATGAAAACTAATGAAGTATTTTAATTTTAAGGAGTCTATATGAAATCAATGATGGTAATTGCAACCTTGCTCATCAGTTTTACTGGCTTAGCTCAAGCTGGAGCTGGCCATGATTTAAAGCCAATGCATGGCGGTGTCATAGTCGAGGCTAAGGACATTGATGTTGAATTGGTTACAAAGCCTGATAGCCTATCGCTGTATTTGACGGACCACGGTAAACCTATACCTCCAGACGGTGGGACAGCAAAGCTGACAGTCTTAATTGGATCAGAGAAAAAAGATTATGAGCTGCTGCCTAATGGAGGCAAATTCGAACTGAAAGGAAGCTTCGCTATTCCCAAAGGGGCTAAGGCCATAGCAGTTATCAAGATAAAGGCGAAAGTGATTACAGCAAGGTTTAATTTATAAGTTAAATCACCTCAATTTAGCCTATAGATTGGGCTGTTGTGAAGTAATCGGATTGCTATCGTTGATTAGTGGAGCCATGTTCCGCCAAGGTCTGCTTTGGGTCGAACTCTGCCTGCCATCGGTAAGTGTGATGAAGGTCTACTTTTATGTACAGCAACAGTCTATCTCAGACATGACGCTGTAGTGTCGGTTAAACCGACGGTAAATAATTCAGGTCGCCGAAACCTAAATCTGAAATTATGCTAACAAGTGTCACGTAACGAGACGCTAATCATGCCAGTTCATAGGCTATCTTAGGTGGTTTGATCCATTTTTGACCCCATTGATTTAGTGTCGGTTTGACCCGACTGTGGAGTGTCCGGTTACATGATGGTCAAGTGACTTCTATTGGGATGGCTTACTGACGTTAAAACTGGGTGATTCGCATGGGCTGGCTTGGGTACGCTCAAAATTGGGCAGTTGGGGGCGGCTGACAAAACGCTAAATTCAGTGTAATATTGAACAATGCGGAAAGTATGCGTTTTCTTATGTTTAAGTTTTTTTATTAGCCTGATTCATGCGGCTAGCATGCCCCTATTCGTTTCCGATCAACACTATGCGCACCAGTCCCAAGCTGCGACTCATGCCGATAATGCCGACTCTCATATGCAGCATAAGCAATGTAACGATTGCACTTCATCGATAGAAAAGTCGGCAAAGAAAGTGGCTACAAAGTGCCATACCGCTTCTCAGTGCTGCGTTGGTATTGCTGATTTAACAGTTTCATCCTCCGTAGTTGCTCCTTTGCAGTATGCGGACAATCTACTGCCTTACGCTCCTACTTTGGCACTCGGCCAATCGCTAGGTAGCATTTACAAACCCCCTCGGATTTAAATTTCCTCAGTAGTAAGTAGATTTTGGCGACAAGTCTTGTCGCTACGTTTGTCTATTGGAGAAATTATGAGCATATTTAAATGCATGTGGGGCAATGGAATGTTTCTATTGGCGCTCACATTACTAGGTAGTCCAGTTGCATCGGCGCAAGATGCGGCGGTAAATGGTTCTTCGGCAAAGTCTATTGCCGAGTCGCTGCAGTACACGTCAGTATTTAAAAATTATCAGCCTTATTCGGAAGAGGAGATCATTCCTTGGAGGCAGGCTAACGCTACCGTCCAAAAGATCGGCGGATGGAAAGTGTATGCAAAAGAAGCTGCTCAGGCTGATGTGGCGCCAACAAGCGAAGAGCACTCGAAAAATCATCACGAGGGAGTTAAATGATGATGACCATGCCTTTCAATAAACGATACAAAATAGTATCAATCTTATTTGCGAGTGCTCTTACTGGATGCGCTAGCGTCAATATTGACGAGGCCTTACAAAAAACGAATCTAGATTCGAGTAAATTTACTAATGGCCAGGTTGTTTTAGCAAAATCGTCAGATGAGCGTGATGTTCTTCAGGGTAGAGCTCAGGAACTGCTGGCTAAGAATTTAAATCAAAGCGATGCTGTTCAGCTTGCCTTGATTAATAGTCCAGCCGTTCAAGCACTTATTGCCCAGAATTGGTCTGAAGCAGCGTCTGCTGCCCAAGCAGGCAGAATGTCTAATCCTTATTTTGCTTTTGAGCGAATGGTTACTAGTCCAGAGATCGAATTTAATCGCTGGTTTGTATTTGGATTATTAGATCTGATTACTTTGCCACAGCGCAAAGGAATAGCTGATAAGCGAATTGAACAAGCTCAATTGCGTTTAACGACCGAAATCATTGATCAAGTTACTTTGGTTCGCCAGGCTTGGGTTCGTGCAGTTGCAGCAGAGCAATCCCTAAAATATGCCGATCAAGTTTTTCGAGGTGCAGAAGCAAGTGCTGAGCTAGCAAGGCGCATGGAAGCAGTAGGTAATCTTAATAAGATTACTCGTGCAAGGCAGCAGGCTTTTTATGCAGACTCGGCTACGCAGTTTGCTAATGCAAAACAGACTTCAGTAAGTCGTAGGGAGGAGCTTGTTCGTGCCCTTGGCTTAAGTGAAGCTCAGGCAAAAGAACTCAAATTGCCCAATCGTTTACCTGATCTGCCTAAGCAACCACCAAACACCGAATTTATTGCGCAGCAAGCCGGTGTAGAGCGGCTAGACATTCGCTTGGCTACAGCAACTTTAGAGGCAGCAGCAAAGGCCCAGGGGCTTAACAACATCACCAGTTTTACCGATATTGAATTGGGCTTTAATCGCGGCACTAAATTTGATTCAGCATCTGGTGATAGCACTCCAAAGCAGGGTTATGAAATCTCGATTCGACTACCAATTTTCGATTGGGGAAATATGAGTAGGGATGCTATGAATGCCCAAACTTTAGCCGCATTTAATCGGCTAGAGGGCGTTACTCGAAACGCTAGTTCCAATTTGAGGGAGACTTACTCGGCCTATCGAACTGCATACGACATATCCCAACACTATCGAAAAGAAGTAATACCTGTACGCAAAGCCATCGCTGAAGAAAGTCAGCTTCGCTATAACGGCATGATTATTGGTGTCTTTGAGTTGATTGCCGACTCAAGAGATCAGGTCTCTGCAGTAATTGCGGCAATTAATGCTCAGCAACAATTTTGGTTAACAGATGCTGCTTTGCAGTCCTCCTTAATTGGCAGACCAACAATACTCCAGGTGCCTAGCGTTACTGGGGCAGGGATGTTAGCAAACCCTGCCGGACATTGATAAGGAAAAATAATGAGTTCAAGAAGAGATTTTTTTAAATATGCCGGTATTGCTGGTGGTGCTGTTGCGGTTGCGGCAGTTGGCCGCCATGCCTTATCTGGTGCCCCAGAAATAGTGACGCAGGTAAACGCTAATACGATGCCACCATTGACCCCTAGTACAGGTCGCCCATACAACCCAGTTGTTACCTTAAATGGCTGGACATTACCCTGGAGAATGAATGAAGGCGTTAAAGAGTTTCATTTAGTCGCTGAGCCAGTAGTGCGAGAAATGACTTCTGGATTTAAGGCGCATTTATGGGGTTACAACGGTCAAAGCCCTGGGCCAACAATCGAAGTGGTGGAAGGCGACCGAGTCCGGATATTTGTTACCAATCGGTTACCAGAGCAGACTTCAGTACATTGGCATGGCCAAAGATTACCAAATGGTATGGATGGTGTAACAGGTTTAACTCAAAAAGGTATTCCACCCGGAAAAACCTTCATGTATGAGTTTGTTGCTCGCCGCCCGGGAACATTTATGTACCATCCCCATGCCGATGAAATGACACAGATGGCAATGGGAATGATGGGTATGTGGATTACGCATCCTAAAGATCAAAATCCACTTATTGATGATGTTAATAGGGACTTTTGTTTTTTATTGAGCTCATATGACATTGATCCTGGTAGTTACACACCAAAAGTAGCCACGATGGTTGACTTCAATATATGGAGCTGGAATAGCCGCGTTTTTCCTGGCATAGATTCTTTGAATGTCGCCCTAAATGACAAGGTCCGAATCAGAGTGGGAAACTTAACAATGACTAATCATCCAATTCATCTTCATGGGCATGAGTTTTCGGTCACAGGCACTGATGGAGGCCCTGTTCCAAAAACTGCTCGTTGGCCTGAGGTAACCACTGATGTGGCTGTTGGGCAGATGCGGCAAATTGAATTTCTTGCAGATGAAGAGGGTGACTGGGCGATCCATTGCCATAAGAGCCACCACACCATGAATGCAATGGGGCATAACCTCCCCACCATGATTGGCGTTGATCACCGGGGTGTTGGCAAGAAGATTAACAGTCTGATACCTGACTATATGGTGATGGGTGAAAGGGGTATGGGCGATATGTCTGAAATGGAAATGCCTATTCCCGATAACACGGCTCGCATGATGACGGGTATGGGTCCTTTTGGATCGGTAGAGATGGGCGGTATGTTTAGCGTATTAAAAGTACGTAAGGATCAAAAGCCTGGCGATTATGCAGATCCGGGTTGGTATAAGCATCCGGCTGGTACGGTGGCAGAGGCTTACAAAGGCGCATTACCTACAGCTCCAACGCAACCAAATGCTGCAAAACCTATGCAATCAACAAGCCCAAGCTCTACTAAAGAAATCGAAGTGCAAGTAAGAAAGCCCAATGGGCATTCTGGACATTAATAATTAAGGAAAACAAAATGAAAAATATTCAATTTACATTGGCAGCAATTGCGATGGCAGCATCTAGTTTGGTGTTTGCGCAAGGTACAACACAACCTGGCGGTATGGGGATGATGAATCAAGGGGCCATGAACCAAGATCCAATGGCAGCGATGTGTCAAAAAATGCATCCTGAAATGAGTCCTGATCAATGTAAGGCGATGCACGAGAATATGGCAAAAATGACTCCTGAACAAAGGGTGGCAATGTGCCAACAAATGCATCCTGAGATGAGTGCTAGTCAATGTAAGGCGATGCATGACAAGATGCAGGGATCAGGCGCAGGCATGGGGGCTATGGGTGGCATGGGCGCAATGTCTCATGACCATGGCGCCAGTGGTGGTCATGATCATGGCAGCGAAAATTCTAGTGTTGGACAGCCGGGTATTGCAGCCAAAGTAAATCGAACAATTAGAGTTCGCATGACAGACAACATGAGATTTAATCCTAGCAGTATTCAAGTCAAGCAAGGCGAAACTATCCACTTTGTAGTCAAGAATCTGGGTAAAACAAAACATGAAATGGTGCTTGGTACAGATCAAGAGCTACAAGAGCACTACAAGCAGATGATGAAGTTTCCAGAAATGGAGCATGCCGAGCCAAACATGGTTACCTTAGGCGCTGGTCAAACAGGTGAAATTATTTGGCAATTTACGAAATCTGGAAAAGTGCAATTTGCATGCCTACAACCAGGCCATTACGATGCGGGAATGAAGGGATCAATTTCGGTAGCTGGACCTAAATCTGTTTCACCAGCACAGAAAGGGGACGGCCATGGCTCCCATCAACATTAATTTAACAAGAAGGGCTATAGCAATGGGATTGGTGCTAGTGCCGTTTGCATCCCGTGCTGCCAGTGAAAAACCATTGATCACAGTATGGAAGAGTCCAACCTGTGGCTGTTGCAAGGATTGGATTACGTATGTTGAGAAAAATGGCTTTGCTACTAAAGTGATCAGCGATGGCAATGACCAGATTAGAAAGAAGATGGGTATGCCCATTCAGTTTGGGTCTTGCCATACCGCAGTCATTGAGGGTTATGCAATCGAAGGTCATGTCCCAGCGAGAGAAATTAAGCGTTTATTAGCCGAGAAGCCCAATGCTGTAGGGATTGCTGTACCAGCGATGCCCATAGGCTCTCCAGGAATGGATAGTCCTGAGTATGGATCTAGAAAAGATCCTTATGACGTTTTATTGATCTCTAAAAACGGTCAATCCCAAATTTATCAATCTTATCGATAGGAGTTCATTTATGAACAATCTAAAAAAATATTTGAGTGTTATTTTTCTACTATCGGGAGTAATCTTGACTCATGTAGCAAGCGCCCAATCTACTGGTGCATATACGGCTGGTCAGGTACGCAAAGTTGATTTGGAGCAAGGCAAAGTCACCATTCGTCACGAGGAAATCAAGAATTTAGATATGCCCCCAATGACCATGATTTTTAACGTGAAAAACAAAACTCTTTTAAATGGTCTTAAGTCTGGAGACCAAGTGGAATTCGTAGCATCAAGCGAAGGTGGAAAGCTATATGTCATCGAATTAAAAAAAGGAGACTGAATATGAGTCAAATTCATTTAAATGTGGCTGGTATGACTTGTGGCTCTTGCGTCAAGCACGTTACCAAGGCGCTGGAATCTTTAGATGGCGTATCCAATATCCATGTTGACTTGCAAAACGGTAAAGTACATTTAGATAGAACGAGCTGGAAGAGTGACGATTTGATTCATGCGCTAAATGAGGATGGTTATCCCTCATCTTTGGATCTTGATGGCAGCGTTCAAGCGCCACAGAAAAAATCTGGTGGTTGCTGTTGTGGTTAATACCCTCTTTAATCCCAATTTTTATACATCTAAAAAGGTGATTGTTCTTGCAGATTCAAACTTTAATTAAGTAAAGGAGTAACAAATGCGTAAATATCTCATCGGTCTGCTGGCAATAGCAGCGGTATTATTATCAGGTTGCGGGTATAACCAAATTCAGTCCCAAGATGAGCAGGTAACTTCTAGCTGGTCTGAGGTATTAAATCAATATCAGCGTAGAGCCGACCTGATTCCTAATTTAGTGAGCACCGTTAAGGGTGAGGCTAAGTTCGAACAAGATACCCTCACCAAAGTTGTAGAAGCCAGGTCTAAAGCGACCTCAATTCAAGCTACTCCTGATTTGGTAAATAACCCAGAAGCTTTCCAGAAATTCCAGCAAGCGCAAGGACAGCTCACTTCGGCTTTATCCAGACTATTAGTCGTTTCAGAAAACTACCCGAGCTTACGAGCAAATCAAGGGTTTAGGGATTTGCAAGCGCAACTAGAGGGCACTGAAAATCGCATTACAGTTGCTCGTAATCGTTACATTAAATCTGTACAGGAGTACAACGTCACGATTCGCTCATTCCCATCTAACTTAACAGCAATGGTCTTTGGTTATAAAGCTAAGGCAAACTTTGCCGTTGAGAATGAAAAGGAATTAGCAACTCCTCCTAGCGTTTCATTTGATACTCCTGCGGCGAAATAACTGGAGCAACTTTCGTGACTCGCATCTTCTGGCTGCCTAAACGCCTATTCGCCTTGCTATCGCTTTTGGCGCTGCTCTGCTGGCCTCAGTTTTCTGTGGCGCAGCAGACGGTGCCAGCTTTATCAGGGCGGGTCATTGATCAAACAGGTACTCTTACACCCAGTCAGATTGGCTCTCTAGATCAAACCTTAAGTAATTTTGAGGCTAAAAAGGGTAGTCAGATTGTGGTGTTAATGGTGCAATCTACAGCCCCTGAAGCTATTGAGCAATATGCTATTCGCGTAGCTGAGCAATGGAAGATTGGACGGAAAAAAGTAGATGATGGTGCGATTCTGATTATTGCTAAAGCGGATAGAGCCCTTCGGATTGAGGTAGGTTACGGCCTTGAAGGAGTATTAACTGATGCAACTAGCAAGCGAATCATCGACCAAATCATTGTGCCCCGATTCAAACAGCAGGATTTTTATGGCGGCATTACGGATGGCCTAAACGCTGTGATTAGCGTGGTTGATGGTGAGGCGTTACCAGCGCCAAACCCAACTAATACAGAAATGCGTGACCCCGGGGATATTCGTTCGTTTTTACCAATCATTTTTATTGTGGCTTTAGTGCTTGGTGGAATCTTACGATCGATGCTCGGCAGGTTACCTGGATCCCTAGTTACTGGAGGATTTGTAGCTCTTATCGCCTGGTTTATGTTCGGTGCGTTTTATATGGCCTTAATTGCCGGTGTTGTGGCATTGGTCGTTGCTCTATCCGGAATGGGGTTGGGTAGACATGGCTTTGGTGGCTATAGCAGTGGAGGAGGCCATGGTGGCGGGGGTGGATTTAGTGGTGGCGGTGGCGGCTTTGGTGGCGGTGGCTCCTCGGGGAGATGGTAAGCATGAATATGAATCGATTAATAAAACATCTCTGGTCTCATAGTCGCAAGGTAGGGAAATGCTTTTCCAAGGAAGATCTTGCCGCAATAACAAATGCGATTCGAGATAGTGAGGCTCAACATTCGGGTCAAATCTGTTTTGCCGTGGAAGGTGCCCTGGATACGCTTGCCTTGTTAAAAGACTTAAGCCCTAGAGATCGTGCAATTGAAGTCTTTACCAATCTCAGAGTTTGGGATACCGAGCACAATAATGGGGTGCTCATTTATATTTTATTAGCCGATCATGCTGTAGAGATAATTGCCGATAGAGGCATTCATTCAAATGCAGATGCCAGTGCGTGGGATGTTATTTGTCATGAGATCGAATCCAAATTCGCACTTAATGAATATCAGGCTGGCATTTTGTCTGGAATTGAAATGGTGAGTCAACTATTGCAAAGTCAATTCCCAGGTAAAACATCTTCAGATAATGAAATCCCAGATACGCCAGTTTTAATGAATTAGGTAAACAAGGATTTGCAATGAGTAATCACAATGAGAACAATCATCATGAGCATGGACACGATCACTCCCATCACGAACATTTTTCGGATGAAAATTCCTTGAAGGATCCTGTTTGTGGGATGACGGTCACTTCTCAGTCTAAGCATAGTTACTCGCTTAAGAATATTGCGTATTACTTTTGCAGCAATGGTTGTAAAGAAAAATTTATTGGAGCGCCCAGCAAGTATCTAGATGGGGGACTAAAGGACTCAGAGTCGCCTGCTTCGGTGGCCGGCACAATTTATATCTGCCCCATGCATCCGCAAATTCGGCAGAATCAACCAGGTAATTGCCCAATTTGTGGAATGAGTTTAGAGCCTCTGTTGCCTGAATTAGAGGAAGAAGAAAATCCAGAATTAGTTGATTTTCAAAGACGATTTTGGTGGACGCTGCCTTTGACGACAGTGGTGACTATCCTTGCGATGTTTGGCCATAAACTTAATCTACTAGAGTCTCAAACCCAAACCTGGGTTGAATTATTCCTATCCTTACCAATTGTTTTATGGGCAGGATGGCCATTCTTTCATCGTGGCTGGCAATCCATAGCCAATCGCAGTCCAAATATGTGGACTTTGATTGGATTGGGAACAGGTGCTGCATTTTTGTATAGCGTTGTTGCTACGGTAGCTCCACAAGTGTTTCCTGCTTCCTTTATGTCTATGGGCAGGATTGGTGTGTATTTTGAGGCAGCCGCCGTCATTATTTCATTGACTCTGCTTGGTCAGGTGTTGGAACTAAAGGCACGTTCACAAACTTCTGCGGCAATTAAATCCTTGCTGGGCTTAGCGCCTAAAACAGCTAGAAGAATTAAGGGCGATGGATCTGAGGAGGATATTCCTTTATCAAATGTTCATATTGAAGACTTATTGAGGGTGCGCCCAGGTGAAAAAGTGCCTGTTGATGGCGTCATTGTTGAAGGCTCTAGTGCGCTTGATGAATCCATGCTTACCGGGGAGCCATTGCCAGTTACTAAGCGTATCGGTGATCGTGTGATTGGAGCAACGATGAATACCAATGGCGCATTGATTATTAAAGCCGAGCGTGTTGGTTCATCAACCATGCTGGCTCAAATTGTGCAAATGGTAGCTCAAGCCCAACGCTCCAGAGCACCAATGCAGCGAATGGCAGATATTGTTGCGGGATATTTTGTAGTAACGGTTGTAGCGATAGCTTTACTGACTTTTTTTATTTGGGGGATCTTTGGCCCCGAACCAAGTTGGGTCTTTGGTTTAATCAATGCGGTTTCGGTATTAATCATTGCTTGCCCTTGTGCCCTAGGTCTTGCCACGCCAATGTCGATTATGGTTGCTACTGGTAAAGGGGCGACAAAGGGAATTTTGTTCCGCGACGCTGCGGCCATTGAAAATCTTCGTAAGGTGAACACCCTCATTATTGATAAAACAGGCACCTTAACAGAGGGTAAGCCAATTTTTGATAGAGTTATTCCTGCGCCCAGCTTTGATGGTAATGAGGTCTTAAAGCTTGCAGCAAGTCTTGATCAGGGCAGTGAGCATCCCCTTGCCGATGCAATTGTTCGCGCCGCAAGAGACCGTAATTTGCCATTAGAGAAACCCGAAAACTTTGAATCAAGTTCAGGAATTGGAGTTCAAGGTAGTGTTGGCTTGTTTCATTTGGCGTTGGGTAATACTGCATTGATGGATAAGCTGGGAGTTTCTGTTGATATTTTGAAAGCCCAAGCAGAGGAGCTCCGCTCTGAAGGCGCTAGCGTGATGCATTTAGCTATCAACGGAAAGCTTGCTGGACTTTTAGCTGTCTCTGATCCTATTAAGGCTACTACGCCAGAGGCTTTGCAAACCTTAAGAGAGGCGGGATTGCGAATTGTGATGGCAACTGGAGATGGATTAACAACTGCTAAATCTGTTGGCAAGCGCCTTGGGATTGAAGAGGTCTATGGAGAGGTTAAGCCAGCAGATAAGCTCGAATTGGTAACTCGACTACAAAATGAAGGTCGGATTGTTGCAATGGCAGGTGATGGCATCAATGATGCTCCAGCTTTAGCAAAAGCCAATGTTGGTATTGCTATGGGCACCGGTACTGACGTTGCTATGAATAGCGCCCAAATTACTTTAGTTAAAGGTGATCTCAGAGGTATTGCGATTGCTAAGTCGCTTTCAGACGATACGGTAGGCAATATGAAGCAAAACCTAGTGTTTGCGTTTCTTTATAACGCACTGGGCATTCCTATTGCTGCTGGTCTCTTATATCCTTTCACTGGATGGTTACTCTCACCATTAATTGCTGCACTTGCCATGAGCTTGAGCTCAGCCTCGGTCATTACAAATGCGTTACGTTTAAGGAGAAATTAATCATGGAAAAGTCATTTCATCCATTCTCTGAGTTATTCCTTCAATTAGGACTACCTTCTGATGGTAATAGTATTAAGGCATTCATTGATCGGCATGCGCCTTTAGATGAAGCGATTGAATTAACTGATGCACCATTATGGACACCATATCAAGCAAGACTTCTTCGTGATGAGTTGCTTTTAGATACTGATTGGGCCGAGATTGTGGATCAGTTAAATAAAGGCTTACGTTAAGCAGGTCGCTCAGTTTTGGGTGAGAGTTAGCGTACTCGGATTATTGGATTGATGGGTTGAGATCACCGTCGAGAAGAGGCTGGTTGCAGGAATTAACTTCAAAGTCTCAAATCGGCCAATAAGAGGCGGTAGTATCACCTCTTTTTTACTTTACGGGTAGCGATAATTTATTTAAGATCCCGCAATGTGCTGAGTCCTGATTCGCATGACATTGTTTTCTGAGCAGCTTTAATTGTCGCTCAAGTTGGCGTAGCTCATTAATCCGATTGCTTACATCCTGAATATGGGCATCAAGCAATTCATTTACTGCACCACAGTTTTCATCTGGCAAATCTTTTAAGCGAAGTAATTGACGAATTTCACTTAAAGTCATGTCCAGCGAGCGGCAGTGGCGAATAAATGTAAGGCGTTGCAGGTGCTGATCCCCGTAGATTCGGAAGTTACCCTCGGATCGAGCTGGTTTTGCTAACAAACCCTCTTGCTCATAAAACCGAATAGTTTCCACTTGAGTGCCTGTGGCTGTTGCTAGTTCACCAATTTTCATTTGACCTCCAAGTTTTTACATTTTTATTCTAATTTCTTGACTCTATAGTTACTATAGGGTGTTAAATGATCAATGTCTTTATCATTTAGGTTTCCGCTATGAGCGAATGCAATACCTCCTGTAGTTGTTCTACATCAACCCCTGTGACAAAGGCTTCTGAGATACGGAGCAAGAATAAGGCCATCTATCGCATTGAAAATATGGACTGCCCAACTGAAGAGGCGCTTATTCGCAAAAAGCTAGCGAGTGTAAGCGGCATTGAGTCGTTGGATTTTAACTTAATGCAAAGGATGCTCACGGTTGGTCACAATCTCAACTCACTTGACGCTATCGAGTCCGCTTTGGGTTCAATTGGAATGCAGGCGGTGCTACAAATTGGTGAGACTTCTACAAAGGACAGCTCACTTGAGCCTATGCCTAAAACCAATTGGTGGCCATTGGCTATTGCAGGTATCACTGCAACCTTGGCTGAAATCATGGAATTGCTGCAACTTGGTAATCAGTGGATTGTCATTGCTCTAGTAATCGCCTCAATTGCTTCAGGGGGCCTTACCACTTATAAAAAGGGCTGGATTGCATTAAAGAATGGCAATCTCAATATCAATGCCTTAATGTCAATTGCAGTCACAGGCGCGATGGCGATTGGCAGTTGGCCAGAAGCAGCCATGGTGATGTTCTTATTTACTCTTGCTGAAGTAATTGAAGCCAAGTCATTAGATCGTGCTCGCAATGCGATTCGTGGCTTATTAGACCTCACCCCTGAAACCGCAACCGTTCAGCAAGCCGATGGCTCTTGGGTGCTAACAGATGTTAAAGCTATTGCTTTAGGTGCTTTAGTTCGAGTGCGTCCTGGAGAGCGAATAGCTTTAGATGGCATATTAATAAGTGGTAACTCGGCAGTAAATCAAGCGCCAATCACGGGTGAGAGCCTACCCGTCGATAAGATAGTTGGCGATGAGGTATTTGCAGGAACGATCAATCAGACGGGATCGTTCGAATACAAAGTTACTGCAGAAGCGACTCATTCAACGCTAGCTCGAATTATTCATGCAGTAGAAGCGGCGCAAGGAAGTCGTGCGCCCACCCAGCGTTTTGTCGATCAATTCGCTAGGATCTATACCCCAGCGGTCTTCTTGCTTGCAGTATTGGTTGCTGTTTTGCCTCCATTGTTAATGGCGCAGTCATGGCAAGAGTGGATCTATAAGGCGTTGGTTATGCTAGTAATTGCATGTCCTTGTGCCTTAGTGATCTCAACACCAGTAACGATTGTGAGTGGCTTAGCATCTGCCGCAAGAAAAGGCATCTTAATTAAAGGGGGCGCTTTTTTAGAAGCAGGACGGAGCATGAAGGTCTTGGCAGTAGATAAGACAGGGACCCTCACCTACGGGAAGCCTGCACAAACGGATTTTTTTGCATTAAGTGGCAATGACAAGCATATTCACGAAATTGCCATCAGTCTTGCAGCACGATCTGATCATCCCGTATCTCTAGCAATTGCCCATGCTAATCAAGAGCAAAAGAATGATTTAATGACTGTAGATAGCTTTGAGGCGATTCTGGGTCGCGGTGTCAAAGGCGTTATTGAGGGTAATTTGTATTACCTTGGCAATCATCGACTGATTGAAGAATTGGGTTTGTGCTCTGATGATATTGAGAATCGTTTATTACCACTCGAGCAGCAAGGCAAAACGGCCGTATTGCTTACCAACCAAACAGAGGTTCTAGCCATTATTGCGGTAGCCGATACTGTTAGAGAAACAAGCAAGCAGGCTATTGATGGGCTTCACCAATTAGGTGTGACTACCATCATGCTCACTGGTGACAATGAGCACACCGCCAAGGCGATAGGTAAGCAGGTGGGTGTCGATGAAATTGTGGGTAATTTATTGCCTGAAGATAAGCTCAAAATAATTGACAGTCGCCTAAAAAAGGATCCCAATCTAAAGGTAGGCATGGTTGGAGATGGCATTAATGATGCCCCCGCTTTAGCAAGAGCAAGTATTGGATTTGCGATGGGGGCGGCTGGAACCGATACTGCGATAGAGACTGCTGATGTTGCGCTAATGGATGATGATTTACGCAAGATTGCTACCTTTATTCGGCTATCCAAATCAACCGCTCTAATTCTGACTCAAAACATTGTTCTTGCTCTAGGCATTAAGGCTATCTTCCTTGTGCTTACCTTTACAGGGCAAGCCACGATGTGGATGGCGGTATTTGCGGATATGGGTGCGAGCTTGCTAGTAGTGGCAAATGGATTGCGGTTATTAAGAAGTTAGACAGTAGTCAATATTCAGCATTTAACTCAAGGAGTGCTGAGATGAAAAAGCTAGGATGTGTTGCGATTTTAAGTTTGGGTGTTTTATTAAGTGCGCCCGTTTTGGCGCAAACAGCAGGGGCAGGCACTAAAGCCACACAGACACAACAAAAAAATATTGATGTAGCGGAGTTTGATAAGCAAGCCGCTCAAATTCAAGAGAACTTTAAAAAGATGCAACAACAGATGGATCAGATTCGTGCAACTCAAGATCCACAAGTAAGACAAAAACTGATGCAAGCTCATTGGAGTGCGATGCAGAGCAATCTGAATATGATGCAAGGCATGTGGGGTTCGGGAATGATGGGTTGTTGTGGTGGTAACGGCGGCATGATGGCTGGACACATGATGGATCCAATGATGGGCTGGAATGGTATGGGCCCTTATTACTCTAAATTAACGCCTGAGCAGTTAAAGCAACGCCAATACATGATGGATCAATACATGGGTATGCAGCAGAACATGATGAACCAAATGATGCAGCAGAACTATATGTGGATGGATCGGTCAAGGTAGTAACTTGCTGGGGGATGAGTTATTAAACTTATCCCCCAAGGTCTGCTCTGGGCCGTTAGCTGTCCGCCAGCAAGCCATGTTTTAAATGTCGGTTTACCCGACAAATTTTCCGATCGACCTTCCTGAAATCTGAAGTTAAGCTATAAGTGTCTCGAAACACGACACTCGCAACTCTCTTGAGTTGCTCATTGCCGTAGACAGTCACCACATTCACGCCAACCAAAAAGAAAAAGCCCTTAGATTTCCCAAGGGGCTCGTGAACGACTGGTGGGTCGGGCGAGATTTATTAACTCGCATATAAGACGGCCTTATTCCCATTCTCAACCCTCACTGCAATAGCGCCAGCCTTTTTCTTCCTTAATGCTGCGGCTAAAGAGTTGTTAAATAAGTTTTACTGATGCCAATTCAACTCATCGAGTTTTTAGGCGCGGAACCCATCCGACCAATATTCTCTTGGCCCACCTATCTCGCTTAATAAGCAATCGTAATTTAGACTTCATGCACACGATAGTTTTAACTTTGATAACTGTAGCCGAACCAATGTTACGAGAAATTACTTTATAGGCTATTTGGTAGTGTACCCATGATCTAGTTGCTTGCGAAGGGTATAAAAGCTCTATGGTGTATGAGTATCGTGTCCTATCAATGCCTTTAATATTGTCTTCGACCTCTTTGGATAGTAGATTCTCAAATTGAGATTGCTTATCTAGCCTAGAGTCAACGCTAGTAGTTTGTATTCTTTGGGGCCTAACTGTGCGCTTCATATCTATTCAAGCGTTACTTAAGTAACGGTATTTGTATTGCGTCTCACTATCTCTGTCTGCCAGATGAATAAAAAATTATTTTTCTTAGTTTGACCGCGATTTTGAATCAAAAGAGCGGTTTGATAACCTTCCATCAAATCCATTATGGTCTGCTATGGACCTACCAAAAGACAACTTCTTTTCTAGATCTCGATCAACTGCATCACGTGGACTGATAACGTTTTGTGGCAATGGTTTCAGGAAGCTATTAGGCTCTAAGTTTGAGCGATCATCTAACGGCTTGGTTTGCTTTGGGCCTATTGATTTGCGAACTGACTTTGGGCTATCAAATGGCTTTGGCGGCGCTTTAACTATAGGCCTAGGAGCAACATGCTTTTTAGGTGCTGCTGGCACTTTGGGCCATTTTGGAGCTTTGGCAGCCTTAGGCTTTTGCTTCTTTGCTTTGGGCTTATACCTTGGCATCAATCTGCTTAGATTAATTCGCTCTTGGAGCGTCAGAATTTCACAAATTTTCATAGTTAACTATCCTTTTTATATATTTAGTTAACTAATGACGGCAAGTGAACTACATTGCTAGCTCCATACATTCCTTGCAATAAAAATAAAGCCGACTGGCTTGAGTCGGCTTGTATCTTGGTTTTCACCACCATATTGCTAGGCATAACGCGAACGTAAGCTTCATAGGTATTCATAGTTGCTCCACAATCAGAAGCAGAGTTAAAAGGAGTAGTAGGGCAGTCGAGTTATCGCTCATCTCTCAAATCCTGCTCTGACGCTGGCGCTGGCCGCATCGATTTGACTATCTAGCTCTCCATCATTAATGGCCTGCATTAGCTGGCTTAGCACCAATACAAGTTCCTTCATATCCGATACTTCAATGGCGGATTTGCCTTTGGCAATTTCAATGGGTTTATTCCCATACTTAATGGCTAAGCAAGTTTTGCCTGTATCGCTGGTAAACCACCAGGGTTTTAGACGCTTTGGTACCTCTAAAGTTTTGATGTTTCCCTCTAGGTCTTTGACTCGCTTGGTTTTGAGCGGTGCATAGGTGGTGCCTGATACCTTTGATTCAGCGAGTTTTTGCTGTTCCCAGAGCTTATTGATGACCTGATTGCGACGTTGCACAATAGGCGGTATTTTTGTTGGTTTTTGGGCTACTACTAGTTTTAGATTGGATAGTGCGCTCATCGTGTTCTCCTATAAGTGAATGGGCACATAAACAATAATTTCTAGGTTTGTGAAAGAGCAACCAAAAATGGCATTTTTAGCCTTCGTAAGTTACTGAAATATATAGATTTAATTTATTTCAAATAATTTATGTGGTTTGTATAAATAACTGCATGAAATTAAGTGAAATCCGTGAACGCATGGCCTACGATTCAAATGCAGCTCCTACGCAAAAGGAAGCAGCACGGACATGGCTATTGGGGCTTACAAAAAGCCATCCAATAGCGTTAACTTTGACTCTTAAACAGGCAATAAAAGTAGTAAACCCCAAAGGCACACATTACAGGCAGATTGCTAAAGAAGATTGTGAGCAGGCGGCAGCACGTTTTATTCACAAGCTAAATGAGGCTATTTTTGGTACAAATGCAGTACGCAGGCATGGCAAAGGTTTAACGTACATCGCAGTAATTGAGGGCGAGCGTACGGACAAGCGATTACACCTGCATCTATCAATAGGCGGTTTTCCAAAAGGCTTTCGCTTTAATCAACTAGGCAAACATATCGAACAGGCAAAAGCGCACGTACACAATCTAGATACACAGCACGACTTTAAGGTTTGTGATGGCGGTTGGATTGAGTACATGTGCAAAGAGCTGGGTCGCAAAGACACAAATAATGTGCTTTGGACTTTAGCATAAGCGGCATTACTGACCACGCTGGTTTCTTGCTGTATTTCCAATAAAGCTGAATGAAGCTTTAATTAGCGAAGCTTTATCTAAAATATTTCAAACTTATCAACAACGAATCAATAGCCTCTAAATAACTCCGTATAAAAGCACTCAAACTTGAACGATCTGATCTAACTGGATATCAACACCAGCGAAAAGTAATAAATAGCGTATAGGGCTGTTTAATGCACTATAAGCAGATGTGGCAGATTAGCCACATCTTTTGATGAATCTCTGCTTTTATTAAAACCACACAAAATACACATTTTGTTAGGTTGTGCTGTAAGTCATTGAAATCGAACATCTAAATTGAGATGGCAAAAATGCCACATTCGGTTGCTCATTTCGAACATCAGAAAATATGCTTATAGCTGTGTATTTGTTACTTTTTAAGGAGTTGGGCAATGGCACAAGCTAAAACATTAACTACTAGTGAGTTGGAACAAGTTTTACGATTTACACAATCAACCAAACACGCTGTTCGTAATAGGGCGTTGCTATCCATTACGAATTTCGGGGGCCTTAGGGTTGGAGAGGCGGCTGCATTGAGGATCTGTGATGTATGTGATGCCTCTATGCAGGTCAAATCCGAAATCCGTTTATTGCCTGAGTACACCAAGGGAAAACACGCTAGAACGGTATTTGTTAGTGAAAAGCTCAAAAGCGAGCTACAAAGCTATGTCGACACCTTGAAGGTTAGAGATGTCAACCATGCATTCTTTTATACGCAAAAGAACCCCAAGCGTGGATTTACTCCAAACTCACTAGCTTTATTCTTTAAGGATTTATATAAAGCTTCTGGTATTGCTGGAGCAAGTAGCCATAGCGGCAGACGAAGCTTCATTACCAATCTAGCTAATAAAGGCATCAGCGTACGGGTGCTAATGAGCCTTGCGGGCCATCGTAATATTTCAGTCACTCAAAAATACATAGATGTAAATGACGATATGAAGCGTAGGGCAGTGGAGTTGATTTAAGCTTTGCCTTTCAGCTCCTTGACCCAGGAGTGCGGCATTGTTTCTGGGAAGTGACCCTCAGTAGCATGAGCCATTAAAGACAGTGTTTGCTCTATTAAATGATCAAGGCTGTCATTGAGCTCTTTAGTGTATTGATTTGTTAGATGGTCATCGATAGTTATATGACTTACTAATTTTCTCTCCTGGGCAAATACATTCTTCTTGAACCCAGGCTTTTTCTTTTCTGCTTGGAATTCAGCATATAGATCAAGTCTGAATTTAATGTCGCTGTAATCGAGCTTTCCATCGCGTACTAAATGAAAGTCTGCTCTGCTGTGATCCCATCGATTGAATCTATCGGACAGATAAAGTTCTTCCTGCCTAGCTAAAATTTCGCCAAATTGCCGCTTGAGCTCTGAGGGTTGCAGATTTAAGGGAACCTCAAGATGTAATACGGGGATTGCATTTATATCCTTTGAGGGTTTGATCTTATAGTTCAACACAATTCGTTCGATTTTTCTGTACGGAACTTTTTCGGCAAATATTTTGTAGCCACGATCTTTCCACCAGTCACTAAAGGTAATTTCTGACAGATCTCCAAACCCTTTCCAGGTATTTTCTGCTTGCTTGCTAGGGTAGCTTCCTGTGGCCATCTGGCTGTACCAAGGTGATGCTTTTAGCAAATCAAACCATGCTTCATACATGGTGCCCTTTGACTTAGAGGTTGATGCCTCAAGCGTGAAGCCAAAGACCTCATTTTCATATGGCAGGCCTTTGTAAAAGTATTCGATATCCATAGCTTCGGAACTTATGTTCCCCTCCTGTTATCCCAATGTAATTGGCTTCTAGCCTTTATAGCATGAAGCCCTGAATGGAGTTTGAAGTCGTACTTAGTGGGGTTTCGGAACATGGAGAAAACCTTCAAGTTCAGGATTACGAATTGAAGCAATGAGAGGAAAATTTTTTATATGCAATCGGGAGTATCTGTTGCATAGCGGCTGAGATTTATTTCAAAGTCATTTTAACAATATAGAAACGAAAGGTAATTTTATGAATGCATCTAAAACATTGCATATCGACATGAGTGAGCAGGGTATGGCTTTCTCTGTGCCTGCGACCGTATCGCAGATCAAGGGCACTCAAGAGCTGGTCTCTGCTGCTATTGCTGAGGTTGGCTTTACGGAGTATGAAAAGCGCCACTTAAAGGCAAACAAGAAGCTTAAGCAGGAATCGCACTTGGTATCAGCTATGTATAAGCAAGTTGGCTTACTTGATCACATGGCGCCTCACTTTACTAGCTGCTTAGTGATTGCCGTTAGCAATTCTATGCTCTATGAGGAGCCGCTGAAGTTGGCTACTGGTGAGTCACTGATGATGGATAAGGAGGGCTTTTTTGAGGTCCTCGACAACTTAGCGGTTTCCGAATAAGAAGGGGGGTGGATTATGAAGCAAGCTGTTAATGATCCGCTCTTTCATCGGGAAACGATGGATGTAGCGAACTTGGTGCAAGGCGGAGAGGTCAAGGATATCTACCTTAAGAACCTAGACTATCTGGACATGGGCTTTGCCAATTCGATTGATCTTGTGGAGCAAGAAGAGCGCGAAAGTATTCAGATTGGTCAGCTGATTAAAGTTGTTGTGAATTGGCCGCTTGAAAAAACCTATCAAGAGCGTTTTTGGGTTGAGGTTACAAAGGTTACTTTGGATTTGGCTTTGAATAAATCCTATTGGGGACGTGTGTATAGCAATACCCAAGTAGCTAATTACGGCGACCTTGTTGGCCCTATAAAGCCGCGCAATGTAGCTGCTATCGAGCCTAGTTACTTCACAGTGATTGCAGAGGCTGCATAAATGACTGCAATACCTAAAGAGGAAAAAACTATGGCTCAGCAGTTTGAAGCAGAGTTGCTGCTTGCTTGCAGTAAGGCTGAGAAGATTTTGCCTCGCAGACATTTAACTGTCCGCACATTAGTTGAGAAACATGGTGCGGTCAAGGCAGCAACTCAAATCGTGATGCTTCCTAAGATTAATGATGGATTTGTAGACCTATTGTTAATTGGAAAGGGTTGCTTAACCGTGGAATACATCGTTTGTAAAAACAAGTATGTCGAATTGTTTTCTGAAGAAGTTCGCAATAAGGCGCTGGAAAAGATTGGTTTTTTAGCGCGCACCAAAAAGCGACATTCTAAAAAGAAACCAATAGTTTTAAATAAATTTCGTTAATTAATCAAAGGAGTATTTTATGAGCAGCGATAAATCAGTATTGGTATCAATGGAGGAGTATGGGTTGAATTTTTCCATGAACATTTCATTGGCAATTTTTTCATCCTTAATTTGCATGATTGGGCTTCATATCGATCAGGGTCCAGGCAAGGTTGAAGTTGTGCGAGAGGATGTTCTCTCTAAGGTGCTAGATCTTAAAAACTTAGTGGACTTAAACCCTGAGTTGCGCGAAGAGGAGGGGTTTTACGGGGGTTATTACATGACCCTTTGTGCGCTATTACTAGCACTTGATGCGTATCTAGAAGGAGGGTCAATCGATCTTAGTCATGTTTTAGCATTTGTGAAGCCGCAGGATCCCGCTCCTTTTAATCCAAATTTTGAGAAATTTTTTCATTAAGGAGGGGTGATGGTTACTAAAAAGCAAGTAGTAGAAAAGATTAAAAATCTTTTGGAGCAGGGTACAGCCTTATCAGGGAAGCACGATGCCTATGTGGAAACTTATGTGGAGAAAGGGAACGAGAAGCTTGGTATTTTGCTTTCTGAAGTGATGGCTTATGCAGTTGAGGTCTTAGCTATGCCCAATTTGGAGCATGTGATCAAGAAAATGCGCCGCACATTAAGTCGTGAATATAAGATCAAAACTCAAAATAACAGCCCTGATTTGAATATCATCGTTCGCTATGTGATCCGCAAAAACCGCAAAACAGCGCATGTCTACGCTCGTGTGCTGCAGGTAGCTATTGATGCAGGAGTAAATCCCGTAGATTTACCAGCTTTTATTAAAGCCAATGAAGGTATTGAGCGTATCCGTCAGAGCACGGTCAATCCTGATATTGTCAAAGCAAAGGAGGATAAGCAACAATATCTAAATGACAATGCCATCATGTTTGCTCGGTTTTACTTCGAGGATCGCGCAAAAAAACCGCTAGCAACTTTTATTATCCCGAAGGAGCATGAAAGTGCGATGCGAGATTTAACACGCTTTGGTTCGTTTCAATACACGATTTCCCATATTGTGGATGGTGAATATAAGGTTGTGGGTGCGCTGCCAATGTATGAGCAATTGGATGACCAGCTTATGATTCAGTCTTTCAATTATTTACATGCACAGGGCTTATACCGTGACGAAGAAAAGGCCAGCATGGCAGTTGCCAAGCAGCAGGTTATTGAGTGGCGCCAGCGCTTGGCTAAACGTGATGCTTTACGTGAGAAAGAGCGTAATGAGCGCGAACAGGCTGCAGAACTAAAAAAGTTGGCTAATCAAGAAGCTGCAAATGATGCAGGGTCGGACATTGATAAGGCGGCTTAGTTATTTGTTATGGGTAAAACTTGGGCCTTAGGTTATTTGGCGTTACTTAAGTAACGGTGGTTAGTGGTAGATGTCTCGACCATGATGATCTATTGCCCCATGGGGAAGTTCAATTTTAAAAATTTAAATTAGGGGAAATATATGGCTGATGCCTATGGAATGATCACTTTTTCAAAATCAAATGATTGTATTGCTGATTTGAAGGGGTTAAAAGATTTATTAAATGAATATGAGTGGGACAATTCGGGGGCTAAGTGGGTCTATTCAGAACAGCACTCTTTATTGTATATCGATGGATTTGCATTTGATCGTCCCCAGTATCCGACAGCTATACCTAAAGAAATTACTTCTTATGAATTTGGCCTTAGCGAGGGAAAATTGATCTCTAAAAGCCCAGACAAAATGAGCGGTGATGATTGGAATAAATACTGTGGGTTTATTGATGCACCCATTCCACTTGATCGCCTATCAAAGTTAATTAGTCCGTTTATTGACCTAGGGTGGATCGAGCTTGCATGTGTAGCTAATGAAAAGGCACGATATGTTTATTTTGAGTGTCTCCGTATCTATGCAAATGGGCTCATTACATGCAAGCATTGCAAATCCGGGGCCTATTCTGGTTCTGAGGAAGTCAATGAGAGCTATTGTCCGGAAAGCGTTTCTTAAGAAAAATCGAACTCTTATTTTCAATGTTCCGAAAGATTGATGAGCACGAGTTGCCGCTCAATGCTTCGAATCGCTTCGTCTAGCTTTGGTTTGGTTATATCTTTGGTATTGGTTTGTACCGAAATATAGTTGCCTTGGGTGGCCACTCGAATGCCAACCTTGCCAGCTGGAGTTGTAAAAGTATGGTTGGCTGTAAATCTTGGCACCAAGTCAGTAGCAGGGTATGAATGCTTTACCTCAACCTTGATTTTTTGGCTGTTGGGTAATAGCCAAAATGCCAACATATCTTCTTCACAGCGCTTGATCAAGGTTTTGACTGCACTAATAGCCGTTTTTTTATCTAGCTTTTTAAGCTGAGGCAGTTCGCTACTTAGATCTTCCCCTTGATTAAGACGATAGAGTACTTGTTTGAAATGATGTAAATCATTGGCACGAGCATGACATTCGCCCAGGATGCCCTTTGCGTGATTTTCAAAAAAGCTCACAATGAACTCGTTCATTTGAGCGCCTCAGCCGTGAGATTGCATAGTATTAAGTTCATCTTATTTGACCTTTGTAGCTACTTTTTTTAATTCAGCTTTAAGCTCATCCGTTGCAGATGGATTCGCCTGCTCAAGTGGTAGATAAACGCCAGTAGTTGCTCCGACCAAGTTCATTACGTCACTGCGTACTGGTCCTGGATTCATAAAGCGACGGATTTCATCATTGGCTGCTGTTTTATCGTCGGGAATATCTCCAGCAAGCTGCTCTGCGACCATGAGGGGTTTTAAGTGGCTATAGTGGCGCTCAATCATCAAAATGCTAGTACCCATTTGCTTGGCCAATAAGCCAAAACTCATACCCTCTAACACCCGCTGCGTAGCGTAGTAGTGACGTAGGCTATACAAGCTTCTCGGTCTGCCATCTTTATCACCCTTGTCCATGCTAGCTTCGCGTAGGCAATCTCCAAAGGCATTAACTAGGTTGTAAGGGATTGTTCCATCGCGCATACGGAAAATGTGTTTGTTTTCTTTTTTGGCAATGAGCTGCTCTAAAGTAAGGTCTTTATATTCTGGTTGCAGTTCACGTAGCTTATCTAATAGCGGCCAAAGTTCGTTACGGGCAATAAGCTCACGACTGCCACGCTTGCCTTGGGGCAGAGTAATGTGAATTACACGCATATTGGTCTTTTGGATAAATTCAATATGCTTCCACTTCAGCTCTTTAGTTTCTGTGCCTGGACGAACACCTGTACAAGCAATGAAGGTGACATAGAGACCAAGCAACTCACGTAGATATTGCGTTTTGCCTTTGCGACCATCTTTAGTCCATTTTTGGATGAACTTTTGTAGCTCTAATAATTCATCGGTACTAAAGATGCCGCGAGCAGAAGTGGCTTCACCAGTGTTTTTAAGGCTAGGTCTTTGGCTATTGGTCATCCAACCTTTTTCAATGGCGTAATCAAATACGGCATTTAAGGCGCTGTTGTGATTGTTTTGAGTTGATGCTTTGAGCTCGTAACCAACTTGTTCTGTTCGCCATTGATGAAACTCAGCAATGAGTGCAGGGGTGATGTTGTCTACGTTATGCCCGCCAAAGAAGGAGATAAGGTAAGAATCAATGGCCCGGTAGTAGTCTGCATAGGCCTTTTTGCCTGTTTTGGCTTTGACTTGCTCTTTAAATCGTTCGCTGACCACTTGAGCTACTGCTTTAAACTTTTTGCTGATGATTGATAGACCGCGTTTATCTAGTACTCGGGCCTCATGAAAGAGGTCTTCAGCAATCTGCTTGGCAGCCGATAAATCACTGGTTTTACTAGTTACTCGAACCCACTTTTTATTCGAGCCAATTTTGTAATGAATTTGCCAGGCGCCAGAATTCGCACGACGCTTTAAACGTAGCTCTTGGGGTCTTAAAATGACCGTAGAATCAAATGTGGAGCGCATTGCAGGGTTTTTTCATATATAAATCCATTATACCAAAAATCTGGTATTAAAGCAAATATATGAAATGTGCGATTGGTGTGCGATTGATTTTTACGCAAAAAATGGGCAAAAAAAATGACTTGCGGTTAGCAAGTCATTGTTTCTAATACAGATTATGGTGGGTCGGGCGAGATTCGAACTCGCGACCAACGGATTAAAAGTCCGCTGCTCTACCGACTGAGCTACCGACCCAAATCTGCGAAAAAGAAGATTATAGCGGACTTTTTAAATTAGAGCTAGATTTGTCTAGATTTTGCGACAGGAGGATTCTTCGCAAAGTAACTTCTGATGCCTTTTAATATCGCTGAGGCAATCTGTTCTTGGTACTCCACATCATTCAGGCGTGCTTCTTCTTCAGGGTTGCTGATGAATGCTGTCTCAATCAAGATCGATGGAACATCGGGTGCTTTTAGTACTGCAAAGCTGGCTTGCTCAACATGCTTTTTATGTAATTTAGCAAAGCCACCAATTTGTTTTAATACCGCATCGCCTAACTTGAGACTGTCTTTAATTTGCGCCGTGGTCGACATATCTAAAAGTAGTTGGGCTACTTGCTTATCTTGAGACTTAATATTTAAACCACCAATTAGGTCCGCATTATTTTCTTTATTGGCTAACCACCTAGCTGCTGTACTCGTGGCACCTTGCTGAGATAAAGCAAACACCGAGGCGCCTTTTGCATGAGACTGTATAAACGCATCAGCATGCACTGAAACAAATAAATCAGCCTGAACCCTGCGAGCTTTATTAACACGTGTGTGAAGAGGTACAAAGTAATCGCCATCACGCGTGAGGTATGAGCGCATGTCTGGTTCTTGCTCAATTTTCTCTTTGAGCTTTCTAGCCTGGGTCGATTGCAATGGTTAATAGGCGTTTATATGGAGATTTCGGATCAGCCTTATGGGCGCCATGACCATCTTGCTTATCTTGCTTGAGAGCCTCTTTTCTGGCGATAGCGCCAATCGGATCTTCTAGATCTAATGCAGCAGATTTTTTGGAACTGCTGCGCACTAAATCCATCAGTGGATCATTCGCAACTGTTGGGTATAAGTCAAACACCAATCGATTTTGATAACTACCGACGGGTTCTAAAGAAAATAACTGTGGCTGAATACTTTCTTTTAGATCAAATACCAATCGAACTACTTTTGTTTGAAATTGCCCCACTCGAACCTGAGAGACATAAGGGTCATTACTTTTACTTTTTACTTTAGCTACTAGCTCTTTGAGGGTGTTGGTGAGCTCTAAGCCCTCAACATCGACCACTAGGCGGTGTGGGTTGGTTAAAAGTTGATGGCTGACTTTGAGAACCTCATCAGACTCCAGTGTCACACGTGTGTAGTCCTCAGCAGGCCACATCCGAACGGCTAGTAACTTTGCGCCAAAGGCTAATTGAGTGGGGCCCAAAAAAACCAAAGCGCTCGCTTGAGCAATTTTTTTTAGTAAATCTCTGCGCTTAGCGTTTCTGG
>JBEGTH010000011.1:0-36322 GCA_041179505.1 Pseudomonadota bacterium | reverse complement strand
CAAATCTTGTGGCACACCACCTGATGAAGGCGCATTTTGAGTACTGTCAGCAAATGTCAACATCCCGGAGCCTGCTTTAACCAACAAACTATCAGCATGACCGTGGTAACAACCTTCAAACTTGATAATTAAATCTCTACCTGTAAAGCCCCGTGCTAAACGCAAGGCGCTCATGGTAGCTTCAGTGCCACTTGATACTAACCGCACTTGTTCAATACTTGGAACTAGCTGACAGATACGCTCAGCCATAACAACTTCACCTTCAGTCGGAGCACCGAAGCTAAAGCTAAGTTTGGCGGCATCTTGAACTGCTTTGACTACCTTTGGATGAGCATGACCAACAATCATAGGCCCCCAAGAACCGATGCAGTCCACATAACGACGACCATCAGCATCCCAAAAATAAGCACCTTGAGCACGAGCAACAAAGCGAGGAATACCGCCCACCTGACGGAAAGCTCTAACAGGAGAGTTCACACCACCTGGAGTAGTTTTTTGGGCTCTTAAAAATAGTTCTTCGTTTTTACTCATCTTGATTAATTTAAATTGAATTGCAAGTAATGCTGCATTTAAAACTTCAAAGCCACCCGAAGGTGGCTTTTTGAATTCATATGACTTAGATAACCGTCATCTCAAAATCTTCTTTGCGCGCGCCACATTCTGGACATGTCCAGTTCATTGGCACATCTTTCCATAAAGTACCCGGTGCAATACCTTCGTCTGGTAGACCGGCTTCTTCATCGTAAACCCAGCCACAAATCAAACACATATAAGTTTTAAATTCCATAATTTTCTCTTTCCTTTTTTACTATTCTACTAGGGCTACAGAAATAAGATATTTTTCTAGTTTCAAAAACTTAATTTAATTGAGCTAACTCAATTAAGACCACAAATATTGAGATAAGTTAGCCATGTTAGTAGGTATATATCTATCAAATAAGGTTAGTAATGTAATGGCACCTACAACCATGGCACCAATTACTCTAGTTTGATGATGGGCTGTATCTGAGATCTTTTTGTCTAATCTACTCTCTAAGCAATCCATGTCGGCTTTTATACTTGTTTTAAATTCCGACATTTCACTTTTAATTTCAGTTTTGAACTCGGCCATTTCACTTTTGATTTCAGCCTTGAATTCAGCCATATCCGACCTAATTTCAGATTTAAATTCAGCCATCTCTGTTTTGATATCTGATTTAAACGACAGAAAATCTGACTTAGTAACATGATCGGAAGCTTCATGACAATCTTTAAGGCCATCACAAATGGCTTTCGCTTGACCCTCTGATAGCCCAGATTTTTCTAAATTTTTAATAAAAACATACGTATCAAACTGTGACAAATGACCTCCTCATTGACAACATCATAATTATTTAGTTATGAATTTTATAAATAATTGGAGGGGGAATCAAATCAACAAATATGCAAATAATTAAGCTTTAGAAAAGTAGGTTATTCGATCCTACTTTTAAGGCGTCTCTGATTGAGCCTCAGGTTTTTTCATATCAAATCTAAACAAACGGCACTCCAAAGGACCATTGAATAATGGTGTGCGTTTTGATTCTTTCATACGCACCTGACCAGGTAAACCCATGTCAGCCGTCAACACATCAACCTGCCAACCCTGGAAGTTATCTTTAAGGTGCTTACCAAATTGATTCAAGAACTCCATAAACTCTGGTGAGTTATTGTTCTTTGGCAAAGCATCGCGTGCGCCACGACCTTTGACACGCTCACTACCATCACGACCGCCTTTGATTTCTAGACGCTCGCCATAAGGTGGATTGAATAACATCACGCCAGGCTCTGCAAAAGGCGACTTAGCTACTAAAGCATCAATTTGTCTCACGTTGGATAAAACACCTGATTGCGCAGGCAAGCCAGCACGTTTCCAGTTACTCTTAACAATGGTGATCATGTTTTCATTAATATCACATGCAGCCATTTTTAGCTTATTAGCATTGGCTAATCCAGTATCGATATTTTTCTTGGCTACTTCACACAAAGCATCCCACTGCTTTTTTAGATCAGGGGTGTTAAATGGCTTTAATCTTTGGAAACCAAAACCTTGATCAGCCCCCACTAAATCAACACGCGTGGGACGGTATCTTGTGAATTTTGGAGCATCAGCTTTGTCTTGAGACTTCACGGCTTGATTGTGCTGTTGAGCAGCCTGCTCTTCGGCCTGCTTAGTATTCATCAAACCAGCTCGGATGGAACCAGAAGGAATTCCTAAACCACGATAAGCGGCTTCAATTAAAAACGTACCGCTACCGCACATCGGGTCAAACAAAGCTTGCTCAGGCTTCCAACCGGTTAAGGCCAAAATACCTGCGGCCAAATTCTCTTTTAAAGGCGCAGCGCCTTTATCGTCACGCCAACCGCGCTTGAATAATGACTGACCACTGGTATCTAAATATACAGTCGCATGTGTCGCTGTTAAATGGGCTTGGACGCGAACATCAGGTAACTCTGTATCAATATTCGGCCTTGCGCCTTTAACTTCACGCAAGCGGTCACACACAGCGTCTTTAATTCTGAGCGTTACAAAATTTAAGCTGGTCAGTGGAGAACGATGAGCTGTTAAATCCACTCGCATGGTTTGATCAGGAGTGATCCAATCTTCCCAAGACAAGGATCGCACTGCCTTGTAAATATCATCTTCTTTACGATAGGCCACATGTGTCATTTGCAATAAACAACGACTAGCAATGCGCGAATGTAAATTGATCGCCAATGCCACAGACATAGGGCCAGCAACACCTAAACCACCCGTATTGTTGAGAGGTGGCGGATCAATCACCCAAGCACCCAATGCTTTCACTTCTAAGCGCTCAGATATTTCTTTTAATTCTTCCGCTAAAGGAATTTCTAGTCCACGAGGACAAACGATGAAAAACTTCATGGCAAAACCTTATCTAATTTTCTTATTATTTATGGCAATTAAAAAGGTTTTACAACCACAAGAATGCTCACGATCAAAAAGACCACAACAGGTAACTCATTAAACCAGCGATACCAAACATGTGAGCGCTGATTAATGCCAGCCTTGAATTTCTTATAAATAGATCCACAGGCATGGTGATAACCCAGCAACACAAAAACCAAGAAAAGTTTAGCGTGCATCCAACCTGAGCCAGGGCCCTTGCCAATACCGTAATAAAGCCAAAGAATTAAGCCCAGGATCACTGCAGGAATCATCAGAATCGTCATAAAACGATATAAGCGATAAGACATACCTAAAAGACGCTCTAGAGCTTGAGGATTTGTTTCTTGTGCCATGTTGACATAGATACGCGGCAAATAAAACAAGCCAGCAAACCAAGCCGCCACAAACAATATATGGAATGCTTTTACATACAGATAAGCACTACCCAACGCCACATTCACTGAATCACTCATCTCAACCATCCCTTTAGGTTTACATTTCTTATTGAGCCTCATCATTCATCTTGAATGATGAGGTATTAACTACTTCTACTATTACGTTCTAATTTCACCTTGTCCGAAAACAATGTATTTCATCGAAGTTAGACCTTCAAGACCAACCGGTCCTCTGGCGTGTAACTTGTCATTTGAAATACCAATCTCAGCACCCAGGCCGTATTCAAAACCATCTGCAAAACGGGAGCTGGCATTGATCATCACACTAGCACTATCCACCTCTTTCAAGAATCGCATCCCTGCTGAGTAATCTTCAGTGATGATGCAATCTGTGTGATGGCTACCATAGTGATTGATGTGCTCAATCGCTTCATCCATATTCGCAACTGTCTTTATCGACAAAATAGGCGCCAAATATTCTGTAGACCAGTCTTCTTCAGTAGCATCTACTAAATTCTTCACACCAGCAGACTCAAGAGCTTGTTTGGTTTTTTTACAAACGCGTAACTCCACACCTTTGTCTTGATAGATTTTGCACAAAGGTAATAAAGAACTCTGAATAGCAGCCTCATGCACCAACAATGTCTCCATGGTGTTGCATGGTGCGTAACGCTGAGTTTTAGCGTTGTCACAAACCTTGATGGCTTTGGCCGAATCAGCCAACACGTCAATATAAGTGTGACAAATACCATCCAAATGTTTAATCATTGGCACTCGTGCATCAGCCATTAAACGCTCGATCAAGCTCTTGCCACCGCGTGGCACGATCACATCAATATATTCATTCATCGTGATCATGGCACCCACCGCAGCACGATCAGTTGTTTCAACTACTTGCACTGCATCAGATGGCAAGCCAGCCAAGGACAAACTTTCTTGAATTAATTTAGCTAACGCAGTGTTTGAATCAATAGCCTCAGAACCACCACGCAAAATAGTGGCGTTACCTGACTTTAAACAAAGAGCCGCTGCATCAATTGTTACGTTAGGGCGTGACTCATAAATGATGCCAATGACACCTAAAGGCACACGCATTTGCCCCACCTGAATCCCTGATGGCATTTTTCTAATATTGCTCATTTCACCAATGGGGTCAGATAGCTTAGCAATTTGCTCCAAACCTTCAGCCATCGTTGCAATGGTTTTATCAGTCAGTGTTAAACGATCGATAAAAGCAGCATCTTGACCATTTGATTTGGCGCGAGCTACATCTTGAGCATTAACTGCTTTTAGAGAGTCTGCGTTTTTTCGCACCAAGGCCGCCAAATGAATCAACGCTTCATTTTTAGCAGCCGTGCTCGCACGAGCCATGGCTCGTGAGGCTGTTCTCGCTTTTTGACCAATGCCCTTCATCAAGGCGACTGAGTCTGAATGGATGTCTTTTTGAGTGCTCATAGGCATTACTTTAACTGAAATAAGGTCTTTTATTGAATTCTTCAGGAATTTCAATGAGATAGCTTAGAACGGTTGGAGGTGGTGGAAATCCTTCACTAGAAGTTAATTCATAAATAAATTTAGAAATAAATGGGTGTAATTGGGTGTAAAAATAGGTTTAAGTCTATTTAATGGGTGTAATTGGGTGTATAAATGGGTGTACAATTGAAAAATGTTCAATGCCAACAACCTTGCTATCAAAAATGAGCTCTTGAACCTCATCAGTCAAATTGATGAATTCAAAGGGGCTTGGCGCGCCCTAGGGACACTCGCCCCAGATAGGCTCTTAGCCCTGCGCAAGGTAGCCACCATTGAAAGTATTGGCTCTTCGACCCGTATTGAAGGCAGCAAACTTTCAGATCGAGAAGTTGAAAAATTACTCTCAAATCTAGAAATTAAGTCTTTTGAATCTCGCGACACGCAAGAAGTAGCCGGCTATGCCGAACTCATGGATTTGATTTTTAGCTCATGGATAAATATTCCGTTCACTGAAAACCATATCAAACAGTTACATCAAATTCTACTGCGCCACAGTGAAAAAGATGTGTGGCATCGAGGTAACTATAAAACCAATACCAATAGCGTTGCTGCCTTTAATGCTGAAGGACAACAAATAGGTATTATTTTTAATACTGCCTCGCCGTTTGATACCCCACGCCTAATGACTGAATTAGTTGATTGGGTAGAAGAAATGCGGGGAACCAAACAACTTCATCCATTAATTGTCATTGCAATATTTGTTGTTGTTTTTTTAGAGATTCATCCATTTCAGGATGGCAATGGTCGTCTAAGTCGCGCCTTAACAACTCTACTTTTACTTCAAGCAGGCTATGCTTACGTACCCTATAGCTCACTTGAAAGCATCATTGAATTAAATAAAGAGGCCTATTACTTGGCCTTACGACAAACACAAGGCACTATCAGGATGCCCCAACCTCACTGGGAACCTTGGTTGACGTTTTTCATGAAATCTCTTGCAGAACAAGTGCAACGTTTAGAGAAAAAAGTTGAGCGAGAACATCTGATATTAACTCCACTCCCAGGGCATGCATTGATCATCATTGAACTTGCACGCGAGCATGGAAGAGTCACCATGGCTCAAGCAATCCAAGCGACTGGATCTAATAGGAATACTCTCAAAGAGCACATTCGTAAACTCATTCAAGATGGCAGGCTGGTGAAACATGGTGAAGGACGTGGCACCTGGTATCGTCTAAGCTAGATTCTGAATTAAATTAGTCCTTAAAGCGAGTTTGCGTTTATCGCCAAACTAAACAAATAGTCTTCCCAACATCCGCAATCCATCCCAAGGGTCATTGGGGAGTTTTTCAAGGATGGGGCCAGAGCCTTTATTAAGGTGTAAACCTTTTGATTGTTTATCCAAACCACTGACGACGGTCAGAGCTTTTTGCAGGCGATCAGCACTCAGCCTTTGCATTGCTTGAGGGATCAAACGCTCTTTATTACCCCAAATGCGGTTCATTTTCATGAGCATTTGTAAGTTATCGCCTCGGTCCATAGCTTGGCGCAAGCGGTTAAGCAATCGCACCTCCTCAGTGACCGTCCAAAGAATCAGTACCAATGGTTCACCCTCACCCTGCAAGCCATCCACCATTCGATTAAATCTAGCTAAATCACCAGCAAGTAATGATTCTGTTAATTGGAAAACGTCATATCTGGCAACATTGAGAACTGCATCACGAATGTTTTCTTCAGTCAGATTTCCTTCTGGGTAGAGTAATCCTAATTTCTGAATCTCTTGGTGGGCCGCAATTAGATTGCCTTCTACTTGATTAGCCATGAACTGCAAGGCACGTTGTCCCGGCTCCCCAGCCTCCACTTGTTGTTTCTGATTCTTTAAACGTGACGCAATCCAATTCGGTAAATGCGTGCGTTCAATCGGATCAATCCTGACGGCTACAGAAGCTTCATCAAGAGCCGTGAACCATGCTGATTTTTGCGTCTGAAAATCTACTCTTGGTAAAAAGATACAGGTCACTGTATCAACAGGATCTTTAGCTGCTACTTGAGATTGGATCTGCGCACAAAACTGCTTGATGGCATCAGCACCATCGCGACCGGGCTTACCTGTAGGGATACGTAATTCAACATAACGCTTATCACCAAACAAAGACATCGTTTGACCTGCATTCATGAGCGCAGACCAATCAAAGCCTTTTTCATGCATCATGATTTCACGTTCAGTGTGGCCATGTGCCTGCACCATAGCCCTTAAGCGATCCTGCAACTCCATCACCAGCAACGGCTCATCCCCTGTTAAAACATATAAAGGGTGAGGTCCATTTTTTTTGGCTACTGCTAGATGTGCTTCAAAAGCATCTGCTTTTAGCATAGTGCTTTATTACTTCTTTGAGTCAGAGGCTGCAGGTTTAGCAGATGAGTTAGATGGAACTACTGAAGTGTTCTTTTTCAAAAGATCAGCTTCCGTTGGAAGTTTTTTGATAGAGGATAAACGACGCATCAATTGAGAAACTATATCCATGCGCATATTTTTGACATACTCAGCAACTTGCTGATCAAACGCTTGAATATTGGACTGATTAAAGTCAATATCGCGCGTTAAGAAAATATCAGATTCTGGCATCGACTCTAGACCGCTAATAGGGTTAAAGGCTCTGAAAACAATTCTAGAAATAATGCGATAAGCAGTAATCTGACCTGCCGTGTTGTAGGACAGAACCTGGCGAGCATTTTGCTCACTGATGATTTCAAGTACCAACTCAGAATCTTTAACCGTCTTCGCCAACTCAATATCATTGACTCTCAAGAGCATCTCAATGTCATCTTTGAGCTCTGGGGTCAGAGTGCCGGTTAAGAATAGCGACTTGTAAGGTAAGTTAACCTTACCGCGCAATCTCCAGCCACAAGCACCAACCGTTGAGGCCACTGAAGCTAATACTAAATATGACAAACCACCACCGAGCCATGATCGACGGCTTGCTGAGTGAGAGGTGATGGTTTTCTTCATATTGGTTCTATTCTACCCATTAATAGATTCGCTTAGATAACGATATTGACCAAACGACCAGGAACAATGATCACTTTCTTAGCAGGGGCACCATCCATGGCCTTCATTGCAGCTTCACTGGCTAAAGCCAAAGATTCGATGGTGGCCTTATCTGCATCAACAGGCACCAACACCTGACCGCGCAACTTACCATTCACCTGGATCATGAGAGTGATTTCGCTTTGAACCAAGGCAGCCTCATCCACCTCAGGCCATGGGGCATCTAGTAAGTCACCCAACTGATCTTTAAAACCAGCTAGATTCCAAAGCGTGAAGGTAATGTGTGGCACCACTGGATATAAAACACGCAAAAGAATGCCAAAAGTTTCACGACGCACTTCAGGGCTAACAGATTTCGCTTGCTCAACAGCATTCAACATTTTCATGGTCGCAGATACAACTGTGTTGTATTGCTTACGTTGATAGTCGAAATTGGCTTGCTTAAGAACGGTATACATTTCCAAACGCAGAGCTTGATCATCTTCAGATAACTTGGCTGGTAATTGAGATCCTGCTGCCTGAATAGTGGCAGCATGTTGCGCACCGTAAACCCACAAACGACGCAAGAAGCGCGAGGCACCTTCAACACCAGAACTTGACCACTCTAATTGCTGCTCCGGAGGAGCTGCAAACATCGTGAATAAACGAGCTGTATCAGCACCATACTGATCAATCAATGACTGCGGATCAATACCGTTGTTCTTACTCTTGGCCATTTTTTCAACACCGCCAATTTGAACAACTTTGCCATTTGTTTTATGTTTAGCACTTAATGGACGACCTTTGTCGTCTGTCTCTACGATCACATCATCTGGGTTCACCCAGGTCTTACGGCCGTTAGGTTCATCAATGTAATAAGTGTCATTGAGAACCATGCCTTGCGTTAACAAATTACTAAATGGCTCATCAAATTTCACTAAACCTAAGTCACGCATGACCTTGGTCCAGAAACGGGCATACAACAAGTGAAGAATCGCATGCTCAATACCGCCAATGTACTGATCCATTGGCATCCAGTAATCGTTACGCGCATCAACCATGCTGGTTGCATCAGAGCAGGTGTAGCGCATGAAATACCAACTTGAATCCACAAACGTATCCATCGTGTCTGTTTCACGGCGTGCTGGCTTGCCACACTTAGGGCAAGAGCACTTTAGGAAGTCTTCTCGTTTATTGAGAGGGTTGCCAGAACCATCTGGCACACAATCCTCTGGCAATACAACAGGTAGATCTTTTTCTGGTACAGGTACTTCACCACAAGATTCACAGTGAATGATAGGAATCGGCGTACCCCAGTAACGCTGACGAGAAATACCCCAGTCACGCAAACGATAAGTTGTTTTCTTTTCGCCAACACCTACTTTTTGTAAATCAGCAGCAACAGCATCAACTGCTTGAGCATGATTCAAACCATCGTATTTGCCACTATTAACAGCAAGGACTTTTTCTTTATCTGCATACCATTCTTGCCATGCTTGATTGTCAAAGTTTTGACCTTCAGATTGCATTACCTGCTTAATAGCAATCTTATATTTCAATGCAAAAGCAAAATCACGCTCATCATGAGCAGGAACGCCCATCACAGCGCCATCACCGTAGCTCATTAATACATAGTTACCAACCCACACTTCAACATCTTGACCTGTTAAAGGATGTTTAACGGTTAAGCCAGTTGGCATACCTTCTTTTTCTTGAGTCGCGAGATCTGCTTCGATCACGCTACCTTGTTTACATTTCTCAATAAAGGCTGACAACTCAGGATTATTTTTAGCTGCATGTGTAGCAAGAGGATGCTCAGCAGCTACAGCACAGAATGTCACGCCCATAACTGTGTCGGCACGAGTTGTAAATACAAACATCTTGCCATCTTGAATCAATTCGCCAGCATCATCCTTGATGTCGTGTGAGAACGCAAAACGCACTCCAAAACTCTTACCAATCCAGTTCTGTTGCATGAGCTTCACGCGCTCAGGCCAACCTAAACCATCCAAACCACTTAAAAGCTCTTCAGCGTAAGAAGTAATGTTTAAGTAATAGCCCGGTATCTCGCGTTTTTCTACAAGAGCACCAGAGCGCCAACCACGACCATCAATTACCTGCTCATTCGCTAATACAGTTTGATCAATCGGATCCCAGTTCACTACTTGAGTTTTGCGATAAGCAACACCCTTTTCTAACATCTTCAAAAAGACCCATTGATTCCAACGGTAATAATCAGGCTTACATGTGGTGACTTCTCTTGACCAGTCAATCGCTAACCCCATCGCATCCATTTGCTTTTTCATATAAGCAATGTTGTCGTAGGTCCAAGCAGCTGGTGGAACGTTGTTATTCAGTGCCGCATTTTCAGCCGGCATACCAAAGGCATCCCAACCCATTGGCATCAATACGTTATATCCCTGCATCCGCAGTTGACGTGTCATCACATCATTGATGGTGTAGTTACGTACGTGACCCATGTGCAACTTACCTGATGGGTAAGGCAACATAGAACAGGCATAGTATTTCTTTTTAGGCTGTCCGTTTTTATCTTTAGCGTTTTCTTCAACGCGATAGACATCGCCAGCTTTCCACTGCGCATTAGCAGACGCTTCAATCGCGCGGTGATCGTATTCTTTACTCACTGTATTAACTTCTGAACTCAAAACAAACACCCTTACGTTTTAATTTTTATTTTTTATTTTTCTTATCTTGCTTTTATTTTTTACTTATTTAGATCTTTAATGTCTTAAGGCCTAAAACATCTTGCATATCAAATAAGCCTGTCTTTTGGTTGGCCAGAAAGCGTCCAGCTCTCAGAGATCCTTGAGCATAAGACATACGGGAAGCTGATTTATGAGTGATCTCAATACGCTCACCATCACCACAGAACATGACAGTGTGATCACCCACGATATCGCCACCACGAATCGTGGCAAAACCAATCGTGCCCTCTTCACGCGCACCTGTATGTCCTTCACGAGCATATACAGCGCAATCTTTTAACTCTTTGCCTAAGGCTTTAGCAATCACTTCACCCATACCAATTGCAGTACCAGATGGAGCATCAACTTTGTGTTTGTGATGAGCTTCGACCACTTCAATGTCATAACCTTGGTTCAAAATCTTTGCCGCTACTTCTAGCAACCTAAAAGTAGCATTCACGCCCACGCTCATATTGGGCGCAAACACGATGGCTACTTTTTCACTGGCTTTTTTAAGGATGGCTTTTTGCTCGTCTGTAAAACCAGTTGTACCAATAATCATTTTGACGCCCATCTCTTGTGCCACGGCCAAATGCGTCAAAGTACCTTCAGGTCTTGTGAAATCAATTAAGAAATCTGCATCTTTCAAACCTTCTTTGATATCAGATGTGATTTTGACGCCCGTATCTTTACCTAGAAAGCTGGCAGGATCTTGCCCCAATGAAGGGCTACCGGCGATATCAAGAGCGCCAACTAATTTAGCATCTGCGGCATTTAAAACCGTTTCAATCAACATGCGGCCCATACGGCCTGATGCGCCCGCAATGGCAAACTTCAAAGTGGTCATTATTTCAATCTCTATATCTTTGGTTGTTTTGTATCTTTACTAACTTTGTAACTATTTTTAGTTTCTAGTGTCGCCACGCGGAATACCTAAACCCTGAGTTGGGTTCGGCACAGTCTCAACTGTTGGTGTGCGATGCTCCCCTTCTAACTCTTTGGCAACTGCTTTACGTTGAGGACGACGATCAGATTTAATACCATCAATCTCAGCGATCAATTCATATTCTGTGGGCAATTGATCTGCTTTAATTTCTTTGAGTAACTCTTTCTCAAAAATCAAAGTAACCTGACGTTGATCAACTAGCTGTGTATCACCACGCTTAAAGGCAAATACATAATCCGAACGATTAGGATGCATTACGCTATTCAATAGAGGTGTACCCAAAATCACTTTAATTTCTTCACGGTCCATACCGACCTTAACGCGGTCTAACTGTTCCTTAGAAATGAAGTTGCCTTGGACCATATCTGGTCGGTAAGGTTTGAAAACCTGGCCAATTTTGCTTTTACTACCATCAGAGATGGTGGTTAGCCCGCTACAGGCCGTTAAACCTCCAGCTAAGAGGACTAGAGCACTCACGGCTAAGCCCTTGAGAAATGGGGTGTTTTTAATGTTTTTTAAGCAGATTTGCATGGTAAGCCGTATCATAAGAAAAATTGATTTTAGTACTATGACAAACACAATATCTCCAAATAATTTAAGAGACATGGGTCTCAAGGTTACAGCACCCCGGATGAAGATCCTGGAGTTCTTTCACCAGAACCGCCACAAGCACTTCAGCGCCGAAGATATCTATCTTGCCATGGTTGAAGAAGGCATGGATGTCGGACTAGCGACAGTCTACCGTGTTCTGACCCAATTTGAGCAAGCTGGCCTACTTTTACGCAATCATTTCGAATCCGGCAAAGCAGAGGGTAAGGCGATTTTTGAGCTAAATGAGGGGGATCACCACGATCACCTAGTTTGCGTTGAATGTGGCCACGTTGAAGAGTTTGTAGACCCCGCCATTGAGAAGAGACAGCATGAAATCGCTAAAAACCTGGGTTTTGAGATCGTTGACCACGCTTTAGCCATCTATGGCACATGCCACACAAAGAACTGTGCCAAGAAGAAAAAGGCTAAATAACAGCCTATAAATCGATATTTATTCGATATTTTCCCAAGTTCCATGTAAAAAGCCCGCTTTACGCGGGCTTTTTACATAATTCAAGCTAGTTTGAATTATTTGGCTTCCATCAATGCTTTTGTTGCATTCAACATCTGGCAGCTATAACCCCACTCGTTGTCATACCAAGCCAAGATTTTTACAAGCTTGCCGTCTTTTGAAACACGGGTTTGCGTGCTGTCAAAAATACTTGGACGTGGGTCATGGTTGAAGTCCACAGAAACCAAAGGTAGTGTGTTGTAACCCAAGATACCCTTGAGCTGACCTTCACTGGCTTTTTTGATGATCTCGTTCACTTCTTCAACAGTTGTTGCTTTTGTTGGTGTGAAAGTTAAATCAACAACAGATACGTTGATAGTTGGTACGCGCATCGCGAAACCATCAAACTTACCTTGTAGCTCTGGCAACACCAAACCAACTGCTTTAGCTGCGCCTGTTTTTGTTGGGATCATGCTCATAGTTGCTGAACGGGCGCGACGCATATCCTTGTGATAAACGTCCGTTAAAACTTGGTCATTTGTATAGGCGTGGATCGTTGTCATCAAACCAGACTCAATGCCGATTGACTCTAACAATGGTTTAACTGCTGGAGCCAAACAGTTTGTTGTGCAGCTTGCATTAGAGATCACTTGATCTGTTGCTTTAAGAACTTGATGGTTCACACCGTAAACAATAGTTGCATCTACGTCTTTTTCACCTGGCGCAGAAATAACCACTTTCTTGGCGCCCTGCTGAATGTGAACCATGGCTTTTTCTTTAGAAGTAAAAGCACCAGAACATTCCAAAACAACATCAACACCATATTCACCCCAATTAGTTTCTAGAGGATTACGTGTTGAAAACATTTTAATGCGGTCACCGTTAATAACAAGGTGATCACCATCCACTGTCACTGTACCAGGGAAACGACCGTGAGCAGAGTCATATTGAGTTAAGTGAGCATTGATATCGATACCACCCAAACCATTGATCGCAACCACCTTAATGTCGTCACGCTTCTCTTCATAGATAGCACGAACAACCATACGACCAATACGACCATAACCGTTAATAGCAACCTTAATTGTCATAACCAACTCCCTTATCTAAATTCTGTTTCAGTGTTTATTTTTATTTAAATACATTGACGTACTGTTTTAGCAACCGCTTCAGCTGTTAAGCCAAAGTGCTTGTAAAGAACACCTGCTGGCGCAGACTCACCAAAAGTGTCAACGCCATGGACAGCTGAACAAGCGTATTTCCACCAGTAATCTGTTACACCCGCTTCGATAGCGATGCGTGGCAAACCTGCTGGTAATACTGAATCTTTGTATGCCTTGCTTTGTTTATCAAAAACACTAGTCGATGGCATTGAAACGATTCTTACTGCAATACCTTCTTTTTTAAGTAGCTCGGCAGTCTCTAAAGCAATCGCTACTTCAGAACCTGTGGCCATCAAAACAGCTTGCGCATTCTTGTCATCACGCATCACATAGCCACCCTTGTAGATCGCTTGCGTTTGCTTGGCGTCACGTTTTACAAACGGACAATTTTGACGGCTAAAAATCAGACTGGATGGGCCATTTTGACGCTTCACTGCTGATGCCCAAGCAACAGCACTTTCTGTTGTGTCACAAGGACGCCAAACATCCATATTCGGAATTAAACGTAAGCTAGCAACATGCTCCACAGATTGGTGTGTTGGGCCATCTTCACCCAAACCGATTGAATCATGTGTAAACACGAAGATACTACGAATCTTCATCAAAGCAGCCATACGTAGAGCGTTGCGACTGTAGTCTGAGAAAGTTAAGAACGTTGCGCCGAATGGAATGTAACCCCCATGCAAAGCAATACCATTCATGATGGCACTCATACCAAACTCGCGCACACCGTAGTTAATGTGGTTACCCCATTGATCAGCACGCACTGCTTTACATGTTGACCAGTTGGTTAAGTTAGAACCGGTTAAGTCTGCAGAACCGCCCATGAACTCTGGCAAAGCTGGTGCCAAAGCTTCAATAGCGTTTTGACTAGCCTTACGCGTAGCGATCGTTTCTGCTTTTGTTGCACAGCTAGCCAAATAAGCTTCGACTGTTTTATCAAAGTTAGCCGGCAACTGACCAACCATGCGGCGCTCAAACTCTGTAGCTTCTTGCGGATATTTAGAGCGATAAGCACCAAATTTGCTATTCCACTCAGCTTCGCTTGCAGCACCTTTGCGCTTGGCATCCCATGCGTCATAAACGTCATTTGGAATTTCAAATGGAGGATGATTCCAACCAATTGCAGCACGCGTTGCTGCAATTTCAGCAGCACCTAAAGGTGCGCCATGAACCTTATCAGTGCCAGCTAAATTCGGTGAACCTTGACCGATTGAAGTTTTGCAACAAATGAAAGTTGGCTTATCACTTTTCTTAGCTTTAGCAATTGCAGCAGCAACAGCATCTGCATCATGACCGTTCACATCACGAATCACATTCCAACCGTAAGCTTCGAATCGCTTAGGGGTATCTTCTGCAAACCAGTTCACCACTTTGCCATCAATGGAGATGCCGTTGTCATCCCATAAAGCAATTAATTTATTGAGTTTCAGTGTGCCTGCCAATGAACATGCTTCATGACTGATACCTTCCATCAAGCAACCATCACCCATAAATACATAAGTGTGATGATCAACAATATCTAAACCAGGCTTATTAAATTCTTGAGCAAGTAATTTTTCTGCCAAAGCCATACCAACCGCATTAGTAATACCTTGACCCAAAGGACCTGTTGTTGTTTCAACACCAGGAGTAATACCGAACTCTGGGTGTCCAGCCGTCTTGCTATGCAACTGACGGAAATTCTTCAACTCTTGCATCGGCAAATCGTAGCCAGTTAAATGCAAAAGTGCGTAAAGCAACATAGAGCCGTGACCATTCGATAAAACAAAGCGATCGCGGTTCATCCATAGTGGGTTTTTTGGATTGTGTTGGAGATGTTCACTCCAAAGACCTACTGCAATTTCAGCCATGCCCATTGGCATACCAGGGTGACCAGAGTTGGCTTGTTGAACTGCATCCATTGCTAGAGCACGGATTGCATTAGCCATATTTGTTTGCTTTGACGACATTATTTTCCCTGCGGCGTGTATTTGAATCAGCCACTATTCGACCGAAAAACCAGTGAAAAGTCCCAATCCCTCAAAGCTCAACATTTTATCATTGCAGCCAGATCCCTTATGATTGTTTTATGTCACATTTTTATCTTCCTGGCCCTTGGCCCCAACAGGGCATCGATATCACCGATGAATTGATCCTCGATGTCAAACTCGCGCACCATTTACGAGTTCGCCGAATCCAGGTGGGAGAAAGCTTTAAAGTCTTTGATGGTCAAGGTTTAAGCGCTAATGCTGTGCTAACTGCTATGGACAAAAAGTCAGCGGCAGTTCGCTTGAGCGAAATACAAGAAAATCGGCGCTCTGAGACCAAAACACCGATCACCCTAGCGCAAGGCATGGCCAGCAGCGACAAAATGGACTGGCTGATTGAAAAGTCGGTTGAATTAGGCGTTTCTCAAGTAATTCCTCTTCACACGGAACGATCTGTTGTGCGTTTAGACGGTGAAAGAGCTGCCAAAAAGGTGGTTCACTGGCAAGGCATCATGGTTGCAGGCTCTGAACAATCTGGTCGGACAGTTGTTCCCCAGCTTGCATCGATCCAAAATTTGCCTTTATGGCTATCTAGCCTTAATCCCCACGAACAAAGCTTGCGCTTGATGTTGTCACCAAGAGCTGACTCCAGCTTATTGAGCGTACTCAAACGATGTACGCCTCAAGCCCTTACTATTCTGATTGGACCAGAGGGCGGATTGAGTGAGGCTGAAGAAGAACAAGCTAAACGTGCTGGTTTTACACCAGTTTCAATGGGATATCGCATTTTGCGAACAGAAACTGCTGGAATTGTAGCTTTATCAACGATTCATACTGTTTGGAATCAGTTTTAAACGAAGATAAATACAAATACCGTTATTTAGCGGCAAATTATCTCAATAAGCCATAAAAAAAGCCGCTGACACCTAAATGAGGCAGCGGCTTTTTAGTAATTTAGGCTCTTTTAAGGTATTTTTTAAGCGAAAGAGTAAAAAATACGGCAAGATACACGACGATCAGCCCAAAACTCGACTGCATCTCGGAAAACATCCAACAAAGTCTCACGAGCCTCTTTATCGAACTTGTGAGTACAAGGCAAACCTTCCAAAACAATCACAAATCCGGGCTGAGGGCCGGAGCGGTCAACCAAAGTGGTCAAAGAATCTAATAAATTATCAAAATTCTTAGCTTGCTGTCTTGGAAAGTGAAATCCGTTAGCAATTGCCTCTAAAACTTCAGATTTCGTCAAAGCATGTGCGCAGCTGGCGTAAATAAAGTGCTGGCCAAGTTCACCGGCAGCTTCCATCAAGTCATCTGTACGAAAAGCTCGTATAGATTGAACAATATTGGTGCGTACAGCCCGTAAAGCTGCTGTAGGACCTGCTTCACGAGCAGCCAATGCTGCGCGCCAAGTTGACGTTGGTTTTGGGCTGGCGGCTTGTGTCGCTGCTGAGCTAGCACCCGCTGTTGCAGTTGCTGAGGACGAAGAACTACCCAGGACCGACTGGCCATAAAGGTTGTTTTCTGAAATATTCGTCATCATGATGGGGTGTAGAGTACCCTTTTTGAGCCCCAAAAACAAGTGACGCAATGGCTTATTTTTAGTAAGCCATTGTTTCTTATATAAATTTAAATATGTGAGCGCACGCTCACTACTAAAATTTAAGGTTATTTTTGTTGTGCCGCCTCTACAACAGCCAATGTTGTCATATTCACAATACGTCTAGATGTTGCAGACGGTGTGAGGATGTGAACAGGCTTAGCTGCACCCAACAAGATTGGTCCAATCGCAATGCCATTACCCGCAGCTGTTTTTAACAAGTTATAAGAAATGTTCGCTGCATCGATATTTGGCAAGACCAAAAGATTGGCATCTCCCACCAAAGTTGAATCCGGCATGATTGTCTGACGTAGACCAGCATCTAGAGCGCAATCCCCATGCATTTCACCGTCAACTTGAAGTTGAGGAGCTTTTTCTTTCAAGATCGCCAATGTATCGCGCATTTTTTGTGCAGATGGTGCATCACTAGACCCAAAGTTGGAGTGTGATAACAAAGCTACTTTAGGCTCAATACCTAAAGAACGTAATTCTTGGGCAGCCAAGATAGTTAAGTCTGCTAATTGCTCAGCCGTTGGGTCAATATTAATATGCGTATCTACCAAGAATAATTGACGGCCAGGCAATACCAGCCCGTTCATCGCGCCATAAATATTCGCACCAGGCTCATTGCCAATCACTTGATTGATGTAATGCAAATGAGCGCCCGTCTGCCCAATGGTGCCACAAATCAAACCATCTGCCTGGCCCTTATGAACCATTAATGAACCGATTAAAGTATTGCGACGTCGCACTTCCAATCTTGCATATGACTCTGTCACACCAGCGCGCTCAGTCAAGCGGTGATAGGTTTCCCAGTAATCACGATAACGATCATCTTGTTCTGGATTACAGATTTCAATATCAGTACCTGGAACCATGCGCAAACCAAAACGCTCGATACGACGTGCAATCACTGCAGGACGACCAATCAAAATCGGGTTAGCAATTTTTTCATCAATCAACACCTGAACTGCACGCAGTACGCGCTCATCTTCACCTTCACAGAAGACAATTCGCTTCTTAGACATCGGTACTTTTTTAGCCACGGAGAACAAAGGCTTCATCAAAGTACCAGAGTGATAAACGAATTGTTGCAACTGATCTTTGTAGGCAACAAAGTCTTTAATTGGACGAGTAGCCACCCCTGAATCCATCGCAGCTTTAGCAACAGCAGGAGCAATGATGGCAATCAAACGTGGGTCAAATGGTTTCGGAATCAAATACTCTGGACCAAATGACAAATTACTGGCGCCATAAGCAGAAGCAACCACATCACTTTGCTCAACTTGAGCCAATTCAGCAACAGCCGTTACCGCAGCAATTTCCATTTCACGGGTAATGGTTGTTGCACCCACATCCAATGCACCCCGGAAAATAAATGGGAAACATAAAACGTTATTAACTTGGTTAGGGTAGTCAGTTCGCCCTGTTGCGATGATCGCATCTTCGCGAACAGCTTTTACTTCCTCAGGAAGAATCTCAGGTGTTGGGTTGGCCAAAGCAAATACCAAAGGTTTTGCTGCCATCTTCACAACCATATCCTGCTTAAGAACACCACCTGCAGATAAACCTAAGAACACATCAGCACCTTCAATCACTTCGGCCAAAGTGCGCTGATTAGTTTCTTTAGCAAACGGCTCCTTATCAGGATCCATTAACTCTTTACGCCCCTTGTAAACAACACCAGCTAAGTCAGTTACCCAAATATTTTCAATGGGCATACCAAGATCAACCAATAGGTCTAAACAAGCCAAAGCTGCCGCACCAGCACCTGATGTCACTAGCTTGACCTTCTTTAAATCTTTACCGACCACTTTTAAACCGTTCATGATCGCTGCACCCACCACAATCGCCGTACCATGCTGATCGTCATGGAAAACTGGAATATTCATGCGCTCGCGCAACTTGCGCTCGATATAGAAACAATCTGGCGCCTTGATGTCTTCTAAGTTGATGCCGCCAAAAGTAGGCTCCATTGAAGCAATGATCTCGATTAACTTATCTGGATCTTTTTCATTGATTTCAATGTCAAAAACATCAATCCCAGCAAACTTCTTAAATAAAACGCCCTTACCTTCCATCACGGGCTTACTAGCCAAAGGACCAATATCACCAAGGCCTAAAACCGCTGTACCGTTAGTCACCACACCTACCAAATTGCCACGCGATGTGTAACGGAATGCATTCGCTGGATCCTTAACAATTTCCTCACAAGCTGCCGCAACACCCGGTGAGTAAGCTAAGGCCAAATCTCGTTGATTCGTTAGTTGTTTCGTTGGGGCAATAGCAATCTTGCCTGGCGTTGGAAACTCGTGATATTCCAATGCGGCTTTGCGCAAAGCTTCTTTTTGCTGGTCACTTGAACTTTGATTAGCTTTTTTTGTTGGCATTTTTATGGGTCTTTCAATATCCATCAGCGATGAGTCTGATTACTTTATTTGTTTTGTCTCTGGCGCTTGGTCTTAATAATTATTTCTAATATTTTTAGAATTTATTTTAATAATTCCTCGATTCTATTCCTCTTCAACAAACTATTCTCAATTCTAGGTATTTAACCCTACAATGAAGCCATGATTAAGCCATCTGCACCCTTAGGCGAATTTGAATTAATTCAGCGTTATTTTCAAAAAGCCAAAACCAATGAGAATGTTTTATTGGGCATTGGTGATGATTGCGCCATTATTTCTTGCCACGCAAAAAACTCTGATGACCAGCTGGCCATCAGCACAGATATGCTCGTTGAAGGTCGCCACTTTTTACCAGGGGCTGATCCACGACTACTAGGTCATAAGTGCTTAGCTGTTAACTTATCTGATTTGGCTGCCATGGGCGCAAAACCAATGGCATTTACTTTAGCCATCGCTCTTCCATCACCTAATCCTGAATGGCTGAATGAATTTTCAGCGGGTTTATTGGCCTTGGCAGATGAACATCAATGCTCCTTGGTGGGAGGTGATACAACAGCCGGCCCTTTAACGATCAGCATCACCGTATTTGGCAGCGTGAATCCCGATAAGGCTCTGCGTCGTTCCAACGCCAAGGTAGATGATGATATTTGGGTATCTCATACGGTTGGAGATGCACGCCTTGCTCTAGGTGCACTTCGTTATGAATGGTCTTTAGATCCAAGCAAATTATTTTCAGTAGAGCATCGCATGCATGCACCTACGCCAAGAGTTGGCTTAGGTCAAAGACTTTTAGGTCTGGCGCATGCAGCAGTGGATGTTTCTGACGGTCTTTTAGGTGACTTGTCACACATTCTTCAATTGTCTGACTTGCATGCTGAAATTGATATTGATGAAGTACCAGCATCCGACACTCTCAAACACCAATCCTTAGAACTAAAACGTTTATGTACGCTAATGGGTGGAGATGACTATGAACTTTGTTTTACAGCGCCTCCAAAAAATCGTTTGGCTATTGAGCAAGTATCCAAAGACCTTCACTTGCAACTGACTCGAATCGGCAAAGTGACCCCTAAGATTTTAGGGAGAAATATCTTGCGCTTAATTGACGCAGACGGTCATGATTTACCCAAAGAGCTAAGCCAACAATACTTCAAGTCTTTTGATCACTTTAAATAAATCAGTGAGTAGTTATTGAATAAAAAGCCCCACCTCGTCAGCATGGGGCTTTTTAATTGAATAGCTTTGGAACTTACTTCATCCAACCTTTTTTACGGAAGTAAATCAGAGGAATTAAAGCTGAGACCAGCATCATGCAAATAGCAAATGGATAGCCAACGCTTGATCGCAATTCTGGCATGTACTCAAAGTTCATACCCCAAATACTCGCTAATAAAGTTGGCGGCATCAAGGCAACAGAAACCACAGAGAAGATCTTAATAATCTTGTTCTGGTTAATGTTAATGAAACCAACTGTTGCATCCATTAAGAAGTTGATCTTATCGAATAAGAAAGCCGTATGGTTTTCTAAAGAATCGATATCTCGCAAAATTTGGCGAGCTTCTTCTTGCTGTTCATCTGACAATAGTTTGCTACGCATCAAGAATGACAAAGCTCGTCGGGTATCCATCACGTTGCGACGAATACGGCCGTTCAAGTCTTCTTCTTTGGCAATTGTTTCTAATACATCAGCAGCATCGGTATCAGTGACGTCATGAGACAAAACACGCTTACCTGCTTCCTCAAGGTTTTCATAAACCTCTTCCAAAGCATCCGCGGAGTACTCAGCATCTGTTGAATACAAATCTAATAAAACATCTTTCGCATTTCTAACAGAGCCAGGACGCAAGCGAGCACGCAGCCTTACCAAACGGAAAACCGGTAGATCTTGTTCGTGGATAGAGAACAAAATATTGTCTGTTAAAACAAAGGCCACACGAACGTTACGTGGGTTTTCATCATCGTCCAAAATGAAATCGGTACGAATGTGCAAATGGCCATCTTCTGCCTCGAAATAACGAGCAGAAGCTTCTAAGTCACCTAAATCTTCAAGCTCAGGAAGAGAAACACCAAAAGCCTCTTTAATCCACTGAAGTTCTTCCTCTTCAGGGTCTACAACATCAATCCAAATAGGGTTATGGTGCTTGAGAAGTTCTTGACGGTCATCGACCTGCTCCTGAGCTAGGCGACCTTTTTGTAGTACGAATAGGTTGATCATGCCGGGGCTCCGATCTATTTTTTCAACTATTTATGTTGAGGAGTTAGCCACAGGGGTTCGCGGAGTTTATCCTATAGTCTGAGAAAACTAAAGCTTCCTGTTAAATTCTCTTTATATTTCCATGAGATATTAACGCGATTGCATGAAAGATTGATGAAATACCAATGAAAAATCGACCGCTTTTCACCGAACAATTAAACGCTGCATGGTCCTCTCAGGACAGCATGCTTTGCGTCGGCCTAGACCCTGATCCCAAACAGTTCCCTGCTTCGCTTAAGGGCAAAGGTGGAGCTATCTTGGCTTTTTGTAGAGAAATTGTGGATGCCACAGCTGATCTAGTTTGCGCATTTAAGCCACAGATTGCTTATTTTGCATCCCAAGGAGCTGAAGATCAGCTCGAGCAGTTAATTGATCATATTCACCGCCAACATCCTCAAGTTCCAGTTATTTTGGACTCTAAGCGTGGCGATATTGGTAGCACAGCTCAGCAATACGCTATCGAAGCATTTGAGCGCTATCAAGCAGATGCTGTCACCGTAAACCCCTATATGGGATTTGATTCAATTGAGCCCTATTTAAAATACAGTGATAGAGGTGTGATTGTTTTATGTCGCACCTCCAACCCAGGCGGTTCAGATTTGCAGTTCTTAGAAGTCAATGAAGCTCATTCAGTTGAAAAAGAATTGCTCTACCAACGAGTCGCTCGCTTAGCAGCCAGCCAATGGAATAAAACAGGTCAATTAGGTTTAGTTGTTGGCGCCACCTTCCCAGAAGAAATAGCTCAAGTGAGAAATATTGTTGGGGATATGCCTCTACTCATTCCAGGTATCGGCGCTCAAGGTGGCGATATTCCTGCAACTGTTAAGGCAGGTACGGTGACTGGCAAACCAGGCACAGGCATGATTATTAATTCATCAAGAGCTATTCTGTATGCCAGCAAAGAAAGTGATTTTGCTGATGCTGCCAGAAGAGCAGCAATTACAACGCGTGATGCTTTACGCGCAGCAAAATAAACCAATGAAAATCATTCCTCAGGCTGCTTGGATTTGGTCTAAACCCGAAAGGGCTTTAGCATTTGGATTCGGCTCTGGCTTATCGATCAAAGCCCCAGGCACTATCGGCACCCTCTACGCTTGGGCTATCTACCTTTTATTTGATGCTTTTTTAGAAACCAACACCATCATTGGAATTGTTGCCTTAGGTGCCATTGCAGGCATTTGGATTTGTGGCAAGGTTGGTGAGGAGTTAGGAGTTCCTGATCATGGCGGTATTGTTTGGGATGAATTCATTGCGTTTTGGTTAATTCTTTTGATCATCATGCCAGCAAGTATTTGGGGACAAATTTGGGCATTCCTATTGTTTAGATTCTTTGATGCTGTAAAACCCGGCCCCATCAAAACAATTGATCGCTACTTCAAAACATGGCAACCCAAAGTGGAGCGCCTCGATCAACCCAAAAGAATACCGTCATGGATAGTCCGCGGCTTTGGTGTAATGATTGATGACATTGCAGCTGCCCTTGCAACTTTAATCGTCATTGCCATTAGCGTGCGCATTGGATAAATGCCCACCGCCGTGAAACCCTTCTCAAATAAAACCGAACAGATGGTTGAAGAGTTAGCTCAACTTCTTTTAAAGAATGACTGGCGACTCAGCACAGCTGAATCATGCACTGGAGGCTTGGTAGCAGCCAGTCTCACGCATCTTGCAGGATCAAGCAATTGGTTCGAAAGAGGTTATGTCACCTATAGCAATGATGCCAAATCAGAAGATATTGGTGTTGAAGCACATCTCATTCAAGATCATGGTGCAGTCAGCGAGCAAGTTGCTAAAGCCATGGCGATCGGTGCAAAACAATCAAGCAACTCCAATGTTGCTATGTCGATTACAGGCATTGCAGGTCCAACAGGTGGTAGCAAAGAGAAGCCCGTTGGAACTGTTTGCTTTGCTTGGGTTTTAGACAATGATCAAGTTTTTTCTGAAACGAAATTGTTCTCAGGTGGCAGGGCAATAGTTCGTGAGCAAGCAAGTCAATTTGTGATCGAACACTTGCTTGAGCTCTTAAAAAAATAAGTTTTACTTATTCATTCTTTCCAAAATGAAATCAATTCGGGCCGGAAAGTTAACCCGGGCGCTTGAGCAATACTTAACCTTGTCATAGCACTTGGGTGCAGGTAAAGCAGCAGCTAAGGAAGCGGCCTCTTCCATCGATAGTTGATGAGGCTTTAGAGAGAAATAGTGCTGTGCTGCTGCACCAATCCCAAAAATGCCTTCACCCCACTCGACGTTGTTTAAATAAATCTCAAAAATTCTTTCTTTAGGCAAAGCGATCTCAAGCATGCCTGTGATTAACAATTCTTGAATCTTGCGAGGGTAGTTCTTTTCTCCCGAAAGAAATAAATTTTTGGCGAGCTGTTGCGTGATGGTTGAACCACCTCTCAAATGTTTACTATTTTTCTGATTACGATTCCAGGCGTCTTTCATGGCCTGTGGCTCAAAACCTGAGTGACGGTAAAAATCACTATCTTCACTAATGGTGATAGCTCGCTTCAGATATGGGGATATTTTCTTGAACTCTACCCACTCTTGCTTCAAACCACAGTCATGAATATAAGGAATACTCCAACCGCAAATACGGTGTCGTTCAGCCAATTGAAATGATGTAACTGTTGGGTTGACCCAACGCCAAACCAAAATTTGCAAAAAGAAGAAGGCCTGCAAGGCCAAGATGCTTAGCAAAATCACAGAAATAAAATAACGTAAATATTTCATCTGGTGTTAATTAAGCTGATAGATAACTGCTGCGAGTCGCTTGAAGTGCTCCATCAATATCTAAAGCCACATTAGGATTGCACCAAGTAACAAAAGCATCCGCTGCTTGCTGAACCAACATGCCCAAACCATCAACAGCAAGAATACTCAGGCTAGATGCATCTTTCATAAACTGAGTTTCTTTGCCATAGACCATGTCATACGCAATAGTTTTAGGGGCTGCCAACTTTTGTAAAAGTTCTTTAGTCATTGGTGAGCTATTGCCTAAACCAGTTGCAGTGGCATTCAAAATCAAATCAAATTTTTCAGCATCTACAACGTTGTTAGCAATTCCACTTAACTCATCTAATGAAATAGTATGAAGACCAGGAAACTGCTTTGCTAATTCTTGCGCTTTAGAGAAAGTACGATTAGCAATTGAAATACTTTTAACACCCAAACTCATTAACGGATCAATCACACCCTGTGCTGCACCACCTGCACCAAGAATTAATACTTTAGCTTCTTGCGGCTTGATATTTTGACGCTTTAAAAGACGCTCAAGATCTCTAACAAAACCAACGCCATCAGTGTTATCACACCAAAGCTCACCATCTTTGATCCACAGCACATTAGCTGCCTTAGCAATTTCAGCTCGAGCAGTTCTCTTTTGCGCCATGTCATAAGCTTCTAACTTAAAAGGCACAGTTATATTTAAACCTTTGCCGCCGCGCGCGAAAAATTCCTGGGCTGTTACTTTGAACTCGCCCAACTCAGCAAAAATTAGACCATAGTGAATTGCCTGCTCTGTTTGTTTAGCAAAAAATAGATGAATAACTGGTGACTTACTGTGGGCAATAGGGTTCCCAATCACCCCATAAACATCTTTACCTGGGTAATCTTTAGGATTCAATTGTGGTTTTGAGTCATCCATTGATTGAGGGCTTCTTTGCTGTTTGTTGTTATTTGTTGTACTTCTGAATTATTTATATTGGCAGTATCACTTCAATTCTGCACCATCTCGGGTAAATTCAAAAGTAGATACCCAATCTAAAATATCAATTTGACGACGCATGCGATCAGTAAATCGGCCAAAAGGAGCTGCCGAACGAATAATGGCAATAGCTTGACGATCTAACTCTTGATTGCCAGAAGATTTCATCACAGTCACGCCATCTTTCGATAAGCGACCCTGCTGATCAACGCTCACCATGACTACCAAGCTACCATATAAAGCTTTACCTTGAACTCTTGGGAAATGCGTTGTGCCATAAGCTTCAATTTGTTTGCGCATAGCATCGTAATAATGGGCAAATACAACAGATTTGGCACTTGTAGCAGTCACTACTGCTCGACGTGGTACTTGCCCATCTTTTTGCAGACGCTTGGCAAGTTCAGCCTCCAATGGATTTGATTCAGTTTGTTGAAATGACTTTTGTCCATTAACAGTACTAGCGCTGTTAGCATGACCATCTTTCATCTGAGACAAAAGGCGCTTCTGCTCTGCCTGCATTTTTTCAAGCTTTTCAGCTAACTGAGGATCGGCTCGACGCAGTGCACTTGCTTGCGCATCTTTTAACTCCCCTCCACCATTTAAATCAGCTTGGGCCAAACGTTTTGGATTAACTGGTGCTGTTGTACTACGAGCATTAACTAAAACAACACTCAAAGGCGTTTTTAGGCGACGGGCTTTTTCATTATCTTCATGCCATTTAAATGCAAGAAAAATAATGTGAAAAATAATAGATGCTCCAATGGCATAAACCATTGGTCTTTGCCAATCCCTCCAATCGAGACTTGCGTATTTACTCAGTTGCACCAGAATTCGCTTCAGGCTTATTGGTTGGCGCCGAACTCTCATCAGATGCATCGTCTGAAACAGAATCAAATGTGATGTCGGTAACTGCAGATTCAATCACCCCTAGATACCGCACACTAGCTTCTAAGGATAAGAAATCAATTTCAAGAACTTCAACCTCAGCTCTGGCTCCGCGAGCTTGTTCGGCTAACTCAGGAACAGACAAACGCAGCGGGATCTCTTCCACCCGAGCTTGACCATCTTTTAAATGGCGAACAATACCCTTCCAAGGCAAGCCCGCTTGTTTTAAATATTGGAAACACCAATATCGCTCCATTTGATTTTGATGGTCACCGTAAGCGGCGTAAGTACCATCAAAGTCTGCGGCGATTGCCATCAACTCAGCATCTTTAGGTTTAAATGGCGCCACTAATTTAGCAGTCACCCCATGCTGGGCCATGGCGATCAACTGCCACTGATTAACTAAATCAACGTAGCGACGCAAAGGTGATGTGCACCAAGAGTAATTTTCAACGCCAAGCCCTTCGTGTGGACCTGGTGTGGTTTGCATCCGCGTTCTCTGAGGACCCCAACCTTTTTGGGTTCTATAAATTCCAGGAACACTGTGGTTAGCTAATTGATTACCCCAAGTGCTGTTGCAATAAATCATCCATTCAGCAACGATTGAATCTAAAACAGATCCACGCTGTCTAGGCTTGATTTCAACCTTGTCATCGACAACCTTGAAATTAAAATCTCTCGCAAGAGCATGAGGATCTGGCAGACCTAGGACTTCAGCTCTCAAACCACTAGCAACTCGTTGCTCTTGACGTCGGGCATGCAGTTGCTTAGCAGAGCGCCATAAAACAGCCAGCTCATGTTGGTATGGCAAGTTAGCAGAATTTGAGTCATCTGATAAAGACTCTTCAGTCACCAAATCTTCTAAGTCATCTAATCGGAGGTTGTGCGCCATAGGAACGCGCTCCACCTTAGTGACAGGTGCATGCTCACCCTCTAAGACGGGTACACCATCTGCATCAATCGTGACATACAAGGAGACAGCTGGGCGCAAAGGTAACTCATCATCAGCGTTTTCTGCGGCATGCAAAGAAAATACGTCAATCATCTGATCCGGCAACATCGTGATTTTTCCACCCGGGAAATACACTGTTGATAATCGCTGGCGAGCAATCTGATCTAAAGCACCTGCCCTTGCAATCGCTAAAGCAGGAGCAGCAATGTGAACACCAATCCGATAGTGATCTTTTAAATCCGTTAGCGATGTGACTGAAAATGCATCATCAATTTCTGTTGTACTTGCATCATCAATTGAAAAAGCGCGGACATCAGATATTGGCAATTGATTTAAAGCAGTTTGCCAATCAGCCTCTTCGCTGGCTTGTAATGCCACATTAAAACCAGTGCCTTTAGGAAAATGCTCTTTTAAAAATTTACCTTCGTGATAAACCAAAGCAGAATCTAAAACACCACACCTTAAAAATAGTTCAGCGATGCCGCCTTTTAAGCCTTGAGATGCTGCGTGAACAGCTTTGTAGGCCGTTGTATTTTTATCAGGTGCAAATAACAGCGCATTAACCTGAGGGTGTATTTCTTCAGGTAAGCGCCCTTCTCGTAACTCAGCCTCCCAAGCTTCTTGCTTGGCTAACTCTAATTTTTTTCTTTCAACTGCCAATAAGGCTGCTTTTAATTGGTCTTCTGGTGCTCTCAAGAACTGACCGCGACCTTTTCTGCGGAAGTAAACAGGCGCCCCCTGAAGAGCAATGGCTAATGCAGCTTGCTGAAGAAACGAAGAAGTTTCTCCAAAATATTCTTTTGCTAGGTCTAAAAATTGAAATTCGTCATTACCTGCGCACTCCCAAACAAAATCTAAATCGATTTCATCCGCCAGCAATTTTGCTTGAGGTAAAAATTCCGCAACCGGAATTGAAGATGGGCAGTTAAAGCGAAGCCAAACATCTTTGGATTTCAGCTTGCCGCGTTTACCACCAATACTCTCTACCGCCAAAGGCTCAGCATCGCTTCCACCAGAAGCTGTCATTAGTGTGGCGATCTTAATGTCGCCACCTTCTTCAAAAAGCAAATGCATTAAAGAGATATTCCACCGCTCGCTTCAAGAGCGATGCCATTGATATAGCTTGACTCATCGCTAGCTAAAAATGCATAAACATTTGCAAGCTCTTCTGGCTTTCCTAATCGACGCAACCATGAACGATCTTGCATCCCTTTCAGCACATCCTCTGGCATTGAGGCCAAGATGCCAGTTTCCACAAATCCTGGGCAAACAGCATTCACCCGAATACCCTTAGGACCTAATTCTCTAGCCCAGGTCATTGTGAACCCAACCACCCCAAACTTTGTTGCAGCGTAATTTGTTTGTCCAAAATTACCATAAAGACCAACAACACTTGAGGCGCTCACAATGGAGCCTTTACCGGCCTTCAACATATGTGGCACGACTGCTTGAGTACAGTTGAAAACACCTTTTAAGTTCACATCAATCACGGCGTCAAATTGCTCTTCTGTCATATTCACTAAACGTGCATCTTTTGTAATGCCAGCGTTATTGATGAGCACATCAATTCGGCCATGCTTAGCGATGATGGCGTTAACCACCGCATCAATACCAGAACGATCAGTGACATTCATGACATGGCCCTCAATTCCACCGTGCTCATTGTTAATTTGTATTTTTGCGACAGCTTGATTCACTTGCTCAGCATTCATGTCACAAATAATGGCAATAGCCCCCTCATCAACAAATTTTTGAGCTGTGGCAAAACCTATTCCATTTGCAGCGCCGGTAATGATGGCCACTTTTTGGTTTAAGCGAAAAGCTTTGTTGTTTGAGTTATTTGTCATGATTTATTCAATTCTTTAACTGTTATGTTTTTGACAATTCATGTTACTTGAGTAGCTCTAATAGTTTTCTATGAACTCCACCAAAACCACCATTACTCATCACCAAAATGTGATCCCCTGCTTTAGCTTCCCTCTTAACAGCAGCCATCAGTTTTTCTAGATCATCAAATGCTTGAGCTCTGCCACCCAACGGTGATAAAGACTCTTTTAAATCCCAACCTAGAGCATCTTTACCAGAGGATGCGCCATATCCAAAAATCAAATCGGCATCCCTCAGACTCTCAGGCAATTGGCTTTTCATAACACCCAACTTCATCGTATTAGATCTTGGCTCTAGGACCGCCAAAATTCTAGTTCCTGCATCGCGACCAATGCGTCGACGCAAACCATCCACAGTTGTTGTAATCGCTGTGGGGTGGTGCGCAAAATCATCATAGATGGTTACACCATTGACTCTGCCAATCACTTCCATACGACGCTTCACATTCTTAAAGCGGCCTAATGCTTGCGCTGCATCTTGAGGAGAAATACCAATATGGTTAGCAGCAGCAATGGCAGCCAATGCATTTAATTGATTGTGACGACCGGTGACAGAAGCATCCTGATCCCAAATAACTTCAGCAACTTCTTTTGATTTGAAAAGAACTTTAAAACCATCATTTTGGGTGTCAACCAGAGACCAATCGGATTGATTCTCAACTTCTTTCATCTCTGTCGCACCAAAACGTTCAACATTCGACCAACAACCTCGTTTAATTACTCGGCGAAGGCTCTCTTCTGCCGCATTAACAATTAAACAGCCGCTACCTGGAACTGTTCTCACTAGATGATGAAACTGAGTTTCAATAGCAGTGATGTCTGCAAAAATATCCGCATGATCAAACTCTAGATTATTTAGAATTGCGGTGCGTGGTTTGTAATGAACAAATTTACTGCGCTTGTCAAAAAATGCTGTGTCGTATTCATCAGCTTCGATGACGAAATAATGAGCTGCTGCTTTTGCAACTTTCTGACCTAAACGAGCAGAAACATCAAAATTATTAGGTACACCGCCAATTAAATAACCAGGTTCCATGCCATTGGCCTCCAGAATCCAAGTGAGCATGGCGGTTGTTGTAGTTTTTCCGTGTGTGCCAGCCACAGCCAACACATGTTTACCTTGTAAAACTTGTTCACCGAGCCACTGAGGCCCTGATTGATAAGGCAATCCCTGCTCCAAAATAGCTTCCATCAAAGGATTGCCGCGAGAGACCACGTTTCCAATAATGAATAAATCTGGTTTTAGAGATATTTGTTCAGGCGAAAAACCTTCAATTAACTCTATACCTTGAGCTTCGAGCTGAGTACTCATTGGAGGATAAACATTAGCGTCGCATCCAGTCACTTTATGACCAGCTTGACGTGCGATGGCGGCAATACCGCCCATAAAAGTACCGCAAATACCTAGAATATGAAGATGCATAACAAGATTTTATCTAAACATGGGTGCAAAATAAGGCAAATGATTGAAAACAGAAAGAAATAAAGTGAATAAACGCCAATGGATCTTCATACTAGCTGCAGGCTTTATTGCTGGCGCCCTGGGAGTGGGTCTTGCGAGCTATCAATTTAGGACAACCCCTGCAGCAGACTCTGCGGTAGAAAGTTTCTTAGCCCAACAATTAAGATCTCCTGATGGAGAAATTCTTCCAAGTGATAGTTGGAGAGGTAAAACCTTGGTTTTAAACTTTTGGGCCCCTTGGTGCCCCCCATGCGTTGAAGAAATACCTGATTTAGTACGTATTCAAGAGAAATTTAAGTCTAAAAATGTTTTATTTGTTGGTATTGGTGTCGATTCCCCAACCAATATACGTCAATTTCTTTTAAAAACACCAGTTAACTACCCTATAGTATTAGGTGGTTTAGAGGGTAGTAATTGGGCTAAAAACATGGGGAATCCTAGTTCTGGCCTGCCTTTTACGGCAATTATTGACTCAAGCGGAGCTATAAATAGGGTCAAACTTGGAAAAATAAGCGAAGATGAGCTCAGTTCGTGGCTAGATAGCGCTATACTCTCTCCTAAGTAAAAAACTATAGGAAAGGGCATCATGGATCTACGAAAACTTAAAACTTTGATCGATTTAGTAGCTGAATCTGGCGTATCTGAATTAGAGGTTACTGAAGGCGAAGACAAAGTACGCATCGTAAAAAATCCTGCCCCAATCGCTGCACCCGCTCAACAATATTACGCACCGGCTCCTGCTGGCCCTGCTCCTGCTCCAGCACCGCTTGCTCCAGCAGCCGCTTTAGATACACCAGCTGCGGCTCCTGCGGAACCAACTGGTCATGCCGTGAAATCGCCAATGGTTGGTACTTTCTACCGCTCACCAACTCCTGGTGCAGAGTCTTTCGTGAAAATTGGCGATTCAGTAAAAGAAGGCCAAACACTTTGCATTATTGAAGCGATGAAGTTATTAAACGAAATCGAATCAGATAAATCTGGTGTTGTGAAAGAAATTCTTTGTGAGAATGGCCAAGGTGTTGAATTTGGTCAGGCTCTTTTCATTATTGGCTAATTCAAGAGTTATAAAGGTTATCTGATGTTTGAAAAGATCCTCATCGCCAACCGTGGCGAAATTGCTCTACGTATTCAAAGAGCCTGTCGTGAGATGGGCATTAAAACTGTAGTGGTTTTCTCCGAAGCCGATCGTGATGCTAAGTACGTTAAATTAGCCGACGAAGCAGTTTGTATTGGTCCAGCTCCTTCAGCACTTAGTTACTTGAATATGCCAGCAATTATTTCTGCTGCTGAAGTAACTGATGCCCAAGCAATCCACCCAGGTTATGGCTTCTTGTCTGAAAATGCTGACTTTGCTGAACGTGTTGAAAAATCTGGTTTTGTTTTTATTGGTCCAACAGCTGAGTCTATCCGCTTGATGGGCGATAAAGTGTCCGCTAAACAAGCCATGATTCGTTCTGGTGTTCCTTGCGTACCAGGCTCAGAAGGCGCACTACCTGACAATCCAAAAGAAATTATTGCTACTGCTAAGAAGGTTGGCTACCCAGTCATTATTAAAGCAGCTGGCGGTGGCGGTGGCCGCGGGATGCGTGTTGTTCATACTGAAGCTCACCTTATCAATGCTGTGAACATGACCCGTGAAGAAGCTGGTCGTGCATTCGGCAATCCAGAAGTCTATATGGAGAAATTCTTAGAGAATCCTCGCCACGTAGAAATCCAGATTTTGGCTGATACACATAAGAATGCTGTTTATTTAGGTGAGCGTGATTGCTCAATGCAACGTCGCCACCAAAAAGTCATTGAAGAAGCGCCAGCCCCAGGCATTGATCGCCGACTTATTGCCAAGATTGGTGAACGTTGTGCTGAAGCTTGCCGAAAAATTGGTTATCGCGGTGCCGGTACTTTTGAATTCTTGTATGAAAACGATGAGTTTTACTTCATCGAGATGAATACACGTGTTCAAGTTGAGCACCCTGTTACAGAACTAATTACTGGTATTGATATTGTTCAACAGCAAATTCATATTGCTGCTGGCGAAAAACTACCCTTCCGTCAAAAAGACATCGAATTCAAAGGTCACGCCATTGAATGTCGTATCAACGCGGAAGATCCAGTTAAATTTATGCCTAGCCCAGGCCGCATTCAATCTTGGCACATGCCAGGAGGTCCTGGCGTTCGCGTTGATTCACATGCTTATGCCGGTTACTTTGTGCCGCCAACTTATGACTCAATGATTGGCAAACTTATTACTTATGGCGCAACTCGCGAACAAGCTATCCGCCGTATGCGTATCGCTCTTTCTGAAGCAGCAGTTGAAGGTATTTTGACCAACATTCCATTGCATCGCGAATTAATGCTTGACCCTAAGTTTGAAGAAGGTGGCACAAGCATTCATTACCTAGAGCACAAGCTTGAAGAGCAAGCAGCTTCACGTCGCGGTAACGCGAAGTAATTAGCTTTTTGCATATTCATTAGCGCATCAATGGCATTTCGTGAACTTGTTTTTACAGTCCCTGAGGATCTCGCAGAGAACCTTGGGGATGCTTTAATGGAATTAGGTGCTTTATCTATTTCTGTTAGCGATGCCGCAGCTGATACCGAAGAAGAAAAACCACTTTATGGTGAGCCAGGCTTAACGCCCGAGAAAAATGCTTGGGAACAATCCCAAGTGATTGCTCTATTTGATGAAAATGGTTTACCTGCCGCAGAAATTTCTTTGGCTCTTAGCGAAGAAGGTTTTCAGGTCAACATGCCTTTTGAGCGTACTGTTGAAGAACAAGATTGGGTTCGTTTAACTCAATCTCAATTTGATCCGATCCAAGTTGGCCAACGACTATGGGTAGTTCCTTCTTGGCATGATGCTCCTACTGACCCAAACGCAGTTTGTCTTGCGGTTGACCCAGGCTTAGCTTTTGGAACTGGCAGTCACCCGACAACCAAACTTTGCATGCAGTGGTTGGAAGAGCACGCAAGTCTTGGTGAAAAAACACTATTAGATTACGGTTGTGGCTCAGGTATCTTAGCGATTGCTGCCAAACGTTTAGGTTGTGGGCCAGCAATCGGCGTTGACATTGACTCTCAAGCTGTCAGCTCAGCCAAAGATAATGCTATTCGCAATGAAGTGTCTGTCGAATTTTATTTACCTGAAGAAGATACAGCTACTAGCCAACATGATGTTGTCGTAGCGAACATCTTAGCCAATCCTTTACAAGTATTAGCTCCTGCTCTTTGTCAGCGTATTGCGCCAGAAGGACATATTGTTCTTTCTGGGATTTTGGCAAGACAAGCAGAAGAAGTAATTGACACATACAAACCATGGCTTGATCTCCAAGTATGGCGAGAATGTGATGGCTGGGTTTGCCTAACAGGTCAGCTCAAAAAAAAACTCTAAATTCCTCTAAATCACCAAGTCCACGTTGGTTAAAGATTGTTGCAAGCCTAGCGCTCAGCGCATTAGTTCTCGGACAAGTCAGTTACCTAGGGCGTGATGCCATCAAACATCTGATCGCAAAAGCACCCCCTTTCATCCAAACGCCAACTGAAAAAGCGTTTAGCGTCATTGACAAACTTATTTGCCAGCTTCTTCCATGTCAGGATCGGGCATTAAGTGATTTTTCAGCTTGGTCTATTGAATTTGCCAATTTAGAAATTACTGCGCCAAGCTCAAAAAGACAATCTAGCGAGCCAAGCGGTATCCTCAAACTGCAAATTAGAAATCAACTCAATACATTTATTGCATGGCCAGCTATTGTTTTATCGATAACCGATGCCAATGATGTTGTGATTGCTGAAAAAGTGCTTCAAGCCAAAGATTGGTTACCTTCAGAGCTCCAAAGCGATGCAATGGCTTTCGATAAAGGTGCCACCCCTCTATTAGAAGTGAGCAGCAATGTTCCTCTAGCGCTTCCTGATCAAGCTGCTGGCTATAGAGTCAGACTCAGCTACCTCAACAAAGAATAAATTTAAAATAACTCATCTAACTATCGAAAAGAGATTTTATGTCTAGCTTAATTTGCAGCTCTATTGCTTACGACACCATCATGTCATTTGAAGGTCGATTCCAAGATCAAATCTTAGCGGACCAGATCCATATTCTGAATGTGGCCTTTTTGGTTCCTAGCATGCGACGCGAATTCGGTGGTTGCGCAGGCAATATTGCCTATAACCATAAATTACTCGGTGGCGATCCTATCATCATGGCCACAGTAGGTGGGGATGCCGGCTCATACTTTGATCAATTATCAAAATATGGCATCACAGCAGATCATATTCGTGAAATTCCAGAGTCATTTACTGCTCAAGCGATGATCACAACGGATCGTGATAACAATCAAATTACAGCATTCCATCCTGGCGCAATGGGAGAGTCTCACCTTAATCAAGTATCTGATGTTGTTAAACATCGCCAAGCGAAACAATTAAGCCAACCTAAAATTGCCATTGTTGCGCCAGATGGTCGTCAAGGCATGATTGAGCACTGCCAACAACTGGCTGATGCGAAGATTCCATTCATTTTCGATCCGGGTCAAGGTTTGCCAATGTTTGATGGTAAAGATTTACTTGGCTTTATTGAGCAAGCAACTTATGTTGCGGTCAATGACTACGAAGGCGAAATGCTAGCCCAAAGAACTGGACTGTCACTTCCCCAGATTTCAGAACGAGTTGAAGCATTAATTGTGACCAAAGGTGCTCAAGGGGCAGAAATCCATAGCAAAGGTCAAAAATTTGATATTCCAGTGGTTCCAGTAGAAAAAGCCATCGATCCAACAGGTTGTGGCGATGCTTTTAGGGGTGGTCTATTGTTTGGTTTGGAACAAAATTTTGACTGGGAAACTACTGGTCGATTGGCAAGCTTGATGGGATCAATCAAAATTGCAAGCCAAGGTCCTCAAAATCACCAGCCTAGCCAAGATGAAATCAAAGCTCAATTCAAACAAGCTTTCGGCTACAACTACTAATCTTCGATTTAAAAAAATAAGGTCGTAAAAAAACCCGCTAAGGCAACTAAGCTCTAGCGGGTTTGATTCCTTTCAGGAATCAGTCCCTAATTAGATTAAGGACGTGAACCTGTTGGGAAAGGCCAAGCAGCGGCTGGATTTAATACTGTCTTTGCTGATGAAGCAGAGGCAGCTTTAACCGCTGGCTTTTTTGCTGCTGGTTTTTTAGCAGCAGGCTTACTTACTTTTTTTTTACTACTTTTTTAGCAGCTTTTTTAGCAGCAGGCTTCTTAGCAGCTACTTTTTTAGCAGCTGGCTTCTTAGCAGCTGGCTTTTTAGCAGCAGGCTTCTTAGCAGCAGCTTTTTTAGCAGCAGGCTTCTTAGCAGCTACTTTTTTAGCAGCAGGCTTCTTAGCAGCTGGCTTTTTAGCAGCTGGCTTCTTAGCAGCTACTTTTTTAGCAGCAGGCTTCTTAGCAGCTACTTTTTTAGCAGCTGGTTTCTTTGCAGCTACTTTTTTAGCAGCTGGTTTCTTTGCAGCAGGTTTTTTCTTGGCAGTTGCCATATTAAACTCCTTCACGTGAGAG
>JBEGTH010000010.1:0-69834 GCA_041179505.1 Pseudomonadota bacterium | reverse complement strand
ACTTTTTTAGCAGCTGGTTTCTTTGCAGCAGGTTTTTTCTTGGCAGTTGCCATATTAAACTCCTTCACGTGAGAGTGATTTACTAATACTACTGATTAAAGAAACCCGACCACACCAATTTCGTGTGAGCGAGCCATTCATCGGCGCGCCACTCACTACACGTCGCACGCTAATGAATCTTGGAAAAAAAGCCGTGACCTCAAGAGGTGACGGCTTTTTAAATGAGTCAGAAGAACGTTTAGAACTATCAAAAGAAATAGATGACAACGCACTCTGATGATTCAGAGTTTTCGGTTTTAATCCGTGTTGTTGGCCACTACCTATCAACAGTTTTTTCTCCTAGTGTTTTTACAACTTTCGTGATAGTACAACTTAAGAGATGCGTTGTCATTAATTATTTTAAAAAAAATTACTCCCAGTTCAACGCACCACCAGTTTGATATTCAATCACACGAGTCTCAAAGAAGTTTCTTTCTTTCTTCAAGTCGATCATTTCACTCATCCATGGGAATGGATTTTCTTCATTAGGGAACATTGCTTCCAAACCAATCTGCATGCAACGGCGGTTACAAATGTAGCGCAAATATCCTTTGAACATTGGCGCGTTCAAACCCAGAACCCCTCTAGGCATAGTGTCTTCAGCGTATCTGTACTCCAACTCTACCGCTTGCTCGAACAAACTGCGCAACTCTTCTTTGAACTCAGCTGTCCATAAATGTGGGTTCTCAAGTTTGATCTGATTGATCATGTCGATACCAAAATTGCAGTGCAATGATTCATCACGCAAAATGTACTGATACTGCTCAGCAGCACCTGTCATTTTATTTTGACGACCCATCGCTAAAATTTGCGTAAAACCAACATAGAAGAACAAACCTTCCATGATGCAAGCAAAAACGATCAATGAGCGAAGCAACTTCTGATCGCTCTCTGGAGTGCCAGTTTTAAATGATGGGTCAGTCAAAACATCGATAAATGGAATCAAAAACTCATCTTTGGCACGAATTGAAGGTACTTCGTGGTACGCATTGAAGATTTCAGCCTGGTTAAGACCTAAAGATTCGACAATATATTGGTAAGCATGGGTGTGAATAGCTTCTTCAAATGCTTGACGCAACAAATACTGACGACATTCAGGGGCTGTGATCTGACGATAAGTACCCAAGACAATATTATTTGCGGCCAAAGAGTCAGCTGTCACAAAGAAACCCAAGTTACGCATAATGATGCGACGCTCATCTTCAGTTAGACCATTAGGGTCTTTCCAAAGAGCGATATCACGAGTCATATTGATCTCTTGAGGCATCCAGTGGTTAGCACAACCAGATAAATACTTCTCCCAAGCCCACTTATATTTAAATGGCACCAATTGGTTCACGTCTGTAGAACCGTTAATGATTCGCTTGTCCGCTACGTTGACTCGGCGAGCTGCAGCATCTTCAGGATTAATCGTTGCTGAAGGTGCTGATGCTGATGCTGTTGGCAACGGCATTGGGCGGTTAGGTAATAAATTGCTTTCAACAGCTGCACTCGGTGTTACCACCGGTGCGGCTTGATTAAGCGGTGCTGCTGCAGGGGTTTCTTCTTCCCAAGTCAACATAATGTCTTCTCCAAATATTTTAATAACTACTTATTCTTTAACCACTAATATACGACTTATTGGCAAGCTTCGCACTCGTCAAAGCCAGCATCACCTGGACGCATCGTACAAACTGGACCATCTGCTTCTGCAGCAGCAACTGCTGCCGCTGCTAAAGTTGGATCTCCGTTTGAAACAGCGTTCAATGAGCCACTCTTCACTGTTGACTTCTCAACGTGAGTCGCTGAAATCGTACGCAAGTAGTAAGTTGTCTTTAAACCACGCAACCAAGCCAACTTGTACGTGTCATCCAACTTCTTACCTGATGCACCAGCCATATAAATATTGAGTGATTGCGCTTGATCGATCCACTTTTGACGACGTGAAGCTGCTTCGACCAACCATTGAGGCTCAACTTCGAATGCAGTTGCATATAGTTCACGTAAATCTTGTGGAATACGGTCGATTTTTGACAATGAACCATCAAAGTACTTCAAATCAGCAATCATGACTTCATCCCAAAGACCACGAGCTTTTAAATCACGAACTAAATAGTCATTCACCACCGTGAACTCACCTGAAAGGTTAGATTTCACAAAAAGATTCTGATAAGTTGGCTCGATACAAGCTGAAACACCAATAATGTTAGAAATTGTTGCTGTAGGTGCAATTGCTACACAGTTGGAGTTACGCATACCAAACTGTTTAATGCGATTACGCACCAATGTCCAGTCCATCTTAGATGACATATCTACTTCTACGTAGCCACCACGTTGCTCAGCCAATAGTTTTACTGAATCTTGTGGAAGAATGCCGCGATCCCATAATGAACCCTTGTAAGTCTGGTAAGTGCCACGCTCTTCCGCTAACTCTGTTGATGCTAGGTAAGCGTAGTAGCAAACTGCTTCCATTGACTCATCCGCAAACTGAACTGCAGCATCACTAGCGTACGGAATACGCAACATATGCAAACAATCCTGGAAGCCCATGATGCCCATACCAACTGGACGGTGCTTTAAGTTCGAATTACGCGCTTTAGCTACAGCGTAATAGTTAATATCAATCACGTTATCCAACATGCGCATGGCTGTACGAATCGTTCTTTGTAGTTTTTCGTGATCAAGCACCAATTGGCCATTGGCATCTGTCTTTAAATGAACGGCTAAATTCACTGAACCCAAGTTACAAACAGCAATTTCTGACTCATTAGTGTTCAAAGTGATCTCTGTACACAAGTTTGATGAGTGAACAACGCCAACGTGTTGCTGTGGGCTGCGAACGTTACATGGGTCTTTGAAAGTGATCCATGGGTGGCCAGTTTCAAACAACATACCCAACATCTTGCGCCACATATCTAATGCATTAACTTTCTTAAATGGCTTTAACTCACCATTTGCAGCTTTTTGCTCGTAAGCCAAATAAGCTTTTTCAAAGTCAGCGCCAAACTTGTCGTGTAAATCTGGGCAAGTTGAAGGTGTAAATAGAGTCCACTCACCTTTTTCCATCACACGCTTCATGAATAGGTCAGGAATCCAGTTCGCTGTATTCATGTCGTGAGTACGACGGCGATCATCGCCAGTATTCTTACGTAACTCTAAGAATTCCTCTACGTCTAAGTGCCAAGTTTCCAAATAAGCACAAACTGCACCTTTACGCTTACCGCCTTGGTTTACCGCAACTGCTGTGTCGTTAACTACCTTCAAGAATGGCACAACACCTTGAGATTTACCATTTGTTCCCTTGATGTGGCTACCTAAAGCACGTACGCTTGTCCAGTCATTACCTAAACCACCAGCAAATTTAGATAACAAAGCGTTTTCTTTCAAACCTTCGTAGATACCATCTAAATCATCTGGAATTGTTGTGAGGTAGCAGCTAGACAACTGTGAACGTAATGTTGCAGAGTTGAATAATGTCGGCGTGCTAGACATGAAATCGAATGTTGAAAGGATTTCATAGAACTGAATCGCGCGCTCTTCACGGTTAACTTCATTCAAAGCCAAGCCCATCGCAACACGCATAAAGAATGCTTGCGGCATTTCAATACGATGATCTTCAATGTGCAAGAAGTAGCGGTCATACAAAGTTTGCAAACCTAAGTAATTGAATTGAAGGTCACGGTCCGCTTTTAGTGCGGCGCCCAACTTAACCATATCAAATGTCAACAACTTCTGATCTAGCAACTCGGCATCAACACCTTGTTTGATGAATTGTGGGAAATAGCTGATGTATTCAGCAGCCATTGCACCTTGTGGCACCTCACGACCCAAGATTTCTTTACGAATCGTGTGCATCAAAATACGAGCAGTTACTTGGCTATATGCAGGATCTTTTTCGATCAAAGTGCGTGAAGCCAAAATTGCTGAATCGTAAACCTGTGCCATAGGCACGCCTTCGTACAAATTCTTGATAGTTTCAGTAATGATTGGTTCAGCATTAACAGCATTACCTAAACCTTCACATGCTGCCTGAATCACCATTTGTAATGCAGCCATATCCAATGGTTTAACAACACCGTTGTCATTCACATTCAAGCCTGGGTGATCAACCAATGGAGCTACTGGAGCTGCTGCTACTTGTGCCGCGCGCTCTTGATTGCGCTTTTCACGATAAAGAACGTAAGCACGAGCAACGTTATGCTCGCCACTACGCATCAAAGCCAATTCAACTTGGTCTTGAATATCTTCAATGTGAAATGTGCCACCATTTGGACGGCTACGTAATAAAGCGCGAACCACTACTTGCGTTAACTGCTCTACTTGCTCACGCACACGTGCTGATGCAGCACCCTGTCCACCGTTCACCGCTAAGAATGCTTTTGTAACAGCAATTGCAATTTTTGATGGCTCAAATGCCACCACTGAACCGTTACGACGAATAATTTTGTAATCAGATAACTGTGTAGCTTGTGCGCCACCTACACCACCAGCAATAAATCTCTCTGATGGTTGTTGATTAACTTGACCGGTTGGTTGGCCAGCAAAAGGACTTGTAGTTTGGCCAGTTGCTTGCGGATCTGCGTAGGTCATAGGACTCCTATCTCTCTTATATATATGTATTAATTAGGTAAAACAGACAATTTTGATTATTTTTCAATGGCTATTCGCTGCGGGTAACACTACATTTAGTGTTTTGCTTGCGACAACGGTACTAAGTATAGGGTATTAGCTATGGATTTGATAAGCATTATTTTCAAAAAAATACCTATCGGAATCCCTAATTTGGCCGGGATTTTGGATGTTTTTAGCACTAATTTGGGGCTTTAAAAATTAAAAATAAGGTTTGTGAGTGCTCACAAACCTTATTGGCTTATCCTGCTCAAATTTTTTAGGCGCGCTTATTTAATCCGTAGGGAAGTTGTCTCTCAGGAATGCCCGCTAATTGTGAAAAATATTGCCAGTCAAAATGAATCCCTGGGTCTTTTTTTCTTCCTGGAGCCACATCGCTATGCCCAGCATAAGCTGAAATTGGGTAAGTTTTCTTTAAAACCGTGACCAAATCTTTCAAAGCCCCATATTGAGCCGGCTGAAACGGCAAATCTTCGGTTCCCTCTAATTCAATACCAATTGAAAAATCATTGCAGCGCTCTCTTCCGAAAAATTCAGAAGCCCCAGCATGCCAAGCTCGATGCAAAGTAGAAACAAACTGTTGAACTTGCCCATCCCGCTTAATCAAGAAATGACTAGAAACGTGTTGGTCAGCAATTTCAGCAAAATAGGGATGCGCATTGGGATCTAATTTGTTTTGAAAAAAATCAGCCACATAATTTCCGCCAAACTGACCTGGGGGCAAACTGATGTGGTGAATTAATACCAGTTCAATAGGCATGCCTGATGGACGCTCATCATAATTAGGCGACTTCGCCCACTCAGCCAAGCCCCACCATCCCTTAGGATCAATTGCTCGCTGATGCTCTAGTGAACAGTAAACTCCCACTCCTTCATCAGCAGGAAACCTCAAACCACAACAGGGACATTGCTGCATCGATTGAGGCTCTGATGAATATGGTTTGGATGTGTTCGGTGGTGGTTCTTTTTTAGGTGATGGTTTAGCAGGCTTGGCGCTAGATCGACCATTTTGTTCAATTTGAGCGAAGCGCCACCACATAATGAGGCCAGTCATGATGAGGATAAAGAGTAACCATTTCATCTTTGGAGCAACACTTCTAAAACAAAACGACTACCTACATACGCCAACAATAAAACAAGGAAAGACCCTAGAACCCAACGAATTGCGGTCAAGCCACGTAAACCAATTCGCCAACGAGCAATCAGTAAACCAGCAAACATCAACCAAGACAAAATACCAAATACTGTTTTGTGATCCCAGAAAAGCGCACGACCAAATAAGGTTTGACTAAAAAATAATCCAGAAAAAACAGTCAAGGTTAATAAAGCAAAGCCAACAACAATGATTCTGAAAAGAATGTGTTCCATACTCATCAAAGAAGGCAAACGCTCACCCCATTTAGCAAAAAAACTATTCGCTTTGTCATGAGTTGGCATGTGTAAATGCCTATCTTGCCAGTGCATTAAGATTGCATGAAGTGCCGCCAGGCTCAATAAGCCATAAGCAATATTCGCAACAATAAAATGGGATCTAAACCAGGGGTCATGTATCGCTCTTGCAGACAATACGTACCCCGGGAAAATTGCAGGTAATAGACTGCAAATGCCAGCGGCAAAAAGAACAATCGCTCTTAGGCCACGCATGGGCAAATACCAGCTCTCAAACCAGAAAAATGTAACCCCAATCCAAGACATCATGGATAGAGCTTGGGCAAATCCAAATATAAAACCTTGCGATGTAAAGATGGACTCGTGAAGAATCAATCCATGCAAGACTAAAGGGGGCAATAAAAGCCACTGAGATAGGGGTAAAACGCGCGAAGAGTCCTGATTCTGTTCAGAATTCTGGGCATAAACCCGAATTTCTTTCCAAAAAAATAAGAAATATAAAGCGCTGGGTAACCATGCGAGGCTGGGGTGACCTAAAATATTCATATCTATAGTTTAATGCTCATATGTTCCAGAATCTAACAGATCGTTTAAGTCGTGTGGTGAAAACCATGCGAGGTCAGGCCAGACTGACCGAAGAAAATACCGCAGAAATGCTGCGCGAGGTTCGTTTAGCCCTTTTAGAGGCTGACGTAGCGCTGCCTGTTGTCAAAGAATTAATCGCCAATATCAAAGCCAAGGCACTTGGCGAAGAGGTAATTGGCAGCTTAAGCCCAGGTCAAGCTTTAGTGGGTGTAGTTCAAAAAGAGCTTACCGCCATTATGGGCGACCCTCGTGCTGGCCAACTTAACCTAGCTGCCCAGCCACCTGCAGTTATTTTGATGGCAGGTCTTCAGGGTGCAGGTAAAACAACTTCAGTAGGCAAATTATCAAAATGGCTGAAAGATACTCAAAAGAAAAAAGTATTAACCGTATCTTGTGACGTTTATCGACCAGCAGCGATTGCACAGCTTCAAACTGTCAGTGAACAAGCTGGCGCAGATTTTTTCCCAAGCAATGAAAATCAAAAACCTGCTGACATTGCTAGAGATGCGCTTGATTGGGCAAAACGCCATTATCACGATGTCTTAATCATCGACACAGCGGGTCGCTTGGGCATTGATGAAGCCATGATGCAAGAGATCAGTGAGCTTCACAGGCTGGTGAATCCAATTGAAACTTTATTTGTGGTTGATGCCATGCTGGGACAAGATGCCATCAACACTGCCAAAGCCTTCCATGAAACATTGCCTTTAACTGGTGTCATCCTCACTAAGTTAGACGGTGATGCACGTGGTGGTGCAGCTTTATCTGTGCAACACATTACAGGCGTGCCTATTAAGTTTGCCGGTGTCGCTGAGAAGCTAGATGGTTTAGAACCTTTTGACGCAGAAAGAATGGCCAGCCGTATTTTAGGTATGGGCGATATTCTGGCCTTAGTAGAGCAAGCTCAAAAGTCTGTTGATGTTGAACAAGCCCAAAAACTTGCTGAAAAACTAAAAAAAGGTGGCTTTGATCTGAATGACTTCAGAATGCAAATCACTCAGATGAGACAAATGGGTGGCCTAGGCAATTTAATTGACAAGCTACCCGCGCAATTTGCACAAGCTGCTGCTAAGCAAGATATGGGCGTTGCCGATAAACAAATTCGACGCACCCAGGGCATCATCGACAGCATGACACCACAAGAAAGATTAAAACCCGAACTTCTTAAAGCTAGCCGCAAGCGACGTATTGCAGCGGGCGCAGGTGTTCAAGTACAGGAAGTCAATCGTGTACTTGCTCAGTTTGAACAGATGCAAGGCATGATGAAACAATTTAAAGGTGGGAAGATGGCAAAAATGCTAGGCGGTATGGCCGCTAAGGGCATGGGAAATATGTTTAGACGTTAAATATTTTTCTTATTTTTTCGCATCTAAAGTATTTAACAAACGAAATAAAAAAAGGCCGGTCAATTCATCATTGACTGGCCTTTTTTATTTAGCTGTACTGAATTAATGTGCCAGCTTTGCTTGGATAGCGGCAATCACTTTATTAGAAACTTCTGCCACAGGAACTTGAGTTGCTTCAGTATCTGTTCTTGCTTGGAATTCAAGTTGGCCTTCTTTAAGACCACGCTCACCAATAACAACTCTATAAGGCACACCAATTAGTTCCCAATCCGCAAACATGGCGCCAGGACGCTCACCACGATCATCCAAGATCACCTCAATACCAGCAGCAGTTAATTCTTGGTAAAGCTTGTCAGAGGCTTCACGAACCATATCTGAACGGTCGTAACCCATCGGGCAAAGAACTACTTGGAATGGCGCAATTGAAACAGGCCACACAATGCCACGATCATCAAAGCATTGCTCAATCGCGGCGCCCAAAAGTCTTGTTACGCCGATACCATAGCAACCCATCACCATAGGTTGAGACTGGCCTTTTTCATCAAGATAAACAGCATTCATTGATTCTGAATAACGAGTACCTAACTGAAACACGTGACCAACCTCAATACCACGACAAATATCTAAAGTGCCCTTGCCATCAGGCGATACATCGCCTGAAAGAACATTGCGCAAATCTGCAACGATAGGCTCCGGCAGATCACGTCCCCAGTTGACTCCAGTTAAGTGGAAACCTGCCTGATTGGCGCCACAGACAAAATCATTCATATTGGCAACAGTTCTATCTGCAACAACTGTTAATGGCCTTTTGGTTTTTACTGGGCCTAAATAACCTGGTGGCGTTCCAAAATAATCAATGATCTCTGCTTCGCTAGCAAAACGGAAATCTGTTAGTCCAGCCACCTTGCTAGCTTTGACTTCATTTAGCTCGTGATCACCGCGCACCAACAATACAAATAACTTTGCCCCTTCCTCTGAATCAACAGCTAAAACAATTGATTTAACTGTTTTTTCAAGAGGTAACTTCAAAAACTTAGCCACATCTTCACACTTGCTTTGACCAGGCGTCGCAACAGAAACCATCTCTTGTAAAGGCGTACCGCGAGAAGCAATTAAAGACATGGCTTCAGCGGTTTCAATATTCGCTGCGTAATCAGATGTTGGGCAATAAGCAATCGCATCTTCCCCTGTATCAGCAATCACATGAAACTCTTGGCTACCAGTTCCACCAATAGCGCCGTTATCTGCGTTTACTGCACGGAAGTTAAGACCTAAACGCGTGAAAATGCGTTGATAGGCATCAAACATCTTGGCGTAGGATTGCTTCATACCGTCAACATCTCGGTCAAAGGAATAAGCATCTTTCATACAAAACTCACGGCCACGCATAATGCCAAAACGAGGACGACGCTCATCGCGGAACTTTGTTTGAATTTGGTAAAAATTAACTGGTAGCTGTTTGTAGCTCTTAATTTCATTGCGAGCAATATCAGTAACAACCTCCTCTGAAGTTGGCTGAATTAAGAAGTCTCGATCGTGTCGGTCTTTAATTCGAAGTAATTCTGGGCCCATCTTGTCCCAACGGCCAGTCTCTTGCCATAACTCAGCAGGCTGAACCACAGGCATCAATAATTCAACGGCGCCCGCTTTATCCATTTCCTCACGAATAATCCCCTCAACCTTACGGATCACTTTAAGACCCATGGGCATGTAGTTATAGATGCCGGCACCCAATTTTCGAATCATGCCGGCCCTCATCATGAGCTTATGAGAGACGATTTCAGCGTCTGCAGGAGCCTCTTTAAGGGTTCTAATAAAAAATTGAGATGCTTTCATGGTTTACTTTTTTAAAAATGGATGGGCTATAGCTATAATCAATTTATTGATTTTAAAGGATTAAGGGATTAAGGGCGCGAATATGCTCGACAGAGAAGGGTATAGACCCAACGTCGGCATCGTTCTCATCAATCAACGCAACGAAGTTTTTTGGGGTAAGCGTGTTGGTCAGCATTCCTGGCAGTTCCCTCAGGGAGGGATTCAACATGGTGAAAACCCAGAACAAGCGATGTATCGCGAGTTGCATGAAGAGATCGGTCTAGAGCCGCAACATGTCCAAATTATTGGACGAACCCGCGAATGGCTGCGTTATGACGTGCCAGCTGAATTCTTGCGCCGCTCTAACGCATCACAATCTAATCGCCGCTCGTCTCGTCAAAGTTATCGCGGTCAAAAACAAATTTGGTTCTTACTTCGCATGGTTGGCAGAGATAGTGATGTCTGCTTAAGAGCGACAGATCATCCAGAGTTTGATGCTTGGCGCTGGAGCCCTTATTGGATTCCTCTAGATGTTGTGATTGACTTTAAGCGCGAAGTTTATGAATTAGCTTTATCTGAATTGGCACGTTTTATTTCAAGAGGCCCACGCATGATGATGATGCCTTGGGGAACCCCCCTTGATATGGCCAAACATATGTACCCGGAAAATAAATCAACTTCACCAGATTCTTCTGAGGAGCAGTCTTGAAACACACCCCCATCCTTAAGGGATTGATTTGCACATTAGCCGCAATCAGCTTCTGCTCACAAGCTCAATATAAAACTCTAGATCCTGCAGATGAAAATGATATTGATGCGCCTCGTTTTTGGAATGAAATTGAAGTCACAATACCTAGCGCGCCCCCTTCAAAAAACCTAAAGCCATTTTTTGTTTCTGTTAACACGCCATTAACATTTTCAATTGATACTGATTCACTGACCTTAGGTCAAGATGATGTTCTTCGCTATGTTTTGGTCATTACCAGCCCCAGCGGTGCAAAACAAATTAGTTACGAGGGCATTCGCTGCGAAAAATATGAGTGGCGCCTATATGCAACTTTAATAAGCGATGGTCAGTGGCGAAAAAATCCAACCAGCAAGTGGCAATTGATCATGCCTAACAGCTACAACCGTTATCACTCTGCCTTAGTTAAAGATGCTTTTTGCGAAAATAGCATCCCACGAAGAAATACCAAAGAAATTGTTCAACTACTAAAACCTTAATTTGGTTTTAAGTTGGCTTTAAGTCGGTTTTTATTGAGAAGTTAATTACTGGGAAACCAGTTGTGAGCCAATCAATTCACCTTTGGCAAGACGAACTAAAACATTCTGCTCTAAACCAGAAGCAATCACGGTATGAGCACCAGATTGTTTTGCTAACTTAGCTGCTAGCACTTTGGTTAGCATGCCACCCTTACCAATTGAACTTCCTGCACCACCAGCCATCAACTCTAACTGAGCATCCCCTGCATTAGCTTCTTGTATCAAAGTTGCATCTGGGTTTTTGCGCGGATCGGCGTTATACAAACCATCTTGATCAGTCAGAATAACGAGAGCATCAGCTTCAATTAAATTTGTTACCAATGCGCCTAAAGTGTCGTTATCACCAAATTTAATTTCATCAGTCACAACGGTATCATTTTCATTAATGATAGGTACTACGCCATGCTTTAAAAGCGTTAACAAAGTCATGCGAGCATTTTGGTAACGCTGCTCATCAGCCAAGTCAGCATTTGTTAACAAAACTTGAGCTGTACGTATGCCGTATTTAGCAAAGCAAGTTTCATAAACTTGTACGAGCCCCATTTGTCCTACGGCAGCCGCAGCTTGTAACTCGTGGATATCTGTTGGGCGCTTAGTCCAAGCTAGGCGCTGCATACCTTCTGCAATTGCACCTGAGCTCACCATCACCACTTGTTTACCCATGGAGCGGAGTTCAGCCATTTGAGCAGCCCAACGACCGATTGCTTCATGATCTAAACCTTGACCATGATTAGTAACCAATGTTGAACCTACTTTAACAACGATGCAATGAGCATCTTGAATAGCTCTGACCACCCTCATACCCCTTATTAGTCGTTTGGCTCTTCAGAGCCTGACTGCTCACCATGAAAACGCACATCAGCTTCGTGCTCTTCAACATCATCACGCTCTTTACGTTTTTCATCCAAATCTTTTTGGATAGCGTAACAAAGCTGCTGACAACCTTCACCAGTTAATGCAGAGATCTCAAATACTGGACCTTTCCAACCATAAGCTTTAATAAAGCTCTTGATACGCTCAGCTCTATCTTCTTCAGCAATCATGTCAACTTTGTTTAAAACCAACCAACGTGGTTTGTCATACAAAGATGCATCATATTTTTTTAGTTCATTAACGATGGCTTTTGCTTCAGCAACAATATCAACATTCTCATCAAATGGTGCCATATCGACCAAGTGCAACAATAAATTCGTGCGTTGCAAATGTCTTAAGAAGCGATGGCCCAAACCCGCGCCCTCTGCTGCACCCTCAATCAAACCAGGAATATCAGCAATCACAAAGCTGCGCTCTACACCTACACGCACTACACCTAGATTAGGATGCAATGTTGTGAATGGGTAGTCTGCAATCTTTGGACGCGCATTAGAAACTGCTGTAATTAATGTTGATTTACCCGCATTAGGCATACCTAATAAACCAACATCAGCTAATACTTTGAGCTCTAAACGTAACTTATGTTCTTCGCCAGGCAAGCCAGTGGTCTTTTGTCTAGGTGCGCGATTGGTACTACTCTTAAAGTGCAAATTACCCCAACCGCCAGCGCCACCCTTGGCCAAGCATAAACGTTGACCATGAAATGTTAAATCAGCAATCACCTCATCGGTATCCATATCATGGATGATCGTACCTACAGGCATGCGTAGCTCAATATCTTCACCAGCCTTACCGTAGCAATCAGCGCCACGACCAGACTCACCGTTTTGAGCTAAGTGTTTTTTTGCATATCGATAGTCAACCAGGGTATTGATGTTGCGATCAGCAATAGCGTAAACGCTACCACCACGACCGCCATCTCCGCCATCTGGTCCACCAAATTCAATAAATTTTTCACGACGCATAGAGGCACTGCCAGAACCACCGTGGCCTGCAACTACTTCAATACGCGCTTCATCGATAAATTTCATAAATTCCAATAAAAAAAGGCCTCGCTGTTGGGCGAGGCCTTATGCTGAGTTCTGAATTTTCTTCGTTATCTCAGTTAAGGCTAATTAAGCTGTCGGAAGTACAGAAACGAATGATTTCTTATCTGCACCTTTAACGCCAAATTGAACATGACCGTCTACCAATGCGAACAATGTGTGGTCTTTGCCACAACCAACGTTCACACCTGGGTGAACGCGTGTACCGCGTTGACGAACAATAATGCCGCCTGCATTGATGGCTTGACCGCCATAAACTTTAACGCCTAATCGTTTTGACTCTGAGTCACGGCCGTTACGTGTCGAACCGCCGCCTTTTTTCTGTGCCATTTTCTACTCCGCCTCTGCCTATTAGGCCTTAATGGAATTAATCAAAATCTCAGTAAAGTTCTGACGATGACCTTGACGCTTTTGGTAGTGCTTACGTCGACGCATCTTGAAGATCTTTACTTTGTCATGACGACCCTGAGAAATAACAGTGGCTTTAACAGCTGCACCACTCACCAACGGCTCACCAAACTTAAGTGATTCGCCTTCGCCTACGGCGAGAACTTGGTCAAGAGTGATTTCACTGCCTACATCCGCTGGTATCTGTTCTATTTTCAATTTTTCTCCAGCAGCAACCTTATATTGTTTGCCACCGGTTTTTATGACCGCGTACATATTGAAATCTTTCTATAAATCACCACACAACCCTATGTCGTGCAGAGCCATAGATTATAGCCCTAGCTTAATTTCTAGTCAAAAAGTAGAATGGCAGCAAGTCTCAAGGAAGTATTACTAGTTTTTATAATAAAACCTAATTAATTCAATGAGTTAAACTAGAAACCATTAAAAATCAGACAATTTTATTAGTTAATGAGCACTAACTTACAATCAATTCTTCACCCAATTTCTACCGAAATGCGCGGCCTCAATGAGGTTATTGGTAAAAGCTTGAGCTCAGAAGTTGCTCTTATTAACCAAATTTCTGCCTACATTATTGAAGCTGGTGGCAAACGTATTCGTCCAGCTTTGTTACTTTTAACAGCCCAATCAATCGCCAATGGCAAAGAGTTGAAACACCACTTAGATATGGCCGCTGTTGTTGAATTTATCCATACAGCTACTTTGCTCCATGATGATGTTGTAGATGAATCTGATTTACGTCGCGGTAGAGCTACAGCGAATGCTGCATTTGGTAATGCTGCCAGTGTTTTAGTGGGAGACTTTTTATATTCCCGTGCTTTTCAAATGATGGTGGCGCCCAACGAACTCAAGATTATGCAAATCTTGGCTGATGCAACAAACACGATTGCTGAAGGTGAAGTTTTACAGTTGATGAATATGCACGATCCTGATGTGAATGAAGCACGCTATATGCAAGTGATTCATTACAAAACAGGCAAACTATTTGAAGCATCATGTGCCTTAGGTGCCTTGCTTGCATCTGGTAGCTCAGAACAGTATCAAGCTGCCGAAGCTTATGGTCGCCATATTGGTACGACATTCCAATTAGTTGATGACATTCTTGATTACACAGCTAGCGCCGAGCAAATGGGTAAAAACGCTGGTGATGATTTGAGAGAAGGTAAACCAACTTTACCTCTTATTTATCTTTTAGATCACGGCACTGCTGAACAAAAGAAATTAGTAAAAAATGCTATTGAGCAAGCAGAAGAATTACCTGAAGATGTATTCCAACAGATTTATCAAGCCATCATGGAATCAAAAGCAATTGAATACACCCAAGCTGCCGCTGAACGTGAAGCTCAACTAGCAAAAGATGCTTTAGCGTGCTTCCCAAAGAATGCTGCCACGCAGAGCTTGATGGATCTTTGTGATTACTCACTCAAAAGATCAACTTAATATTATTGAGCTAGTAAAAAACGTTGCTCAGTATCTGTTTTGAATTCTAAAAACTGATTCCCATAGAGCTCTTCAAAAGCTTGTTTTGAAACATCACCCAGTGATGCATCCAGCAATAGCTGTCCATTCTTGATAAAAAGCCCTCGGTCAAAGAATTGAAGCGCCTGATTAACATCATGCAAAACAGCCATGACTGTGATGCATCTCTCAGTAGCAAATTGATCTAAGTTTTTTAATAAGGTTATTTGCAAATAAGGGTCTAGTGCAGCAAATGGCTCATCAAGCAACAGTAATCCATCTTTAACATCCCACAATTGAGCAAACACTCTTGCCATTTGCACTCTAGCTCGCTCACCACCGGATAAGACTTGATATGAAACATCCCTTAAATGCGAGGCATTTGATAAGCGCAAACACTGTTCGGTAATTAAGTTTGTATGAGTTTGATCAATCCTTGATACCCGACCTAAATTAACTATCAAGTTAACTGATAACTCTAAATTCATAGCGACACATTGAGGCAATACGGCACGATGCTGACTCAACTCTCGAGCAGACCATTTGGAAAGATCTGTTCCATCAAAGTAAATTGTCCCTTGATTCGGACGTAAATCTTTTGCAAGTAGCTTTAATAAAGTGCTTTTCCCAGAGCCACTCTGCCCCAGAATGGCAATTCGCTCACCTTTATGGATACTTAATTGAGATACATCTATCGCCAGTTTTGATCCGTGACACCAAAACTTTTTTAAGTTTTCTACATTTAAAAAAGAGTTACTCATTAAACGCAGACGCCCTTTTCTTTACCAAATATAAAAAATAAGGAGCTCCAATCAGAGATGTAAAGATACCCACAGGCATTTCTGCGGGAAGCGCAAATGTTCTAGCTAGAGTATCAGCAACTAATAAGAGCAAACCACCTAAAAACATCGAGAATATCAAGACATGCCGTTGATCACTTCCCACCATCATTCGAACCATTTGAGGTGCCACTAGACTGATAAATCCAATCATGCCGCAACATGCAACGCTGACTCCACACAACAAGGCAATGCAGACAATCATTTTTACCTGTAATTTCTTAAGATCAATTCCAAGATGCTGAGCAACATCTTCACCCAGGCTCAAGGCATTGATTGACTGATACAGTGGATAAATCAGCGCAACAACTCCGATCAATACAGCGCCAACCCAAAAAAGAGATTGCTGATCCGCAGATGCCACAGAGCCCAAAGTCCAAAACATAAAGTCTCTTAACTGCTCATCATCAGATAGGTAAATACATACACCAACCAGTGCAGATGAAAATGCATTGAATGCAATTCCACAAAGTAATAAATTCGCAACAGATGCAAAAGATATTTTGCGAGAGATGAATAACAAAATGTAACAACTAGTTAAAGCCCCTAAGAAAGCTGCTAAAGGTATGGCATACGAACGCCAGACATGAAGGGTGGAAACCTCAAAATAATCACTGAGCATCATCTCTAGCCAAGTTTGCGTCACGATGCTTAGAGCAACTGCCAATGCTGCACCACTAGACACTCCTAGCAATGCAGGATCTGCCAATGGGTTTCTAAAAAATGCCTGAGCAATCGCACCAGCCAGCCCCAAGCTAGCCCCTACTAAGATACCCAGCAAAGCTCTTGGCACGCGGATATCCCAAAGAATGGCTGACTCTTGCCAGGCATCCAATGGTATTGGAATAGGGCCTATAAAAATCGCCCCGATGAAACAAAGCAATAATCCCAAAATGCTCATGAACCAGACATAGGGAACTGACAAATAAGAAGGGTTCAAATTACGCAAAAAATGACTTTCTCAATTGACCGATTGTTAATGGCAACCTAGGACCAAAGCCTAGCAATTGATTAGCGTCCATGACTACGATTCGATTGTTTTTTATTGCAGAGATCTGAACCATTGATGGATCTCTCAGTAAAGACATGGGGCCGCGGAGAAACTTTTCTGATTGCGATGTCATTAAAAGAATATCTGGATTAATCTGTATAAAAGCCTCTTTATTGAGAGTTTTGTAACCCCGTACTTGATCCATCACATTCTTGCCGCCAGCGTATTCAATCATTGCATGTGCGGCAGTATTCAAACCTCCGGCTACCACTTGAGAACTCTGATGAGACAAGATAAACAGAACTCTTGGCAAACCAGCTTTGCTGAGTAAATCCTGATCTACCTGAAGTGGTTTTAACTTTTTAAACGCATTCAACTCTTCCACTGCGTTCATCTCTTGTTGTAAGCGTCTGCTTAATTGATAACCACTGTCACTTTTCCCAAAAAGATTGGCTATGAACTGAACATGTTGAATCAAGCCTTCAAAACTTGATGTTGTATTCACGCGTTCAAGTTGAACCCCTTTGTATTTTTTAATACTCTCAAGCACATGAGCAGGTCCAACCATATCAGTACTTAAAACATGTGTCGGACGAAGCGATAAAACACCCTCAAGTGACAGGGCTCTTGCATAGCCAACATTAGGTAGATGAGTAATGGATTGTGGATAGTTAGAGCTTGTATCAATGCCCACCAAATATGGATGCAATCCAAGCTCATGGATTATTTCAGTATTAGCACCGCCAATTGAAACGATTCGAGGATTACCAATTGGCGTTTTTGCAAATAGGCCTTTACTAGTACTTGCCCCAAGCAAGATCAAACTGATTTTTTGACAAAACTGTCTTTTATTTAAAGTATTCATTAGAAGTCATACCTCATACCAAGAGATAGATTTCTGCCTGGGGCTGTATATGAATCAATCACAGGTGATGAAGCTTCTAAACCTCGAACATCAGACCAACGCCAATATTTCTTATTGAATAAGTTATTAACGCCAGCATTGAAAGAAAGATCTTTGATAGGTCGCCACTGGGCTTGAAGATTAACCAGTGAATATCCAGGAGCTACGTATTGGGTGACCTGCCTTCTGGACTGCATGTCCAGCACGGTACCAACATCATCAGGCTTTTTAGCCCAGGTATACATCCAATGCGCTGTCATATCCCACTGAGATTCTTTGTACACCACACCTAGTGCAAGGCGCATGGGTTGAATGGTATCCAAGGATGATCTAGCTCCAGCTGCCGTCTCCTTATATCCTTTGGATGTTACCCATCCACCAGTAATGCGCCATGCAGAATTGAGATGAGCTTCTCCTCTAATATCTAAACCTTGAATTTTTGCTTGAGATTGGTTGACGTACTGATAAACCAAAGGATCAGTAGGACGGCCACTACCCGCGATGACTTGCTGCTCAATAAAATTCTTGTAGTAGTTGGTATAAGCGGAAAAACTATATCTAAGCCCCTGCGACTTTCCTTTAAGACCCCATTCAAAGCTCTGAGATGTTTCTGACTTTAGGTTAGGATTACCTTGACTCGTATAACCATGTCTTAAATTAGTAAAACCATTATTGATTTGATCTTGGGTCGGCGCTCTAAAACCTTTAGCCCAACTAAAGTATGGATGCGCAGCAGAGTGATATTTCCAAATCCCTGCAAAGCTTGGTGACCAAGCGCTATCCTCTAAATCTACTGCTGGCAAAGCGTAACCCTGTTGCTTTGATTTAAATGAATATCTATCAAAGCGTACAGCAGGTATCAAACTGTAATTAGAGTTATCTAACTCGAGTTGAGTAAATAGGCCTGCTTGATTTTTAATGGTGTCAGGAAAATATTTCAATTGATCGTTGTAATCTCCTGAGCGCTTTACTTCCTGAGAAATGGTTGATTTTTGTAAATCAACACCATAGGTCCATTTTTGAGAAACGCCCCCACCAACATAATTAACAAATTGCGCTTGAAGACCTGTTGACTTATCTTTGATCAAATTGTTTCTTGATCGAGCAACAGTACCATCTTGAATAGTCAACTGCTGAGTCCTTGATTCTTGGGCCCATACCTTTACCTTTGAATGATCTTCAAATCCAAAGATAGGCTGAAGAGACTCGAGATCTATTGATGCACGCTGTCTTTTGATGTGATCCCTGGCATCAAGATCAGTGACCACCAACGTTCTACCGCTATAAAGCTCTGTATCTCTCTTTTTCTGGAGATCCTCTATAGTTACCAATGCAGTTTGCGATCCACTGATGTGATATCTAAGCTTACCCAATAGATAGTTTTGATGATGACTCTCGGGGTTAGATTCGGTTCTAAATTCATCTGCAGAATCTATTCTGCCTTGATTTTTAAGCTCTGCGCCACTTGATGTTGAGCTGATGAGGAGCGCATCTACGTTATTGCCATATTTAGCAAAGCCAAGAGCTCCAGCATTTGAACGATTAACAGTTCGATGAACACTTTTGACATAACTTGCTGAGTCAGAACCAGGCTTGATTAAATCTTCGAAGGTAATAGTTTGAAAATTAATGGCTGCGGCCAACCCATCACTACCATATAGAGTTGAAGCAGGACCTCTTAGCACTTCAACCTGGCCAATACCCTCCATTTCTAAATAATCAACGCGGCCGGTTGATGCTGCAGAATAATTAAAGGCATGCGGCAATGGAATGCCGTCCACCATCAAAAGAACTTGATTACCTTCTAGGCCTCTTATATTGATACTCTCTTGACCAGTTCGACCAGTACCGCTAGCCATGCCAAATTTAGAGCTTTGTGTTCTAACTTCAACATCTAATTCATCATTAAATAACTCTTTTACATCTTTGCTATTTTTTCTTTTTATTTCTTCGTAATTAAGAACACTGACTGCATGCGGTGTTTCAGATAAAACACGGTCACCTTTTGTTGCAATCACAGAAATAGGATCTAAACTTTTTAAGTTAGCATATTCAGCCAAATAACCATGAGCTGCAGCCCATGAGACGGGCATCATGCCCCAAGCAGCCAATATCGCTTGGTGTATTTTTTTCCTGTTGAACACGTTCGCCTCTCAAACAAATACACTGGCTGGCGAATATGAAGAGGCTGGCTTGTGTCAAAAAGTGCTTAATTAAGCACTGTTGAAAACTCTATCATAGATGAGAACTATTCCCATTAAAGGGGTTATTTGTGACACATGTAGGAAACCTCCTACAAAGAAATAAGTAAAAGAGAAGTCACTTAATCTCACTTATCCCATACAAAATCACGCCGGTTTGCTATAGTCTTCCTCATGTTCTTTGCTTTTGAAAGCATTCATGGATTCCTGGCTCAATAATTGGCCCTGGTGGGCTCAATTAGCTTTAGTTGTTTTACTTTTAGTTGTATCAGCATTTTTCTCTATTACAGAGACGAGCATGATGGCCGCAAACCGCCACAGAATTCGACATCTTGCGAACAGAGGTCACCGTGGTGCCAAGCATACCCAGGAACTTCTTGGCAAAACTGAGCAATTATTGTCCGTGATCCTCATTGGTAACAATGTGGTCAATACCATCGTGCCAGTTTTACTAACAGGTATTGCATTGCATGCCTTTGGTAACAACGCCTCCGTTTTATCTATCAGCACCGGTGTTGCGGCAGTACTCATCATTATTTTCTGCGAAATAACCCCCAAGGTTATTGGTGCGACCTATCCGGAACGCATCTCAATTGGCACGAGCTGGATCATTCGCCCATTGATCGTGATACTCAAACCATTGATGTGGTTAATTAACGTTTTTGTTACCGGCCTTCTTAAAGTTTTAAGAATTAATACCGAAGCTAATAAAAACACTCAAATGAGTCCAGAAGAGTTGCGATCCGTTGTGCTGGAGTCAACACACTTCATCCCTAATAAACATCGCAGTATTTTGGTTAACTTATTTAACCTAGAAACTATTCAAGTGGATGATGTGATGACACCGCGTTCACGTATGGAAGTTCTAGACTTTTCAAAGCCTATTGAAGATGTGATTCATCAGCTAGAAACTTGTTATCACAATAAGCTTCCAGTCTGTGAAGAAGATTCTGACAAAGTCATTGGTATCTTGGCTGTTAGAAAAGCTTTAAGTCTTTTGGGTGATCAAGATTTAGAGCACCATCATTTCAAAGAACTTTTGAGTGAGCCCTACTTTATTCCGTGTGGCACACCTGTTCTACAACAGCTGCAGTTCTTCCAAGAAAATCAAGAGCGTGTGGGATTGGTTGTTGATGAATACGGCGTCTTACAAGGTCTTGTCACTATTGAAGATATCTTAGAAGAGCTCATTGGAGAGTTCACAACATCTCTTCCTGATTTAGCAACTAAAACCAAGTGGTTGTCTGATGGCACTTATTTGGCAGATGGCTCGGCAAGCTTGAGAGATCTCAATCGATTACTAGGTTTAAGCCTTCCAATTGATGGTCCTAAGACATTAAATGGTCTCTTAATTGAGACTTTAGAAGATATCCCTGATAACAACGTCAGCGTCAAACTGGATGGTGTTGTTATGGAAATTATTCAGGTGGATGAACAAATCATCAAAACCATTCGCATTTATAAGCCGAATGTCTGAAGATGATGCAGTCATTCATTTCTGGGAAAAAATTATTGATCAGGCGCTGCATAACAAAGCAAGTGATATCCATATTGAACCAGAGCAAGGCATTAGTCACGTTCGACTAAGAGTCGATGGTCACTTGAGCCATCTAACGAGCTCACCATCACCGTGGCACGAAAGAATTGCAAGTCGTATCAAAATCTTAGCTAGATTAGATATCTCAGAAAAGCGACTACCGCAAGATGGGCAAATGGTCGTTAGCGCCACGAATCAATCACAAAGAATTGACTGTCGCATTTCTACACTGCCCACTTTACACGGTGAAAAAATTGTCGTTCGCCTTCTCAATAAGACCGAAGACGATTTAGATGTTGAATGCATCGGGCTTCAACAAACTCAATTAGTTCAATTAAAAGAAGCTCTTAATAAGCCTCAAGGGTTCATCCTGGTCACAGGCCCCACAGGAAGTGGTAAGACTCAAACACTCTACAGCTGTCTTAAATACTTATTAGATGGAAGCCGAAACATCATTAGCATTGAGGACCCCATTGAAATTCAACTAAAGGGGATTCAGCAAGTTCAAGTCAATGAGAAATCTGGACTTAGATTTGACGTTGCTCTTCGCGCGATCATGAGACAAGACCCTGATGTCATTATGGTGGGGGAGATTCGAGATTCTGAAACTGCCAAGATTGCATTTCAGGCAGCTGAAACAGGGCATCTTGTTTTATCAACTCTTCATGCTAATGACGCACCTTCCGCTTTATCTCGTTTAAAACAGTTACAAATTGATTCCCATCATATGGCTAATAATCTTTTGTGCATTACCGCGCAAAGATTAATCCGACTCATTTGCCATTATTGCGGCGGTCAATCTCAAACTCTGAGGGGGTCAACCACAGAACCGTTTGAATGTTCGCACTGCCATAACTCTGGCTTCAAAGGTAGAACAGCAGTTCATCAAGTGATGCCTTTATCTACAGAGTTAAGAGTGCTGATTGAGAATCAAGCTTCTTTATCAAGCATCAAGAAACAATGCCATCTAGAGGGGATCGCTAACTTAAAAGAGAGTGCCCAGGTTTTGCTTGAAAGAGGCATAACAACAACTCATGAAATAGAACGACAGATCGCATGAAAGACTCAGAACAACTCAGCATGAGCAGACAATTATCTACCCTGATTTGCTCAGGCCTCCCTTTACTTGATGCTATCAAGTTAATGGAGTTTCATGCCATTGAGAAAGATCTTAATCAAGGAAAAAGTCTTTCCTATGCGCTAGAAAAATTAGGCTGGCATACTTTTTGTGTAGGCCTGATAAAAACTGGTGAGGCTAGCGGCCAACTGTATTCAAGCTTATTACAGATTAATACATACCTTGATAAAAAAATAAAGCTCAGAAAAAAGGTGGCTAAGGCTTTACTTTATCCAAGCTTAGTATTGGGTATTTCATTGGTTGTTTTATGGGCGATGTTTCATTGGGTCATTCCGAGCTTTGAAAATATGTTTAAAAACTTTAATGCTCAATTACCTTTACCAACGTTAGTATTAATTGATATTTCCTATTGGGTTAAAAGTTACTCTATTTTTCTTTTGGTTTTTTTTGCTGGACTGTCCTTAATCTTCATCAAGCTCTGGAGTATTAATAAGTCTCTACAAAAGAGAATTGACCGCATCATTATGAAATTGCCTGTTATTGGTCGCATCAGAAAGTCTGCATTAGTAACGCAATGGGCAAGAAACACAGGCATTCTTTATGGGCATGGCATTCCAATCTTAGATGCCTTGCGAGAGACAGCTATTAATTCAAATGACTGGGGTATTTGGGAGTTTTGTGCAAGACTTAGAGTCCTACTTTCTCAAGGCCAGTCGTTCTCTGCCGCTGTTACTATGTGTGACCCAAAATATATTCTGATTAATAAAGAATATTTACAGCTAATTAAAATTAGCGAGACCTCTGGTGACTTAGGTCGTATCTTAGTTTTGATTGCTGATCAAGAAGAAGAAACCTTGGATCAATTGATTGACCAGCTGACTCAGAGCTTAGAGCCATTTTTAATGTTATTCATAGGACTAATCATCGGTAGTTTAGTTATTTCTCTTTATTTACCAATCTTTGAGATGGGACAGATTCTTTGATGGAATATCTACTAACAAGTGTTCTGATTATTGTTTTACTTGTGCTTGCTTGGATTGATTTCAAGACATTTCTATTACCTGATTTTCTAACAATTCCATTAATGTTTTTAGGTCTTATCTCCATTGGCTTGGGTTGGCTTAATTGGACCAACTTCACGTCATCCATTCTTGGTGTTTTAGCTGGCTGGGGATCACTCTACTTATTAAATATTTTGTATCGATATTTCAAAGGCATTGATGGGATTGGTATGGGTGATGCCAAACTACTAGCTGCACTAGGCGCTTTTTTAGGTTGGGAGTCTTTACCCTTTATCTTGCTGATTGCATCTTGCACTGGTTTAATTGGTGGTGCTATTTGGCTTAAAGTACATCGTCAAGATAGCTCTCATGTTTTTCCTTTCGGTCCTTTTATCGCACTTAGTGGCATCATTACTGTTCTATGGCAAATACTCCAGCACACAATCTGAATCCTTTTCAGAAACACCAAAAGACAGGTCCTATTCTCAAGGTAGGCTTGACAGGTGGCATTGGCAGTGGCAAAAGTGCAGTAGCCCATTTTTTTGAAAAAATGGGCGCAGCCATTATTGATACCGACCAGATTGCTCACCAGATAACAGGCCCAAATGGTGCCGCTATTGAAGCTATTGAAAAGGAATTTGGGGCAGCATTTATTGCCAAAGAGGGCTCTTTAGACAGAGCCAAGATGAGAGAACTTGTTTTCACTGATCCTCAAGCCAGGTTAACTCTTGAGAGAATTACCCATCCCCTAATCGCAGAACAAACAGAAATGCTGACCATTGCTGCAATGCAGCATAATCCGCCATATATTGTTTTTGTTGTCCCTCTACTTCTTGAGTCAGGCAAGTGGCTCAATCAAACTCCAGCAAAAATTGACTGTGTAGTTGTGGTCGACTGCCCTGAAGAGCTACAAATATCAAGGGTTCAAAGCCGAAGCGGCCTAGATAGAGCTTCCATACATAAAATTATTGATGCACAAGCCAGGCGCACTGATAGGCTTGCAGTAGCTAACTATGTGATCGAGAACAACCTTGACCTCGCCGATCTTCAGGAAAAAACAGCAGCAGTCCATCAAATACTTATTTCTAATAAAAGTTAGTAATTCCCATACTTATTTATCAAAAAAGGCATATTTTCAGTCTAGAATATTAGACTGTGATTACTTATGAATACCCTTTCAACGAGCTAGTTCGAAGCCTGCTTCGACTTGAGTATCTATTTGATCGCTTTCATTACCACGTTGAAAAAGATGATGCGAGAGATATGCATCAAGCTATCTCTATCATTTTTGATTTAGGGGAAATCACCGCAAGAGCAGATTTAAAATCAAGCTTAATGAAAGAGCTTGATCGCCAAAAACATAGCCTTGAATCACTCAAGAATCAAAAAGGAGTTGATCAAGGTCTTCTTGATAGCACTCTACATGAGATGAATGTTATCTGGCAAAAAATTAATAACACGATTGGAAAACCTAACTCACTCATCACCGATAGTGAATGGTTAAATGCTATTCGCACTCGCTTGAGCGTTCCTGGTGGTACAAGTCCCATTGACTTGCCTTCATACCATGCATGGCAATTTATTCCAGCTGAAACAAGAAGAGCTTCTCTTAAGTCCTATATGGCACCTCTAGAGCCATGGAGCGAAGCTAGCAGCATGTTCTTAAGATTGTTACGTGAATCAGGGCAGGAAGTTGGGATGACCGCGCCTAAAGGCTCTTATCAGCAAATGCTTTCAGGCAAAACATATCAGTTAATGAGAATACATGTTCAGGATCCAACAATCATTCCTGAAATTAGCGCCAATAAATACATGCTGTGGGCTCGTTTCATGGAATGTGATGGCATCTCAAAACCAAAGGCCATTTCAAAAGACTTTGAGTTCAAAATGTCTTTGTGCAACTTTTAATTAGCGCAGCTTCATAAGCTCTTGGCGGGCTTACAAAATTTCTTTGAGTTTTTCCAAAATGGGAACTGTTGCAGGCAAGATAGGCTGCAACTTTGAATTTTCAATATTTGAAATATCTTTCAAGTCTAACCAAGCAATAGCCTGATTCTCTAGACCTTGTGGCTGACCGTCCCAAGCCTTAACTAAGCAAATATGAAGACGAACATAAGCATGCGGATAATCATGTTCGATAGTTAGAAACTCTTTAGCATCTTGAATACGAACATTGATTTCTTCTTGAAGCTCTCGATAGAGAGCCTCAAATAAAGTCTCACCGCTTTCAATTTTTCCGCCTGGGAATTCCCAATAGCCAGCATAGGGCTTACCTTCTGGACGCTGCCCAAGAAGAATCGATTCATGATCTTTTAGTAAAACGCCAACCGCCACTTCAACGACTGGACGGCCCGATGCACTGAGACTCATTAATCGTCCTGCTGGCCAGCCCAATGTCGTGCAAATTGCCAAGCAACTCGGCCAGAACGCGAACCGCGCTCTAATGCCCAAATTAATGCTTCAGGTCTAGCTGCCTCAATTTGAGTCTGAGGTAATCCAAAATGGCCTAGCCAATGGGCAACCATATCTAAATATTCATCTTGCTTTGGTGGATAAAAAGAAATCCATAAGCCAAACCGCTCTGATAAAGATATTTTTTCCTCTACCACTTCACCAGGATGAATCTCGCCATCTGATGTGTGTCTATATGACTCATTGTCTGCCATGTACTCCGGCAATAAGTGACGACGGTTTGATGTAGCATAAATCAAAATATTGTCGACTTGAGCAGCAATAGAACCATCCAATGCAGACTTTAATGATTTATATCCAGACTCACCATCTTCAAAAGATAGATCATCACAAAAAATCACAAATCGCTCAGGCCTTAAAGCTAATATTTCTGTCAAATCGCCCAAGTCAGTTAAATGTTCTTTATCAACTTCCACAAGCCTGAGACCTTTTGAAGCAAATTCATTTAGACAAGCTTTGATCAGTGATGACTTCCCTGTTCCTCTTGCACCAGTTAATAAAACATTATTAGCTGGTTTGCCATCAACAAAATGTTTAGTATTTTTATAGATTTGATCTTTTTGGCGATCAATATGCTGAAGGTCAGAAAAAGAAATATTGGATATATGCTTCACCGCCTGCAAATAACCCATCTTACCAAGCAGGGTATCTTTGCGCCTCCAACGAAATGCCACAGCGGCTTTCCAATCTGCCTCTGTCAATGGTTGCGGCAGCCATTCATCTAACTTACTTAATAATCGATCAAGACGGTCTAATTTATCTGACATCATTAAGAACGATAATCGGCATTAATGGAAACGTACTCATGGGATAAATCACAGGTCCAAATAGTTTGAGTACATTGGCCGCGACCTAAATCAGCCCTCACTTTAATTTCTGATTTTTTCATGATGCGCTGACCATCTTCCTCTTTATATTCAGGATGACGGCCGCCATTTTTGGCAACCCACACATCGTCCAACCATAACTGCACACCACCAACATCCAAGTCAGCAATACCTGCGTAACCAATCGCAGCAAGAATACGTCCTAAATTAGGATCGCTGGCAAAGAAAGCTGTTTTAACCAATGGAGAGTGCGCAATTGCCTCTGCCACTTGCTTGCACTCATGATCCGTTTTGCCACCATCAATTTGAATAGTAATGAACTTAGTTGCCCCTTCACCATCACGCACAATCATTTGTGCAAGACTTTGGCTAATTTCAATCAAAGCTTGGCGGAAAGCCTGATAACTTGTTCCCGAACTTGGTATCTCAACACCTGCAGCACCAGTTGCCATCACAATAAATGAATCATTTGTTGAAGTATCACCATCAATCGTAATAGCATTAAATGATAGATCCGCAACCTCTGTTGTGAGTGCCTGTAATAGATCCTGAGAAACTTTGGCATCTGTTGCAACATAACCCAACATTGTCGCCATATTTGGATGAATCATCCCAGCACCCTTACTAATGCCGGTTAAAGTAATCACTTGGCCATTAATTTCAACTTTCTTGGAGCATGCTTTTGGCTGAGTATCTGTCGTCATAATTGACTCAGCGGCATTAAACCAATTATCAGCATCTAAACGGCTAATAGCTTGAGGCATTGCTGCAATCACTTTTTGAACTGGTAATGGCTCAAGAATCACACCTGTTGAGAAAGGTAAAACTTGCTCACGCTTTAAGCCCATTAACTGAGCTAATTCATCACAAGTTTGAATAGCATGCTGATAACCAGGCTCACCAGTACCGGCATTCGCATTACCAGTATTGATAATCAATGCGCGAACCTGTAGGCCAGCTTTTTTACTAGCAAGTAAATGTTCTCTGCATATTTGAACAGGAGCTGCACAAAAACGATTTTTGGTAAAAACGCCAGCAACGCTTGATCCCTCAGCCAACTCCAAAACCAAAACGTCTTTTCGGCCTGGCTTTTTAATACCCGCTTCAGCATGACCAAGACGCAGGCCTTTAATAGGTAGTAAGTCTGAGGCAACTGGTAAAGGAGAATTCACTGACATATCAACACTCTCTCATAAATCGATAGAAACCAAGTTAACTAGTTAATCAGATTTTCAAATGATTAACTGAGCTGACCGTGACATTGCTTGTACTTTTTACCACTACTGCATGGGCAAGGATCATTACGACCTACCTTTGGACCAGCTTGAACAGGTACTTGAGATCGTGATTGCTCACCAGAATCATCAGCATTTGCATGCTGATACTGCACATCTTTCAAGTCACTTAAATCTTCTTGCATAGACTCAGATGCTTGAGCCAATTCCTCAGGATTTTGAATTTTGACCAACATAATTGTTCTAGTCACATCCAACTTCACCACGTCTAAGAATCGAGCAAATAACTCAAAGGCCTCTCGGCGATATTCTTGTTTTGGATCTTTTTGAGCATAGCCTCTTAAATGAATACCTTGGCGTAGATGATCTAGCGCAGCTAAATGCTCTCTCCAATGTGAATCAAGACTATACAAAGTAACAGAACGCTCAAAATTGGCGAATGATTCACGACCAGTCATATCAATTTTTTCTTGATAGGCTGCAGCGCTTGCTTCTAATATTTTCGTTAATAAATCTTCAGGCTCGATTGATTCTTCGACATCGATCAAAGCCTGAATATTTATTGCAAGACTCCATTCATTTTCAAGAACTTGTTGCAAACCAGCAATATCCCATTGCTCAATGACTGATTCAGGAGGGACATATTCTGAGAAAAGATCTGAGAAACAAGCTGTTCTCAAGTTATCAATTAACTCACCGACATCTTTTGTTTCTAATACTTCATTACGTAAACGATAAACTTCTTTACGTTGGTCATTTGCAACGTCGTCATACTGTAAAAGCTGTTTACGAATATCAAAGTTACGAGCTTCCACTTTACGTTGAGCAGATTCAATAGAACGAGTCACCATACCTGCTTCGATAGGCTCGCCCTCAGGCATCTTTAGGCGGTCCATAATGGACTTCAATCGCTCGCCAGCAAAAATGCGAAGTAAAGCATCATCTAGTGATAAATAGAATCTTGATGAACCTGGGTCACCCTGACGAGCAGCACGGCCTCTTAACTGATTATCAACACGTCTACTTTCATGACGCTCAGTACCAATAATATGCAAACCACCTGCACTAACAACATGATCATGCAGACCCTGCCATTCATCATGCAATTGCTGAATACGGGTCTTTTTATCTGCATCAGCTAGTGCTGCATCTGCTTGGATCAAAGCAGCCTGCTTCTCAACATTGCCGCCTAAAACGATGTCAGTACCACGACCAGCCATATTAGTGGCGATTGTGATCATCTTTGGTCGGCCAGCTTGTGCGATGATTTCAGCTTCTCTTGCATGCTGCTTAGCATTCAAAACTTGATGAGGTAATTTTGCTTTATCTAATAAGGATGAAATGAGCTCTGAATTCTCGATCGACGTTGTACCAACCAATACTGGTTGACCACGCTCATAACAAGCCTGCACATCTTTAATGACAGCGTTATAACGCTCCATTGATGTTTTATAGATTTGATCTTGTTTATCAATTCGAGCATTAATTCTATTTGGCGGAATGATGACAGTTTCAAGGCCATAAATTTCTTGGAACTCGTAAGCCTCTGTATCTGCAGTACCCGTCATACCACCTAACTTCCCGTACATACGGAAGTAGTTCTGGAAAGTGATCGTTGCTAGCGTGCGATTCTCATGCTGAATGGCAACGCCTTCTTTAGCCTCAACAGCTTGATGCAAACCATCAGACCAACGACGGCCGTTCATCAAACGCCCTGTGAATTCGTCAACAATAATCACTTCACCATTTTGAACAACATAGTGCTGATCTTTATTAAATAGGGTGTGCGCTCTTAAAGCTGCATATACATGGTGCATCAATGTGATGTTTTGAGGGGCATATAAAGATTCACCCTCTTTGATCAAACCCAACTTAGCTAGAGCCGCTTCTGCTTTTTCATGACCTGACTCAGTCAAGAAAACTTGATGTGATTTCTCATCAACGATGTAGTCACCCGGAGTAATGACTCCAGTACCATCAGCCTTCTCTTCACCAATTTGGCGAGATAAATACTGAGGCAAGGCATTCATCGTCACATAAACATCTGTGTGATCTTCTGCCTGCCCTGAAATAATCAAAGGTGTACGAGCCTCGTCAATCAAAATAGAGTCAACTTCGTCAACGATCGCATAAGCCAAACCACGCTGTACGCGCTGACTTAGATCTTGAACCATGTTGTCACGCAAATAATCAAAACCAAATTCATTATTTGTGCCGTAAGTGATATCTGATGCATAAGCTTTTTGTTTTGCATCGTGTTCCATGTTTGAAAGGTTGATACCAACAGTCAAACCAAGGAAGTTATAAAGCTTTGCCATCCACTCAGCATCACGCTGAGCCAAATAATCATTCACTGTGACGACGTGAACACCACGACCACCCAAGGCATTCAAATAAACCGGCAGAGTCGCCGTGAGGGTTTTACCCTCACCAGTCCGCATTTCTGCAATCTTGCCTTGGTGAAGGGCCAAACCGCCCACCATTTGAACGTCAAAGTGACGCATACCCATGACACGCTTACTCGCTTCACGAACTACGGCGAAGGCTTCCGGCAAAATATCATCCAAACTTTGACCAGCAGCCAGTTTTGACTTGAATTCAGCAGTTTTTGCTTGCAAAGCGGCATCGTCCAGAGACGTAATACTCTGCTCCAGAGCATGTTTTAAGAGCCGATCATTTCGGCTGCCAAATATTTTCTTAAGAAGACCAGTAACCATGACTTTTGCGAGGAAATTTAAGCCTCAAAGTTTAGCACCCAGACGGCCATCTGCGAATGCTCGTCCGGCATTGGCTTGCATCGAAGAAAATACCCCTTTGGGACACCTTCTGCAGCAAGCAGAAAATACAGTTCAATTACAGAAGGCTGTCGCCCTGAGCCTCAATAAAAATGGGCTTGAAATGGCTATTACCCATATTAAAGTTGGTGGCTTTTCTGAAGAAAACGGTCAATTAAAACTATTTGCACTCAACTCTGCTGTTGCAACGCGTTTGCAGCAAAAATTGCCATCTATCCTATTTAAGCTCCAAGAACAGGGTTGGCCCGCTCAATCTATTACGATTAAACAGTCTCCGGGAGGGGTCGGAATCGGCCAAGAAAAGCCAGTTTTACCAGCTAAATCACCCCTGATTTTCAGTGAAAAAGCTCAAAATTCATGGGCAAAACTTCTTCCAACACTTGAGGAAGGTTCTGCACTGAAATCAGCAGTGGAAAAACTATTAAAAAATAAGAAGTAACTTAAATTTTGGCTTTTTTGCCTAATTTTTAAGCAAATAATGGTCTATCAGTTTGCAAATATGCTTTTGGTGCATCTGCTTCTGAAAAACTCTTAATTTCATAGGAGCTAGGATCAGCAAACATGGCTCTTAATAGCGCATTGTTCATGGCATGACCTGATTTTTCAGCAATATAAGCACCCACAATAGGATGGCCTGCTAAATAGAGATCGCCAATGGCATCTAAAATTTTGTGGCGTACAAATTCATCGTCATAGCGCAATTCTTCATTATTTAGAATGCGATGCTCATCCAAAACAATTGCATTATCTAAACTACCGCCTCGCGCTAAACCCATTTCTCTGAGAGCTTCTACTTCATGTGCAAAGCCAAATGTTCTTGCTCTTCCGATCTCGCGCGCATAAGTGCTGTTCGCAAAATCAATAATATGTCTTTGACCTGTTTTATCAACGGCCGGATGTTTGAAATCAATCGTGAAATCTAACTTGTAGCCATCAAATGGTTCTAGACGTGCAAGCTTGCCGTTATCTCTAACTTCAACAGGTTTTTTAATCACGATGAATTTTCTTGGAGCATCTTGCTCTTGAAGACCGGCTGATTCAATCAGGAATAAAAATGAAGCAGCACTACCGTCCATGATTGGAATTTCTTCGCAATCTAATTCAATAATTAAATTATCTATACCCAAGCCAGCACAACCAGACAATAAGTGCTCAACAGTTGAAACACGTGTATCGCCGTTTTGTAAAACAGTGGCAAGCCTTGTATCCGTTACCGAATGTGCTTCCGCCTTAATGCCTTTAGACCCATCCAAATCAACTCTTCGAAACACAATTCCTGAATCAACTGGAGCTGGGGATAACTTCAGCGACACCTTGCGGCCAGTATGTAAGCCAATACCGACTGTTTTAACTGGCGATGCAATGGTGCGCTGTTTCAACATATGATTAATATCTATTAATTAGAGTGCTTTAAGAGCAGAGGCCGCATCACTCACCTCAAATTGGCCAGGACCTTCAACAGCCAAGTGCTTAACAACCCCGTTGTCGATAATCATGACATAACGGTTTGAGCGAACACCCAAACCACGCGCAGTTAAATCAAGCTCTAAGCCTAATTTTTTAGTTAATTCACCAGAACCATCAGCCATCATGCGGACAGTACCGTTCACTTTTTGGTCTTTACCCCATGCACCCATTACAAATGCATCATTGACTGATAAACACCAAACTTCATCGACACCCTTAGCTTTAAATTCTGCTGCATGAGCCACATAACCAGGAACGTGCTTAGCAGAACAAGTTGGGGTGAATGCGCCCGGCAAACCAAACATAACAATTTTCTTGCCAGCTGTTAACTTGCTCACTTCAAAAGCATTCGGGCCGATTGCACAACCCTCAGTAGCAACGTCTAAATATTCGTGAATTGTTGCATCAGGTAATTTTTGTCCAACTGTAATCATTTTGGTCTCCATCAATTAAGTATTGGTCATAACAAATTCGTGCATTTATTAATGCCGAATACTGATGGTATCGCATGCGTCGTCATTTCGCAGGAGGCGCGTTACCATCAGCATCGCTATGCCATTGTTTTACATATATTTTTCTCTTTTACTACAAAAACTTAGTCAGCTTGCTTGCGTAAAAAAGCTGGAATGTCGTAATAATCAGCACCCTTATCCATCATTGCTTGCGCCTCAGGAGAGCTATTAGCTCCAAGACGCGGCTCAGATAATGAATCACGGTTGCTACGAAAAACCTTGGGTACATCATATTTACTGTAATCAGCAGCAGAGCTAACAGGCGCAACTGATGCAGCAGATGCAACCGGGGCCGCTGCAACACTAGCCATAGCCATTGTTGCAGTTGGGCTTTGCGGGGCAAATGAGCTCAAATTAGCCATTGTTGGTACAGCATCATAAGTCCCTGTAGCTTGCGTGTTGCGCCAGATAACTTCAGGCTGCTTTTCTTTACGCTTACCACCATTTAAACCAGTAGCAACCACTGTCACACGTAATGCATCACCTAAGCTTTCATCGTAAACAGTACCAAAAATAACAGTTGCATCTTCAGCAGCATAACCACGAATAGCACCCATTACTTCACGTGTTTCAGATAACTTGAGTGAACGGCTTGCAGTGATATTCACCAACACACCACGCGCACCAGACAAATCAACACCCTCTAATAAAGGCGATGCTACTGCAGCTTCAGCAGCTAAGCGAGCACGATCCATACCTGACACTGTGGCAGTACCCATCATGGCTTTACCCTGCTCACTCATCACAGTCTTAACGTCTTCAAAGTCAACGTTAATCAAACCTTGCTCATTGATGATTTCTGCAATACCAGCAACCGCGTTATGCAATACGTCATCTGCACAACCAAATGCCTTATCCATCTCAGCATCTTCACCCATAACTTCAAATAGTTTTTCATTAAGAACAACGATTAATGAATCAACATAATTTTCAAGTTCATGTGCGCCTGCTTCAGCAACCTTACCGCGCTTAGCACCTTCAAAATCAAATGGTTTACTAATCACGCCAACGGTCAAGATACCCATTTCTTTTGCAACTTCTGCAACGACTGGGCCTGCACCTGTACCAGTACCACCACCCATACCAGCTGTGATAAACACCATATGCGCACCTTGTAGTGCATCCGCGATACGTGCTCTTGCTTCCTGCGCAGAAGCTGCACCTACTTCAGGTTTTGCGCCAGCACCAAGACCCGTTGAACCTAATTGAATATTTAGGCTAGCTTTAGAACGTTGAAGAGCACCTGCATCTGTATTCATGCAAATAAACTCAACCCCTTGAACACCACGGCGAATCATGTGTTGCACAGCGTTACCGCCAGCACCACCAACTCCAACCACTTTAATAATGGTCTTACCCGCTGGTTCCGCATCTAACATTTCAAATTCCATAACACCTCCTATTAACTACAGTTGACGACGACAAAAATAAAACTAAAAATCTTTAATTAAAAATTACCCATAAACCATTCACGCATACGAGCCACAATGTTTTGCCATGTGCCAGATTGCGCAATACGACGACCACGCACCAACTGCACTCGACCTTCCATCAATAGGCCAAGCCCAGTTGAATAACGAGGACTTCTTAAAATTTCGCTCAAGTGACCACGGTACTCAGGAATACCAACGCGAGCTGGTTTTGCAAACACCTCTTCAGCAATCTCAACAACTCCTGGCATTAAAGCTGTACCGCCCGTCAATACAACACCTGAGGACACCAAATGCTCCATGCCGGATTCACGCACAACTTCACGAACCAAGGTCAATAACTCTTCTACTCGAGGCTCGATCACAGCGGAAAGTGCCTGTCTTGACATAGAGCGCGCTTCTCGGTCACCGACACCAGGAACTTCAATGTTTTCGTTTGGATTAGCCATATCTTGTCGGGCAATGCCAAAATGAATCTTGAGATCTTCAGCCTCGACTGTTGGCGTACGTAAGGCCATCGCAATATCATTGGTAATCTGATCGCCAGCAATTGGAATAATGGCCGTATGTCGAATTGCACCTTGACTAAATATAGCGATATCAGTTGTACCACCGCCAATATCAATCAACACAACACCCAATTCTTTTTCATCTTCAGTTAAAACAGCAACGCTAGAGGCGATTGGTTGCAAAATTAAATCATTGACTTCCAATCCACAGCGACGCACACACTTCACAATATTTTGCGCAGCACTAACAGCGCCTGTCACGATATGTACTTTTACTTCTAAACGAATACCACTCATTCCAATTGGCTCACGAACATCTTCTTGACCGTCAATAATGAATTCTTGAGTCAAAATGTGAATGATTTGCTGGTCTGTTGGAATATTGATTGCTTTAGCAGTCTCAATCACCCGCTCAACATCAGCTTGTGAAACTTCTTTATCTCTAATAGCTACCATGCCAGTTGAGTTAAAGCTATGAATGTGATTTCCTGCGATACCTGTAAATACTTGAGCAATACGACGATCAGCCATAACCTCAGCTTCTTCAAGCGCCTTCTGAATAGATTGAACTGTTGCCTCAATATTGACAACAACGCCTTTCTTCAAACCTTTAGATGACACTTGACCTAATCCAACCACGTTGAATTGTCCATCTGGATTAAGCTCCGCCACCAAAGCAACCACCTTGGATGTTCCAATATCCAAGCCAACAATTAGTTCTTTAGTATCTTTACTAATCACACTCACAATTTTTTCCCTATATGTATTGCATAACCATTGGCATAACGAAGATCAATTGAATCAATACGTTGACCCCATTTTTCTTGCACCTGCGGCCAAGTTTTCATCAGACGTTCAACGCTTAATTCAATTTGCTTACTATCTCGCTCATCTAACTCGCGACCTAAATCAATAGTCAAACCATTGCTTAACTTCGCTTTCCATGCGTAACGTGAAGACAACTCCAAACCCTGAACTTTTGCGTCCCATGGAGAAAACCAAGTATTAATTTTTTGAAGTTTTTTAAATACTTCTTTGCTACTGCCCTCTGGGCCTGAGAATCTCAACAGTGATGCTCCATCCTCTGCTTCAGCCATATTGGCCACAAATAATTCACCATGTGTGTTTATTAATTTTGGAATTTCAGCGCCATGCCAAACCCCCATCGCCTGATGTTCTTCAATAGCAACCACGATGCCATTAGGCCAATCTCTTCGAACACTAGCTCTACGCACCCATGGCATTGCCTCAAAAGCTTGTCGTGCTTGATCTAATCTCACAGTAAAAAAGTTGCCCTGAACTTGATCTACTGCTCTTGCGCGAATTGTTGGCAAATTGACATGTTTTAATTCACGGCCATCTAGTGATTCAACCGTCAAATGATTCAATGAAAAAACAGGTCTCTGACCTAGCCAAAATAACAACCATGAGCATGTTGCTAATAATGCAATTAAGAACATCACATTAGATAGAACTTTCAACACGCGCGTTTGATTCCAGATAGGACCAAAAATAGTCCCCATCACTGAAGCAATCACTGAGAAAGTTCCACGAATCCATTTCATGAATGAAGACCCGCCTTACTTAATAACCAGAGAACTAAATCTGCATACTGAACACCAGCAGCCTTAGCGGCCATAGGCACTAATGAATGACCAGTCATACCAGGTGCGGTATTCATTTCTAGTAAGTAGGCTTGATTTGTTTTGTTGTCGATCATGACATCTGCACGACCCCAACCCTTACAACCTAATGCTTTATATGCACTCAACGCCAACTCTTGCACCTGAGCTTCTAAAGCAAGATCCAAACCTGTCGGGCACAAATATCTTGTATCGTCAGAAAAATATTTATTGTGGTAATCGTAGTTCGAGTCTGGCGCAACAATTCTAATTACCGGTAATGCCTGAGCATTTTCACCGTCACCCACAATAGGACAAGTCAACTCTTCACCAATGATGCATTGTTCTGCCATCACATCACGGTCTAGTTTGGCAGCCAATTCATATGCAGCTGGCAACTCTGCAACTGTTGTTACTTTGCTCAACCCTAATGAAGAACCCTCTCTTGCAGGCTTCACAATGATTGGCAAACCTAAATATTGAGCAACTTCACTCCATTGACTATCTTTATCTAACATCACAAATTTAGGTGTTGATAACTGAAATCCAGACCACAAACGTTTAGTGGCTTGTTTATCAATTGCCAAAGATGATGCTAGAACACCACTACCTGTATAAGGAATGCTTAACTGTTCGAGAGCACCTTGCATCGTTCCATCTTCACCAAAACGTCCATGCAATGCGATAAAAACACGATCAAACTTTTCTACAAGTAGTTGTGCAATGGATTTCTCACCAGTATCAAAAGCGTATGCATCAACTCCCTTAGACAAAAGTGCCTCTAAAACACCCTTGCCTGACATCAATGAAATTTCTCGCTCTCCAGATTTACCACCTAATAGCACTCCCACTTTTCCTAATTGCTTAGGATTGATGGCAGATAAGTCTTTTTGAACTTGGTCGCTCCACTGAAGATTCATTTGATTAGCCATTTGCACGCTCCACAATTTTTCCAGGAACAGTAGAAATTGATCCTGCACCCATCGTGATAACAACATCACCATCGCGAGCCATACTTATTACCATTTCAGGCAAGCCTGCGACATCTTTTGAAAACTGAGTTGCGTTTGGATCTAATAGGCGACCTGCATCATTTGCTTTTGCTAAAGCTTTAATCAAGCTTTCACCATCTGCACCGGGAATACGTGCTTCACCCGCTGGATACACTTCCGTTAAAGCTAATGCATCGACACCTTGTAATACTTTCACAAAATCACCAAAACAATCTCGAGTTCTTGTGAATCGATGAGGCTGGAATGCAAGTAATAGTCGACGTCCCGGGAAAGCACCTCTTGTTGCAGCTAGTGTTGCAGCCATTTCCACTGGATGATGACCGTAATCATCAATCACAGTGCATGAGCCACCTTGAGGAAGCTTAACCTCTCCATATTTTTGGAAACGACGACCAACACCATGAAACTCTGACAAAGCCTTGATAATTGCTTGATCTGAAACACCTAACTCAGTTGCAATTGCAATGGCAGCCAATGCATTACGCACATTATGTAAGCCTGGCAAATTCAACGTCACCTTTAATGGACCTGGCTTCTCGCCATGCCGACGAACAGTATGTCGTAGAGCAGTAAAGTGCATCTGAGGACCATCTGCGCGAACATCAATAGCCCTCACATCAGCATCTTCAGATAAACCATAACGAAGTGCTGGTCTTGAAACAAATGGCAAGATATCTCTGACATTCTCATCATCAACACATAAAACCGCAACACCATAGAAAGGCATCCGCTGGGTGAACTGAACAAATGCCTGTTTTAATTTAGCCATATCGTGCTGATAGGTATCCATATGATCAGCATCAATATTGGTAATCACTTCAATCACCGGTAATAAATTTAAGAATGAAGCATCTGATTCATCAGCTTCAGCAACAATAAAGTCACCTGTTCCTAATCGAGCATTAGCACCAGCAGAATTTAATTTGCCACCAATAACAAATGTAGGATCTAAACCACCCTCTGCCAAGACTGAAGCCAAAAGACTGGTTGTCGTTGTTTTGCCATGAGTACCTGCAATCGCAATACCTTGCTTCAAGCGCATGAGCTCACCCAACATCACAGCTCTTGGCACAATCGGAATGCGTGCGGCTCTAGCAGCCAATACTTCTGGGTTATCTCCAGTGACCGCTGTTGAGATAACAACAGCCTCTGCACTACCCACATTTTTTTCGCTATGGCCAATAAAAATTTCTGCTCCACACTCACGCAAACGCTTGGTAGTTGAGCTTTCAGCCATATCAGAACCACTGACTCTGTAGCCCAAATTTAATAGCACTTCGGCAATACCGCTCATGCCGGCGCCACCGATACCAACAAAATGGATTTGATGAAGAATATGCTTCATGAGCGTGATCGATCCTTACATAATTGTTTGCAAACATCAGCAACATCTTTTGTTGCTAAAGGCTTGGCTTGAGACAAAGCTTGCTCTGCCATTTTTTGCAACTCTTTACGATTGATATTTTTTAAATATGTGGCCAAGCTTTCTGGGCTTAACTCGGTTTGCGGCATTAACACTGCTGCACCAGCATCTGATAAAAACTTAGCATTAAATGTTTGATGATCATCTACAGCATGAGGGAATGGCACTAAATAAGATGCAACCCCAATAGCAGATATCTCAGCTACTGTCATCGCACCTGCGCGACAAATCACCAAGTCTGCCTGAGCATATGCACCAGTCATATCTTCAATGAATGGGCGAATATCAGCATCTACTCCAAGATCAGCATATGTTTGTTTTAAAGTGTCGACATGCTTTTCCCCAGACTGGTGAATAACATGAGGTCTTAATTCCGGATCAATTAAAGCCAAGGCCTTCGGGATATTTGTATTGAGTGCAGCTGCGCCTAAACTGCCACCCACCACTAGAATATTTAAACGTCCTGATCTGGATGCATAGCGATTTGCTGGGGTCTCCACCTGACTCATGCCAGGGCGTAATGGATTTCCAACCCATGCAGCACCTGATAGAGCACCAGGAAATGCACATAAATTTTTATCGGCAACTTTTGCAAGCACCTTATTAGCTAAACCCGCTATAGAGTTTTGCTCATGCAAAACTAAAGGTGTACCCAATAAAACACTCATCATGCCACCTGGAAATGTGACATAACCGCCCATACCTAAAACTACATCAGGTTTAACGCGTTTCAATACTTGAAGACTTTGCCAAAATGCGCGCAGCAAATTAAATGGCAATAAAGCTAAGGTTTTAATACCTTTGCCTCTTAAGCCACCAAATTGAATGCCCTCAAAATTAAATCCTCTTGGTGTAACCAATCGGTATTCCATACCGCTTGGATTACCCAACCAAGAAACCTTCCATCCTTCAGATCGCAAATATTCAGCGACGGCTAAACCTGGGAAGATGTGCCCACCAGTTCCACCAGCCATAACTAATAAGGATGGCGTTAGTTGATTGGATGATGAATGTGAAAGCGTCATAACTTTCCGCCCTTCATCAAAATTCTATTTTCAAAATCAACCTTCAATAGAACCGCAATGGCAACAGCGTTCATCACTAAGCCAGAACCACCAAAACTGACAAATGGCAAAGTTAACCCTTTGGTAGGAAGCAGACCAAGGTTAACGCCCATATTAATAAATGCTTGCCAGCCAATCCAAATGGCAATTCCTTTTGCAACCAAACCTGCAAAGCTTCTATCAAGCTGCAAAGCAGTTCTACCAATTAAGAATGCTCTTCTAACAATCCAATAGAAGATTGCAATAACGACCGTGACACCTATAAAACCAAGCTCTTCACCAATCACAGCCAAGATAAAGTCTGTATGTGCTTCTGGTAAGTAATGTAGCTTTTCAACACTACCACCTAAGCCAACCCCAAACCATTCACCTCGACCGAATGCCATCAAAGAATGTGTTAACTGATACGCTTTACCTGCAGCGTAGTCTTCATTCCACGGATCTAAATACGCAAAGATTCGATCCCTACGAAATGGGGAAAAGACAATAATCATGACAAAACTACTGACTGCTAATCCAATCAGAGCACCAAATAGTTTTCCGCTGATGCCGCCCAAGAACAACAAGCCCATAGCAATCATGGCAATCACCATAAATGCACCCATATCAGGCTGCAATAACAATAAGACACCAACTGCAATAACGGCGGCACCCATAGGAGCCAAGCCTTTTACTAAGTAGTGCAAATAATCTTGACGTTGAACGGTATACCAAGCAGCAAATAGAACGACGGCAAACTTCATTAGTTCTGATGATTGGAAATTCATAAATCCAAGAGGTATCCAACGACGAGCACCGTTAACGCCTTTACCCACGCCAGGAATTAAAACTATGATCAACATCACAAAAGCAAGGGCAAAGATCGCAGGTGCAAATCGATCCCATACCTTTAATGGCACTTTAAATGCAATGATTCCTGCCCCAAAAGCAAAGACCATCGAAATAGCGTGACGAATTAAAAAGTGACTACTGCTGTATTTAGCGTATTTAGGTCCATCAGGCAAAGCAATAGAAGCTGAATAAACCATGACCAAACCTAATGTCACCAAAAGTAATACTGCCCACAACAATGGCTGGTCATACTCCATCATTCGTGAGCGAGTTGGCTTAACAACAGATGTTGCATCACGTAGACCAACTCGAAACTCTTCAAAGCCTTCCTTAATCCCACCTTTGAAGCCACTGATACCGTTGGCACTGAATCGTTTGAAATATTGAATCATGCGCTCACCTGCCCACGAGAAATCGCCAATTCATTGACTGCATCAACAAATACCTGAGCGCGATGCGCATAATCTTTAAACATATCAAAACTTGCACAAGCTGGAGATAACAAAACCATATCGCCAGAATTTGCGATCTGAGATGCTTGTTCAACAGCGGATTCAAGCGTTAGAGACTCGATTAATTGAACCCCAGAATCTAATAAAGCATCCTTAATAAGAGGAGCATCTCGGCCTATTAAGATCACAGCTTTAGTATGCCTAGCAACTGAATTAAGCAAAGGCTTAAAGTCTTGACCCTTTCCTTCACCGCCAGCTATTAAAATAATTCGCGCTTGCTGACCTGATGATTCACCTAAACCAATTAAGGCTGCCATCGTTGCACCAACATTGGTTCCTTTTGAATCATCAATATACTCAACACCATCAATGATTGAAACGCTCTGAACACGGTGAGGCTCACCCTTATATTCTCTTAAGCCATGCAATAAAGGTCCCATCGGCAAGCCAATCGCACTTGCCATTGCAACTGCTGCTAAAGCATTACATGCATTGTGACGGCCCTTAATGCGTAAAGCATCAGCAGGCATCAAACGTTTTAATCGCAAAGGCTCATCATCTTCAATTGATTTTTTACGACGTCGCTTAGCCTTTAACTCTAGAGCCTCTGAATCTGGCTCAGCCCAAACCAACCAATCTATGCCACCAGCTGCTGTGTCATGGAAAATACCAAAAGCATCTTCTTCGGTTGGGGCTTCCATACCAAATGACAAGACACGATTAGCAGATAAGTCCTCTGCCAATCCAAAAACCAACTCATCATCACGATTGAGAACTGCTACAGTATTAGCGCCAAAAATTTTAGCCTTTGCAGCAAGATAATGATCCATGTCACCATGCCAATCAAAGTGATCTTGAGAAATATTCAAAACAGTAGCCGCATCAGCATTTAAGCTGTAGGTATGCTGAAGTTGAAAGCTAGACAATTCCAAAACCCAAACATCAGGCAAAGATTCAATATCTAATAACTTATCTAATGCAGCTGGACTGATATTTCCGGCAATAGCAACTGACAGTCCTGCTCGTTCGCATAACAGTCCAGTTAATGCTGTTGTGGTTGTTTTGCCATTTGTACCAGTAATCGCAATTACTTTTCCTTGATAGTCTTGCTCAAGTTTAAGAGCTGATATCGCTTGTGCGAAAAACTCAATCTCACTCCAAACTGAAATGTTTTTATCAAGAGCTTCATTTAAAAATGATTGAACTGGCTCTTGAATAGGCGATATACCTGGGCTAATGGCGATGATATCTACGTTACCAAGTAATTCATTTGATAATTTGCCAAAATGAATATCTTTAACTCCGGATGCTCGCACAACTTGCTCATACTTTTTGGCAGCATCTGACAACTGTGATTCTTGGCGTGTATCTGCTACTTGAACATTTGCACCCTGAGCCTGGCACCAACGAACCATGGCAGCACCTGACTCGCCTAAGCCAAGCACCAATACACGAACTTGGTTCGTGTATTGATTGCCGAATGGATGTTGTAATTGAATCACTATGCTCGCCTATCGTAATTTCAGACTAGATAAACCAATCAACACCAACAAAATAGTGATGATCCAAAAACGAACAACTACTTGCGTTTCTTTCCAACCGCTTAATTCGAAGTGGTGATGCAATGGGGCCATTTTGAAAATACGGCGACCTTCACCATAGATTTTTTTACTGATCTTGAACCAAGCCACCTGCAGAATGACTGAAACTGTTTCAGCAACAAAAATGCCACCCATAACAAATAAAACAATCTCTTGGCGCACAATGACAGCAACTGTTCCTAAGGCAGCACCTAAAGAAAGTGCGCCTACATCACCCATGAATACTTGAGCCGGGTGTGTGTTGAACCATAAGAAAGCCAAGCCTGCTCCACTCATTGCTCCGCAAAAGATCATTAATTCACCAGCGCCGGGAATATATGGGAACAAAAGGTACTTAGTGAAAATGGCATTACCCATCACATAAGCAAATACACCTAAAGCAGAACCCACCAAAATAACAGGCATGATGACCAAGCCATCTAAGCCATCAGTTAAGTTCACTGCATTTGAACTACCAACAATCACTAAATAAGTTAAAACAATAAATCCGAGAACACCCAGCGGATAGCTAACTTCCTTAAAGAATGGCACATATAAATTTGACTTAGCAGGCAAGTTAATTGAGAAGCCGCTTTGCACCCAGTTTAAAAATAACTCTAGAACTTTGAGGTTATTTACTTCTGACACAGAGAATGCCAAGTAAATAGCTGCAAACAATCCAATCAAGGATTGCCATAAATACTTTTCTCTAGAGGACATGCCTTTAGGGTCTCTGTAAACCACCTTACGGTAATCATCCACCCAACCAATAGCGCCGAAACCCAATGTCACAATTAAAACAATCCAAATAAAGCGATTACTCAGATCTGCCCAAATTAATGTAGACACAGCAATACCTAACAGAATCAAAACGCCACCCATCGTAGGCGTACCTGTTTTTACTAAATGTGTTTGAGGACCATCTTGACGAACAGCTTGACCGACCTTCATGGCCGTTAATTTACGAATAACCCACGGACCCCAAAACAAGCCAATTAAGCCCGCTGTTAATGTTGCCATCACCGCTCTAAAGGTAATGTAGTTAATGACACGCAAGAAGCCAATGTCATTTTGTAACCACTGTGCCAACCATAACAACATTATTGAATCTCCTCTGCTAGAGCTTTAACAACTCTTTCCATTCGCATAAAACGTGAGCCCTTAATCAGCACCGTGGTTGACTCATTAACAGCTCGCTGCGCTAATGAATTCTTCAATGCCCGGCATAAATCTTCTAAATCATCAAAGTGAGTGGCAGTGCCACCCGCAAATGATTTTTCTGAGTAAGCAGTAACAGCTTGCTTACTCAAGTCACCCATTGCAAATAATTTCTTAATGCCTTTTTCACCAGCATAAGAACCCACTTCGTAATGAAACTCAGGTCCCTGCTCACCAACTTCACCCATATCACCAAGCACCAACCAAGAAGAATTTGGAAGAGCTGCCAACACATCAATAGCGGCACGAACGGAATCTGGATTGGCGTTATAGGTGTCATCAATTAAAGTCGTTTGATCACTTAATTGATGCTGTTGCATACGGCCATTAACAGGTTTAAAGTTTTCAAGACCTGTTTGAATGACATTTAAAGATAACCCAGCGGCAAGGCCAGCAGCTGTAGCAGCCAAAGCATTACGAGCGTTATGTTCACCAAGAATACTCAAAGTAACTTGAATATCATCTTTTGGCGTATTAATTTTTATTTGATTAGCGGCTTGGTTTAACCAATCGCCTGTGACCATTGCTTTTGCATTAACACCCCAAGCAAAATCAAACACCACTCTTGTTGATGCTTGCTGTCGCCAATAATCAGAATACTCAGAGTCAGCTGGGAAAATAGCAGTGCCATTAATTGGTAATGCCTTAATTGCTAAAGCATGCTCTTGGGCAACAGCTTCAACAGTTGCCATAAATTCTTGATGCTCACGTTGAGCATTGTTAATTAATGCAATATTTGCATTAGCGATACCAGCTAATAAACTTGTTTCACCTGGGTGATTCATACCCAACTCAATAACTGCTAACTCATGCTGCGTTGTTAAACGTAATAAAGTTAGCGGCAAACCAATTTCATTATTGAAATTACCTTGAGTGGCTAAAGCATGATTATCGCCAACAGCTGCATTGAAAATACTTTCGATCATGCCCTTAACGGTTGTTTTTCCATTACTACCAGTGACAACAATCAAGTTTTTCAATTGATGAGATTTGCATTCCTCTTGCCAAGCACGGGCTAAATTTTGTAAAGCAAGAATGGTGTCTTTAACCAAGATGCCGCAGAATCCATTAGGCAATTGTTCAACGGAACTTACCAAAGCTATGCTTGCACCTTTTCCTTGAACTTCAGTCAAGAAGTCATGTGCATCAAATTTTTCGCCACGTATAGCAATAAAGCAATCGCCTTGGGCAACCTGACGACTATCACTGACAAATCGCTTTATAAGGATTTCAGTTGATGGTGCATTGATTATCTTTGCTTCTGGTAAAAACTGTTTTACTTGAGCAAGCGTCATGCAGGAGTGACTCATATAGCAGCACCTCCCATAGCTAATTGCAAATGCAATTGATCTGAGAATGAATGTCGCTTACCGGCTATCTCTTGAGTATCTTCATGACCTTTACCAGCGACCAAAACAACATCTTCCGGCTGGGCTTGGCGAATCACTTGCAAAATGGCAGTTGCTCTATCGGTGTTGTGCTGTGCTTTTTCAGGCTGCTCAAAACCAGCAAGAATCTCAGAAATAATTATTTCAGGATTTTCACTTCTTGGGTTGTCACTCGTCACCATGACGTGATCAGCATAACGTTCAGCAATGCTTCCCATTAATGGACGCTTAGTCTTATCGCGATCTCCACCACAACCAAATACACACCACAATGCACCTGAGCGCTCTTTTGCCAGATGGTTCAATGTTTTAAGCACTTGCTCTAAAGCATCAGGTGTATGCGCAAAATCAACAATAGCCATAGGTGATTGATTCGCTTTTCCTTGAACTAATTCCATACGACCAATAACTGGCTTTAATGCTTGAATGGCTAATTGAAGTTCAGCTTTTGAAAATCCACGAATCAATAAAGCTGCAGAAACTGCTAATGCATTACTAACATTAAAGTTTCCGACAAATTTGGTTTGAATATTTTCAAGAAGCTCACCATCGGTCAAGATATCAAATGCCATACCTTGATTAGATAAGCGAATGTTTTGAGCTAAAACTTTTTTGATTTGCCCTTTTGTATAACAAGGCAATGCTAATAATTTTTCTGGCTGAGTGGCATATGCCCAAACTGTTAATCCGGGTTCAATCTTTTGACTTAATTCACGCAAACAAGTCTGACCAAAATCATCATCTGCATTAATAACAATATTTTTAACATTTGGTAAATCTAATATCTTTTTCTTTGCGGCCGCATATTCTTCCATGTTGCCGTGATAATCCAAATGATCTTGACTTAGATTAGTAATAACCACTGTGTCAAATTCAACACCAGTCACACGCCCCTGCTCTAAGGCATGTGAAGATACTTCAACAGTTACAGTGCTTGCACCTTGCGTTAAAAGATTTTTCAACAACGCATGAGTCTGAGGTGCGTCAGGGGTTGTGAATCCCGTCTTCTTAACAGATCCCAAAATACCCGCACCTAATGTTCCAATGACCCCAGCAACTTCTTTTTTAGTTTGAAGAGCCTCGGCAATCCACTGACTAACAGTTGTTTTACCGTTTGTACCAGTAATACCAATGACTTTCATTGAACGACTTGGATGCTCATACCAATAATCTGATATATCTCCAGCCTGATCAGAAAGACCTTCCACAGATATACAGCGCTGATCATCTTTGACTAATTGAAGATCGTTTTTATTGAGAATATCTTCCAAACCCTGAGGCTCATACAAAACTAAAGCAGCGCCTAAGCTTAAAGCTTGAAGCATATAAGCTCTGTTATCACTTTTAATTCTTTGATTGCCCATTGGGTAAGCCAACATAACATCGCCAGCTTTTAGAACACGAGTGTCTCCAGTCATTTGAGCACCAGCCTTCATCAAAGGCTGCAGTGATAAATAAAGAGGGAGTGCGTTCATGGGCAACATAGCGTTCATCTGCTGAGAGATACTTTCTGTGTTGAGCTGTTGGCTGGAGTCATTTGCAAGTCTTTATCAACCATTTGCTTAATCGCCGCATCTGGCAAAACACTCATACTTCGTAAAGTACCTGCAACAATATTTGAGAATGCTGGAGCAGCAACAACGCCACCGTAATAACCACCAGCTCTTGGCTCATCGACCATTACAGCAACAACAATCCTTGGAGCACTCATAGGTGCCAAGCCAACAAAGAATCCACGATATTTGTTGCTGGCGTAACCTTTACCTTCAACTTTGTGAGCAGTGCCAGTTTTCCCGCCAACGCGATAACCTAAAGTTTGAGCATTGGTTGCAGTGCCACCGGTTTGAGTTACTGTTTCTAACATCTCGCGCATTTGGATCGCAGTCTTTGCAGAAATAACTTGCGTACCCTTAGGCTTACCGTTGCTCTTATAAATAGTTGCCGGAACTAACTCGCCATCACGTGCAAAGATGGTGTACGCGCGCGCCATCTGAAACAAGGATGCAGATAAACCATAACCGTAAGACATCGTCGCCTGATCAATAGGCACCCAATTTTTATGAGGACGCAAACGACCCGCAACAGCACCAGGGAAACCAATGGTCGGCGCTTGCCCTAAACCAATCGCTTGGAACATTTCCCACATATCCTGAGCTTCTAATTGCATCGCAATTTTTGCTGTTCCAATATTGCTTGATTTTTGTATTACCTCAGCAACTGTCAATGCGCCATATGCGTGTGTATCTGTAATAGCTTTTTTGCCAATAACAATCTGTTTACCGATTTGCATTTGGGTATTTGGTTGAACCAAACCTTTTTCAAGTGCGATCGCAACAGAAAATGGTTTCATGGTTGAACCAGGCTCAAAAGTATCAGTGAGCACTCGATTTCTTAATTGCTCACCACTCAAACCACTTCGCACATTAGGGTTGTATGTCGGCCAATTTGCTAAAGCTAAGATTTCGCCAGTCTGCACATCTAAAACAACAACACCAGCCGCCTTTGCCTGGTGCTTTTCTACTACCGCTTTAATTTCATTAAATGCTAAAAATTGAACTTTGCTATCTATGGACAGTTGGAGATCAGCACCATCTTTCGGAGGGTGAATAATTCCAAGGCCTTCGACATAACGACCCAAACGATCTTGAATGACTCGACGGCGCCCAGGCTGACCAGCAAGATCTTTTTCTCTTGCCAACTCCATACCTTCTTGACCGCGATCCTCAACATTTGTAAATCCAACGATATGCGCCATCGCTTCACCCTCAGGGTAAAGACGTTTGTACTCGTTGTTTTGTGCAATACCGGGGATACCTAGATCTTTGATCTTCTTAGCAACATCAAGATCAACTTGACGCTTTAAGAACACTTGATTTTTCTCAGAAGCTAATTTTTTTCTTAACTCTGATTCACTCATCTCTAATAGCTTGGCAAGTTCACTTAATTTATCTTTTGATAAATCACTTGGAATAACATCAGGAAAAGCAATAATTGCCTTAGCCAATAAACTAGTTGCTAAGACTTCACCATTACGGTCAAGAATTTTTCCGCGACTAGCTGGCATTTCAATCGAACGTAAAGTTGCTTTATTACCCTTTTCTTCATAAAAAGAGTTTCCAAACCCTTGCACCCAAACCGCTCTCAAGGTCAAAGCAATAAAACCAACAAATATTAAAAATAAAACTAGTCTTGATCGCCACATTGGCAAACGCAAGACTAAATTGGGTGTTGATGAATACGAAATGCGCGCCATTTAATCCACCACCACGTATTGTGTGCGTCCAGGGTGAATTGGCTGCATATGCAATTGCTTGCGAGCAATATCAGTAATTCTGGCTGCCTTGGATAAATTACGCTGCTCATACTCAAGACGCAACCAATCTTGATTCAAACGACGCTCTTCTGTTTGAGCACGCTCAAGTGCAACATACAAGGAACGTGTTTTTTGCTGTGCAGCAACCAATGACAATGAGCACAACATCAAAATAACAAGAAGAATGATCGTAGAGCGATTCATTATTGACCGCTCCCAAGCTGACTTTTTACCTTACGCATCACACGCAAAATGGCTGATCGTGAACGCGGGTTTTCTTTTATCTCTTCTGCACTAGGCTTAATTCTGCTAATTAGTTCAGCTACCGGTTTAGGCATCTGATCTTCAGTCAATGGCAAACCCCTTGGCACTGAGATATGAGACAAGCCTTGCATGAATTGTTTAACAATTCGATCTTCCAAAGAATGGAAGCTAATGACGGCCAATAATCCGCCAGGCTTGAGACAGGTTAATGCTGCGCTCAACCCACCCTCCAAGTCGGCAAGTTCTTGGTTGATATAAATCCGTATAGCCTGAAAGGTGCGCGTGGCCGGATCTTGGCCCGCCTCGCGGGTGCGGACAACACTAGCCACGAGCGTCGCGAGCTCTCTTGTCCGAGTGAGGGACTCGCCTTGCTCTCTGCGAGTAACAATCGCCTTTGCAATCTGTAAAGCAAACCGTTCTTCCCCATAGTCTTTAATGACCCTCGCTATTTCTTTTTGTTCGGCTGTTGCCAACCATTCGGCTGCACTCTGTCCACGAGTTGTGTCCATGCGCATATCGAGTGGACCATCCTGTCGAAACGAAAAACCTCGATCTGGATCGTCGATTTGTGGTGAGCTGATTCCTAGATCCAATAACACCCCATCGACTGATTCCGCTGAGATGTGTTCTGCCATCGAGGCAAAGCTCTCGTGAATAATCTGAAAACGTGGATCTTGAATTGTTTTCGCCTCTGCTATCGCCTGAAGGTCTTTGTCGAAAGCTATTAACTTTGATTGCTGATTGAGTTGACTCAATATCATTCGACTGTGGCCACCACGACCAAATGTCCCATCGACAATCATTAGTGGCAATTGATTTGGCGTTTTGTTTTCTGATGGACCCAATACCGAGGTGACTGCCTCGGCCAGTAGTACTGGGCGATGGGTATATGTCATGGTCGGCCAACATCAGAAAGTAAATTGTTTGAGTGCATCGGGCATGCCTTGCGCAATAGCTACTTGCTCTTTTTGTGCGTAAGTGGAGGCATCCCATAATTCGAAGTGACTACCCATGCCTAACAACATGACATCACGTTCGACATTGGCGGCTGCACGTAATTCAGGACTCACAAGAATGCGCCCTGAACCGTCCATCTCAACATCAAAAGCATTACCCAAAAAAATACGGCGCCACCAATGAGCATCCATTGGTAACTGCGCAATACGACTTCTAAATGCTTCCCACTCAGATCGAGGGAATAACAAGAGGCAACCATCGGGGTGTTTTGTAAGCGTGACTCTGCCTTCACCTTGTAATTGCAAGGCGTCACGATGCCTTGCAGGAATCGACATGCGACCCTTGGCATCGAGAGTTAATGCAGAAGCACCTTGAAACACGTAATTTTCCCCACTTTTTCACACTTTTCCCCACTGTAGAGGATGACTAATTGATGGTCAAGTGTTTTGGGTACTTTTTTTACAATTTCTTTAGCTAGAACAAGTACTTAGGAGCGTATGTTGAGTATATTTTAACAGTAAATTTTCAATAAAAACATAGTCCTGGAAACTACTCTTAAGAAACTAGCTGAGGGTTATATGCGGTAAGCAGTAAAAGTCATAACTTTTGCCATGATTTTCATGGCTGACTGAATTGGCGCAGGTAACTCTACTCCACCTTCGCGTATAGCCATTTGTCCATGTTCAATCTCATCAGCACGCATTTGAGCAACGATTGCCCTTGATTGGTGGTCATGAGAGGGTAATTCTTGCAAATGACCATCCAAGTGATGTTCGACTTGTTTTTCGGTTTCAGCAACAAAACCCAAACTAACTTTGTCACCAGCCAATCCAGCTGCAGATCCTAGCAAAAAAGATCCTGCATACCAAAGAGGATTCAATAGACTTGGTCGAGCACCCAATTCTTCTAGACGGCTCTCACACCAGGCCAAATGGTCCTCTTCTTCGATCGCCGCGTGCTCTAACTTTGCTTTTAGCGCATCACTTTTAGCATGTAGTTTTTGGGATTGATATAAAGCCTGAGCACATACCTCTCCTACATGATTAATTCTCATCAAGCCTGCAGAGTGTTTTTTTTCACTCTCTGTTAAGCCATCTATTGATTCACTAGACTCTATATATGCAGTTGGAATAGGTCTTCTCATGGGAGTAGCGCCAACAATTGATCGCAAAGCGCGATCAAACTCAATGATGAATCCATCAACGGGGTGATTAGCTAGTTTTGAGCTCATAACGTCATCTTAAACGCTTGATCAATTATCAGTTTTGATACAGATCAGCGCTATATGTTGTTTTATTACAACTAATTCTCATAAAAATACTTATTTTTAAGGTTATTAATTATCTGAAGTTTACTTTATTGGTATCTTAGTTGCTGGTTTACTTGTAAACCAAACATAAAAATAGCAATTTTGTTGTTTTTTTGCATCAACTTTCAATGGAGAACTCATGAAAAAAACGCTTATCAGCGTAGCGGTGCTGTCTTTAATGGCAACACCACTGGTCATCACAAGTGCCCAGGCTCAAACAAGTATTACATCGATTTACGGCACCTTAGATAACGGCATGCGTTACACCAAGAATGCTGGCAATGACAATGTAGGTAATGCCAAAGATGGTCGTCTTTCAAATAACTCAGGTGGCTTATCAGGCTCACACCTTGGTTTTATGGGGCAAGAAGATTTAGGCCAAGGGACCCATACAATTTTTAAATTGGAAACCGGAATTAACACCAACTCAGGGGAGCTCGACTCTTCAAGCGATGGAAAGTTTTATGGCAAGAAATCTGAAAATAAAAGTATGTTTGGTCGACAAGCTTATTTAGGCTTAAGCAATCAAACATTTGGTAGCATCACGATGGGACGACAACACACAGTTAGCTACGATGTGATTAAAAATTTTGATCCAACTAATAACTTAAATCAACATCAAACAATTCATCATCTGAGCGGATATTCTGATTCCAAGAATCATCACAATCGCTCAGATGCCACCATTAAATATGAATACTCATTTGCAAATGTTCGCACACTGGCGAGCTACAAACCTGGCACACAGGTTGGCTCCATCAGCAATGGCAGTGAAATGGCCATTGGTATGCAGCATCAAAATAGACAATGGGGTATTGGCGCATCGTATACAGAAATTGGCATTGCCAAAATTGTGGATACAGCACCATCTCACGCGCAAGCTCTTGGGAAAACAAAAATCTTGAACGTGGCAGGTGAATACAAAATGGATCGACTGAAATTAAGAACTGGTATTTCTCATAGCAAATTACCAGAGGTAAAAGTTGGATCTATATTCAAGCATCCGCAACTAACGATTCCCGATAAAGATCAAGTCGCTTCGTCAATCTTTGTCGCAGCCTGGGGACTTCAATACGAACTAACACCTCGCGTTGAGCTGAGCCTGGCTAAATACACCAAGCTAACGCATCAATCGAATAATGATGCCTTGATGGATAAAGACCGAAGAGTAGTTATGAGTGGTTTGTATAAATTATCAAAGAGAACTGATATTTATAGCATCGTCGATTGGCACTCCAATCGAGCTGGAGTTTCAGAAACCAATCGATCTAAAAACCAGCAGAGTATTTCCGCTGGTTTAAGACATCGTTTTTAAACGAGGACTTCTGCTTTGCAAGCTGTTTTAGTTTTTAAACCTAATTCAGCTAAAAGCTCACGATCGGCATCCGCTTCTGGGTTGTCAGTTGTGAGCAACTTATCACCGTAGAAAATAGAATTGGCGCCCGCCATAAAACACATGGCCTGAACGGCACGACCCAACTCTTGGCGACCAGCAGATAAACGTACACGCGCTGTTGGCATCGTAATACGTGCAATGGCGATCGTGCGAACAAACTCTAATGGATCAACGCCCTTTTGATCTGCCAAAGGAGTACCCGCAACTGGTACTAAATGATTAATTGGCACTGATTCTGGATATGGATTTAAGTTAGCAAGCTTAGCAATGAATGCCGCACGTTGAGTACGTGTCTCACCCATACCAATAATGCCACCACAACAAACTGACATACCTGCACTGCGAACACTCTTCAAAGTATCTAAACGATCTTGGTAATCACGAGTGTTAATCACAGACCCGTAAAAATCTTCGCTCGTGTCTAGATTATGGTTGTAATAATCCAAGCCAGCATCACCTAATGCTTTAGCCTGTTCTGGGGCTAACATACCTAAAGTGGCACATGTTTCCAAACCAAGATCCTTAACACCCTTGATCATTGCAACCACTTTTTCAATATCACGATCTTTAGGTTCACGCCAAGCAGCACCCATACAAAAACGATTTGATCCAGCTTCTTTAGCCGCACGCGCAGCTTCCAAAACCTCTTCGACATCCATCATTTTTGTTGCCTTAACATCTGTTTGATAGCGCGCCGCTTGTGGGCAATAACCGCAATCCTCTGGACAACCCCCGGTCTTAATCGACAACAAAGTTGCCAATTCAATATCCCCTTCAGGGAAATTTTCACGATGAACTGCAGCGGCACGAGTCATTAACTCGTTCATAGGCAATTCATAAAGTTCAAGTACTTGGGCAACATTAGTAGACATAAGCTTTTTAGGGGAATTCTTAGTAATAATTGCTAATGATACAGGTCGAAGTGTTCAAATAGAGTCTATGCGCAAAATCCTAACTTTTATTTCTTTAGCCATCCTGACTCAAACAGCCTCAGCTGAAAAGTCATGGCCTTACGCCAGCTCAGAGCCTATTAGAATTATTGTTACCTTTACCCCTGGTGGCGCACCTGATATTTTGGCCAGAGCGCTTGCCGAACATTGGCAAAAAGACTTTAATAATCAAGTAATTGTAGAAAACAAACCTGGTGCGGGTGGCAATATTGGCACTGAATTTGTCACCAAATCAAACCCAAATGGCCACACACTGCTCATTGGCACGGTTGGCACGTTAACGATCAATCCGTATCTTTACAAAAATTTATCTTACGATGCCCACAAAGAGTTAGAACCGATAACATTTTTAGCCAGCACGCCTAATGTGTTGGTTTTAAATAAAAATGTGCCGGCTGATGATGCCAAGTCTCTAGTTAATTTAGCAAAATCTCAACCTAATCAAATGAGTTATTCGTCATCTGGTATTGGTACCTCAATTCATCTATCAGGTGAACTATTTCAACAATTAACAAAAACAAAAATCAAACATATTCCTTACAAAGGACGAGCTCAGGCTATGCCAGATTTATTGGGTGGTCGGGTTCAAATGAGTTTTGATAATTTGACATCAGCAATGCCCCTTATTAAATCGGGTGATTTAAAAGCAATTGGCGTAACCAGTCTCCAACGCTCTCCCCATGCTCCAGATATTCCGACTTTAAGTGAGTCAGGGGTTCCTGGGCTTAAAAACTTTCAAGTGACATCTTGGTTTTCTTTGATGGGACCTGCTGGCATGCGCAAAGAAGATATTAATAAGATTGCAGCAGAAACCAAAAGAATTTTATCCTTACCTGAAGTGAAAGAACGGCTAGCCAATATGGGTCTAGAAGCTAACCCACAGGGTCCTGAAGCACTACAGCGATTAATTCAAGCAGACTCCAAACGTTGGTCCAAGTTAATTCAAGAAACAGGCATGACAGCCGAATGAAAAATATGAAAACGCCATCGATTTCTGAGCAATGGGTTGAACGCAGCTTAAAAGCGGTGTGGCACCCTTGTACACAAATGAAACATCATGAGCGCTTTCCACTCATTGCCTTATCTCATGGCAAAGGAAGTTGGTTATACGATCAAGATGGCAAGCGCTACTTAGATGCAGTGAGCTCTTGGTGGGTGAACTTATTTGGTCACGCTAACCCATACATCAATGCAGCATTAAAAGAACAGCTCAATCAATTAGAGCATGCCATGCTGGCAGGTTTTACACACCCTCCTGTAGTAGAGCTATCCGAAAGACTAAGCGCTCTAACATCCCACCAGTTAGGCCATACTTTTTATGCCTCTGATGGTGCATCTGCAATTGAGATTGCTCTCAAAATGAGTTTTCATTATTGGCGGAACTCAGGTCAGTCGGAAAAAAAAGAATTTATTTGTTTAAAAAATAGTTATCACGGTGAAACTCTTGGCGCTCTGGCAGTCACAGATGTGGCACTTTTTAAAGATGCTTATGGTCCACTTATTGGTCAAGCCCATATCGTTACAAGCCCAGACGCCAGAAATGCATCTGCTGGTGAAACAAATGAAGATGTAGCGATTCGCGCACTGAAAGACTTAGAAACAACACTTCAAAAACACCAAGGAAAAATTGCGGCTCTGATTCTTGAACCATTGGTTCAATGTGCTACTGGCATGGCCATGTACGATGCCAGCTACTTAGTAGGCGCCCGTCGACTATGTGATCAATACCAAGTGCACTTGATTGCAGATGAGATTGCAGTGGGTTGTGGTCGAACCGGCACATTCTTTGCGGTTGAGCAAGCTGGTGACTCGGGGATCTGGCCAGACTTCTTAGCTCTATCGAAGGGCATCAGCGGTGGCTATTTGCCTTTGTCATTGGTCATGACTACCGACAAGATTTATCAGGCTTTTTACGATGAAGACATCACCAAAGGATTTCTGCATTCTCACTCCTATACAGGAAACCCTCTAGCCTGTACCGCTGCACTTGCAACATTAGATATTTTTGCCAATGATCAAGTCATTGAAAAGAATAAAGTCTTAGCAAACGCCATGAAGGACTCATTTACTTGGGCACAAAATGATTCAAACATTGAACATTTCCGCCAAAAAGGCATGATCTTGGCTTTTGACGTCAAAGAGAAAGTAACAAGCAACTCATTCGCTAAGGAATTTTTCAAAGAAGCTTTATCAAAAGAAATTTTGGTACGCCCTATTGGTCGGACCATTTACATCATGCCACCCTATACATTAAGCCTAGATGAATTGACGATTCTTTCAAGTGGTATTGAAAACACCCTCCACCTTGTTTTACAAAACAGGGGCTAGAATTTAGTCATGAGTAACTCATATACCCAGCACTACGCGCAACTCTTAGATAACTTAGAGAAAAAATCTCTCCGCAGAAAACTTAAAGTTAGCCAAAGTGCCAGTGCTCCATTAATGACAATTGATGGTCGATCGATGCTGACTTTTTGCAGCAATGATTATTTGGGTTTAGCGAACCATCCTAAAATTGCAGAAGCTATTGCAGATGGTGCCCAACGTTATGGAGCTGGCAGTGGCGCCTCTCACATGATTAGCGGGCACAATCAAGCGCACGACACCTTAGAGAAAGCCCTTGCAAAAACTCAGAGCTCTTTCATCCCCAACGTTAAAACATTATTCTTTGGCACTGGCTACATGGCCAATATGGCTGCCATTACTGCACTAAGCACCTTGCATAATGCTTCGGGTGAACAGATGCAGATGAGCATCTTTTCTGAAGAACTGAATCATGCGTCTTTGATTGATGGTATTCGCTTAGCGAGCAAACAGAATCAGGCCACCATCAAAATTTACCCACATCAAGATATTGCACGCCTTAGAAAAATGCTCGCAGAGGATTTAAATCCTTTTAAATTGATCGTTACCGATGCAGTATTTAGCATGGATGGCGACATTGCTCACATTAATCAATTATTAGATGCTGCCGAAGAATTCAATGCCCTACTAATGATTGACGATGCTCATGGCTTTGGCGTCCTGGGAGATCAAGGCTTAGGCGTTCTGAATTTATTTAACTTAAAAGCAAATGATCCTCGCAATGCAAGGATCATTTATATGGGAACCTTAGGAAAGGCTGCTGGCTTAAGTGGCGCTTTTGTTGCTGGGGATGCAGATCTGATTGAATGGGTCATGCAAAAAGGCCGCGCCTACATCTACACAACGGCCAGTCCACCATTAATTGCACAAGGTCTTCTTGCAAGCCTTGACCTGATGAGCGACCCTAGCCATCGATTGGCGCTTGAAAAAAATATTACTTACTGGCACAGCCATCTGCAACTGAAAAAGTGGCGCTTAATGCCATCACAGACGGCTATTCAACCGATCGTCATTGGCACAAATGAAGATGCCCTTAAAGTGGCCCAACAACTTGATCAAAAAAACATTTGGGTTCCTGCAATTCGACCACCAACGGTACCAGAAGGGACTGCACGCTTGCGCATCACCTTCTCCGCCACGCACACAACTGAACAAATCGGGCAGCTTATTGAAGCGCTACATGAAATTGAAAATGCCTTCTAATCAAAACTTGGGATTCTTTGTCACTGGCACCGATACTGAAGTTGGTAAAACTTTAGTATCGGGTGCGCTTCTTTTACTTTTGCAAAAAAAATATTCTCAGGTTATCGGTTATAAACCAGTTGTTGCTGGCCTTAGTCTTATCAATGGAAAGCTACAAAACGAAGACTTAGTCACCTTAGCACTAGCTTCCACTCACGAAGCCGCTAAAAATATTTCACATATTTGCCCCTATATTTTAGAAACCCCTTCAGCTCCCCATTTAGTTGCCAAGAAAAATGGTATTGAGCTTAACTACAACAATATGCTTGATGGCTACCAAGCCTTAGCCAAACAAGCCGATGCCGTTGTGGTTGAAGGTGTAGGTGGATTTAAAGTGCCTTTTCATGAGGATAAAAATAGTGCTGATTTTGCAAAAGATGTCGCTTTACCGGTCATCTTAGTTGTCGGCATGCGCCTGGGATGCATTAATCACGCACTACTTACCGTAGAAGCTATTCAACAAAGAGGTTTGATTCTTGCCGGATGGGTTGCCAACACCATGAGCGAGATGAATCTACTTGATGAAAATATTCAATCTTTGAAAGAAATGATTAAAGCTCCGCTACTAGGCATCATTCCTCAGATTGATCATGCCCTAATTCAAACACCTTATACAAAAATAGCACTAGAAAAAGCTGCTACCTATATCAAGCTTCCTGAATAAATAAGTCATCGGACCTTAATTCTCGTCTCAATATCTTGCCGACATTGGTTTTAGGAAGTTCTGATCTAAATTCAATATATTTAGGGCGCTTGTAATTAGTTAACTGTTCTTTGCAGTGCTGATGGATTTGATCTTCAGTCAACTGAACATCTCTTTTCACAATAAATACCTTAACTGCCTCACCTGAGTTTTCATCTGGCACCCCCACGACACCACACTCCAAAACACCTGGCAAAGATGTGATGATGTCTTCCACCTCACTTGGATAAACATTAAATCCAGATACTAGAATCATATCTTTTTTACGATCAATAATTTTGATGTAACCCGATTGATCCATAAAACCAATATCGCCTGTTTTAAAAAAACCATCAGCTGTCATACTTGCTAAAGTTTCCTCAGATCGATTCCAGTAACCTGCCATCAACTGGGGGCCACGAATACATATCTCCCCTGGTTGCCCCAATGGCACTACCTGACCTGCATCATCACGTATGCTGATATCGGTTCCTGGCAAAGGAAGACCCACATGCCCAGTAAAACCACTAATCAAAGGTGTATTGCAGCAAGCAACTGGTGATGTTTCTGAAAGTCCATAGCCCTCTGCAATTGGTTTACCAGTCAAAGACAACCAACGGTCAGCTGGTGATTTTTGAACAGCCATGCCACCGCCAATCGCAACCAATAAATTTGAAAAATTAATTTTTCCAAATGAGGGATGATTCATTAAGGCATTGAATAATGTATTCACGGCGGGAAAGATATGAAATTGCTTAAGCCCTCTGAGCAACTTTATAAAACCTGGAATGTCTTTGGGGTTGGTAACAAGAATATTCAAACCACCACTTCTGATTCCAAACATACAGCAGGCTGTCAAAGCAAAGATATGGTAGAGCGGTAGTGCACACACAAAGACCATCTGATCAATTGACTTACCCCTTAAACCTGGCTCCAACCAAGATTCAATTTGAGACACATTAGCCAGGATATTTCGATGAAGCAGAATCGCTCCTTTAGAAATTCCAGTAGTGCCGCCTGTGTATTGCAAGAAAGCCACATCATCAGCTCTAAGCTCAGGGCGAACCCACTTCAATTCACGGCCTCTTTGTATGACCTTATTAAAACTTTGGATCCCAATCAACTGCCATTTTGGTACAGATTTTTTTACTCGCCGAACAATCCAGTTGACAAGTAAACCTTTCAATCCCATCAACTCACCCACACTGGTGACAACTAAATGATGAACATTCACCTCAGATTGAATTTTTTCAAACACATGTGCAAAATTTTCCAGAACTACCAATACCTCAGCACCAGAATCTTTTAATTGATAAGCCAACTCTCTTGGCGTATAGAGAGGATTGACATTAACAACAACAAAACCCGCTCTTAGGGTGCCTGCAATAGCAATGGGGTACTGCAATAGGTTAGGCATCATCAAAGCAACTCTTGCCCCAGGCTTTAAATTCAGGGACTGCAAATAGGCAGCAAAATGCTCAGAAGCTTGATCTAACTCCTGGAAAGTCAATTTTTTACCCATGCAGTCAAAAGCCACACGATCAGCGTACCGAGCAAAAGAATCCTCAAGCATATGGCTTAAAGAAACATACTGAGACCCATCAATCACGTGCGGCACACCTTCTGGATAACTGTCTAACCAGGGTTTTTCTTGACTCATGCTATTGTCTTTTTATAAATTATTTAGATATATCAATATGTATGAAATACTGCACTAAAGTAGCAGGAATACCAAGCGCTAAACATAACAGCTTTATAAGAGATATGATTTAGCTAAGAAATCAGAAATTACACCTATGAAACTATTGCCAGAAGTACTTGAATCAGCTGAAGTTATCAAGGCCATTCGTCGAGATATCCACGCACACCCAGAACTGTGTTTTGAAGAAAACCGCACAGCTGATATGGTTGCTAAACAGTTGTCGTCTTGGGGGATCACCGTTCACCGTGGCTTAGGAAAAACGGGCGTAGTTGGAAGCATTCAGGGATCATTGGGATCTGGACGTTCAATTGGCTTACGAGCAGATATGGATGCTCTGCCTTTACAAGAACATAATCGTTTTGAACATGCCTCAAAACATGAAGGAAAGATGCATGCCTGTGGCCATGATGGTCACGTAGCCATGTTGCTTGGAGCGGCCGAATATCTCTCAAAACACCGCGATTTCAAAGGTAGCGTCCATTTCATCTTTCAACCTGCAGAAGAAGGTGGCGGTGGCGCCCGTGAAATGATCAAAGATGGTTTATTTGATTTATTTCCATGTGATGCTGTATTTGGCATGCACAACTGGCCTGGCCTAGCAGTTGGAGAATTTGGTGTTACACCTGGCCCAATGATGGCCTCTAGTAACGAATTCGTTATCACTGTTAAGGGGAAAGGTGGCCACGCTGCATTACCTCACAATAGTGCAGACCCTGTATTTGCTGCTACTCAAATGATCAGCTCACTACAAAGTATTATTACTCGCAATAAACGCCCGATCGATGCAGCTGTTTTATCAATCACCCAATTTCATGCTGGCGATGCAAGCAATATCATTCCTGATAGCGCATGGGTTGGCGGCACAGTGAGAACTTTTACACTTGAAGTGCTAGATTTAATTGAATCCCGACTAAGACATATTGCATCAACAGTGGCACAAGCATTTGATTGCAATGCTGAGGTTGAGTTCTCAAGAAATTATCCACCGACAATCAACCACCCCTCAGAAACAGAGTTTGCGATTGAAGTTATGAAGGATCTGGTTGGAGAAGATAGTGTTAATCCTAGAATTGATCCAACCATGGGTGCTGAAGATTTCGCATTTATGCTCCAAGCAAAACCTGGCTGCTATGTTTTTATTGGCAATGGTGATGGTGATCACCGCTCTCAAGGACACGGCTTAGGTCCTTGCCAATTGCATAACCCTTGCTATGACTTTAATGATGACTTATTGCCTTTGGGCAGCAGCTACTGGGTCAATTTGACGCAAAAGTATCTGGCAAAGTAAGGCTATTTAATTAATTCAATATCGCCATAGAGCGCATTAACTTGCGTTCGAGTATTGTCAGTATCAGTCAATAAACCAAGGCCAATTATTTTCCCTGGCAAATCACCAAATGCTGCCTGATAGTCCTTAGCTAAATCACGATGGTGCTTTTGCCAAACACCTAACTCCTTGGGACCGCTATTAACCACAATCATTTTCACTCTGGATGTGCGAGGGCTTGTGATGATTGTTTCAATGGGACTTTTTGCAGCCCAAATATACAAGAGACTGGCATAAGGCATGTCATGACCACTAACAATTTTGGCCATTTCAAAAACCATTTGATCACGCACAGGCAACTTAGTTTTATCGCCATCAAAAGCAACCAAAATCCTTAACGGTGCATCATCTCTTGAAGAGTCTTGATTATTAGCATTAGGAATGTAGTCAAGCGCTTTCCACTGCCAGCTCAAAAATAGGTCGGTTGCATCTCGTGGCTTTAATGGAAGCACTAAGCCTGATGCCGCCATATCTGCACTTGCGTGCAAAACTGTTTTACCCTCATATTGCTCGAGCTTGTACTCTGTTTTATTTTTTTGTGGCGTAATCCGCCAAACCTGCCAAGCCTTGGGTAAACGCCCACCTTGATTCAAATCAGAAAATTTACCCACCTGCTCGGCAGGCGGTGTTTGCATATCGCCCACTTCTAAAGTAGCGCAGGCACCTAAACTTAAAATAACTACAAAAGCAAATGCTCGAAATAATATTCCCGACATCATTTACTGGTGCTTAAATTCAGCTTTGCGTTTTTCAATGAAAGCGGCCATGCCTTCTTTTTGATCTTCTGTTGCAAATGCAGCATGAAATAAACGACGCTCAAAATGAACACCTTCATTCAAGGAAGATTCATATGCCGCATTCACACTCTCTTTAACCATCATGACGATAGGTAATGACATTTTTGATATTGTTTGAGCTGCAGCCATGGCCTCAGGCAACAATTGCTCAGCAGGTACCACACGAGATACTAAACCTGCACGCTCAGCCTCAACAGCATCCATCATTCTGGCAGTCAAACACATGTCCATAGCTTTAGCTTTTGACACAGCTCGCGGTAGACGCTGCGTACCACCCGCACCAGGAAGAATTCCTAATTTAATTTCTGGCTGTCCAAATTGCGCGTTATCCGCTGCGATGATGAAATCACACATCATTGCTAATTCGCAACCACCACCCAGAGCATAGCCAGCGACGGCAGCAATCACAGGCTTACGAATACGGCGAATTGTTTCCCAGTTTTTGGTGATGTAATCGCCCTTATAAACATCTGTAAAACTATATTTAGCCATCATGCCAATATCTGCACCAGCGGCAAAAGCTTTTTCACTACCAGTAATCACGATGCAAGAAATATTCTCATCAGCATCAAAGCCCAATAAAGCTGCGCCCAACTCATCCATCAGTTGATCATTAAGGGCATTCAATGCCTTAGGTCGATTAAGCGTAATTAAAGCAACACGGCCATCAGTTGATGTCACAATCGTTTCGTAACTCATTTTTTATCTTTCTATTGGTTTTGTGAGGTCAGCACAGGATTCATCACTACTTAAATGCTTGATATAACCGCTATCTTAAACAAGATGCTAGCATTTGGGGAATCAAATACCATCACAGGGAAAAAATGAGTCGCATCGAACTAACTCAAGTGATCTATGAGTTGAATCAAGGTATTGTCAAAATCACCCTGAACCGCCCAGAAAAATTAAACAGCTTCACAACACAAATGCATGCAGAAATCCGTTCTGCACTTGATTTAGTAGATCAAGATCCAAGCATTCGAGTTGTTTTAATCACAGGTGCGGGCAAAGGATTTTGTGCAGGTCAGGATTTGGCTGACCCCGATCTCAAATTAGACAACCTAGCCGAAACTTTGGAGCAAAACTATAACCCTCTGATTGCACGCTTAACAAGCATGCCTCAAGTGGTCATTGCAGCTGTTAACGGTGTAGCTGCTGGCGCTGGTTTTAACTTAGCTTTAGCTGCAGATTTAACCTTAGCCGGTAAAAAAGCATCTTTAACTCAGGCGTTTATACGTATTGGTTTATTGCCAGATGCTGGAGGGACATGGTTCCTACCTCAAAAGGTAGGCCTGCAAAAAGCTTTAGGGCTTGCCATGACGGGCAACAAAATCAGTGGCGAAGAAGCAGATCAAATGGGTTTAATTTGGAAAGCTGTTGATGATGAATCCCTTATGGATGAGGCGCAGCAGTTAGCGCAAGAATTAGCGGCTTTGCCAAGCCTAGCTTTAGCAGAAATAAAAAAAGCTATGTATGCGGCTAATAACAATACGCTCAAGCAACAGCTAGATATCGAAGCTGCTGCCCAAAATCGCCTAGGGGCTAGTGAAGACTTTCGAGAGGGAGTCTCTGCTTTCTTAGAAAAACGTCCCGCTCAATTCAAAGGCCAGTAGAGGAAGTGAGCCTCAATTATTGAGGCAACAGGATCCACATCCTGCCCTGTTGCTTCATCCGGCCTGCCTGCTCTCCAGCCTGATCACCAGTCCCCCAATAAAAGTCCGCTCGAACAGCACCAATGATGGCGCTGCCGGTATCTTGAGCCATCATCAAGCGCTGTATTGGTTTATCACTGAGAGGATAGGTGGTTGCCAAAAATATAGGTGCCCCTAAAGGCAAAATTTTGGTGTCAACCGCAATACTTCGCTCTGCCGTTAACGGCACGCCCAAAGATCCAATAGGGCCGACATTCGCATCTGTTGTTGCTGGTAACTCTCTAAAAAATACATAACGAGGATTGGCGTTCAACATTTCTTGAACTCGTTGGGGATTTTTTTTGGCCCATGCTTGAATGCCTTGCATGGTGGCAGTTGAACGATTGATTTCCTTCCGATCTAACAACCACTGTGCAAATGATTTAAATGGTTGATCGTTTGTTCCTGCGAAGCCTAAACGCACCACTTTGCCATCGCTCATCCTCACGCGTCCTGAACCTTGAACCTGCATAAAGGCCGCCGCTACAGGATCATCCACCCATAATATTTCTTGGCCGCTAAGCTGCCCACTTGACATCAACTCTGCTCGAGTTGGCAAGGTACTAGGTTTTCTTTTCTTCCAAGCGCTCGGGTACTGATGAATAGCCGTTTGATAAACCCCACCACGCGCACGCGCCCCATTCAAATAGGGCTCATAGTATCCAGTGACCAAGCCATGAACCCCTCCAGCAGAAGGGCCAGACTGATGACGGATTTCCATGACTTTCATATGATTTTCAAAGTAACGGCGAATTGAATTGTTATCCGCCCCATCAACTTTTATTGAAGCGGCACAAACAGACCTCCAATTCAAACCACTTGGATTGCGTTTATTGAGCCCCTGACAACTTCTTTGCCAAGCTGGCCAAGCTGCAGTTAAATCATCTTCGCGCCATCCAGGTAATTGACCCCATGAAACTGGGTGCAACTCTGCATTAGAAATAGCATGCGCACTAGCTTTAGGTGAGGACTTCTGAGTTGCTTGAGGTTGACGAAGAGGCACAGAAGTGCAGGATGTTAATAAAATGCTGGTTATTACTAAGCCAAGGGCTAAAGCCGGACGAAATAATTGTTTAGGCTTATGATGCTCATCATATTGGGTAGCACCCATCATTGATCCCGAAAGGAACCCTAAATTGAGCGATTTATTTGATGAATTTCCCATGTTGTTATTTGCCTTAGAAGCCGGTGTAGCTTTATTAATTTTGGTCATTATTGTAGTTTGGACCATGATGGGCAGAAAAGACCAATAAAGGTTTTTGTATCAACAACAGGCATTAAACCCAACTCTCTAATCCGAGCTGAGGTACCCGTTTAAATTTCTAAATATTCCGAGCTTTCTCGGTCTAACTACTTCTTTTCGCCCCGCTGATTCATAAAATCATCAGTTACCCTAAGCCCATTCAAAAAGAAGTTATCCCAAGTATTCTCAAGTGGCGTAATGACTCTTTCACGTCCACGAATACGGACAGCTACCTTCTTTATATCTTCGGGCAATCGGGCCTCTCCAACCAACTTCACCACCTGATCTTTATCATTAATAAACACTGATGTTATGGCAATTGTCATATAGCCCCCTAGATGCATGAACATGGAGAATTATTCCAACTATTTAAAAACCTAATGCAACGTTCTTGGCATAACAAGGGCAAATTCTGGGATAGGCGTTTGGAAAAACTGAGCATCTTCACTAAAACAGAAGAAATCACCCCTCATGGTACCCATTGGGGTCGGTAAAGTAGCCCAGCTGGTGTACTCAAACTGCTCACCTGGCCGCAAAAGAGGCTGCTGACCAACAACACCTAGTCCACGCACTTCTTGCACCTCATTTTCACCATCCGTGATGATCCAATGACGTGCAATAAGCTGCGCTGGGAGCTGTCCAACGTTCTTAATGGTCACCGTATAAGCAAATGCAAATTGCCTATTTTCAGCATCTGACTCATCAGGAAGATAGGTCACTTTGACCAAGACATTGAATTGATGTTGTTCCATAACAAGATTCTGCGCTATAGAAGACGCTACTGCAAGCAAGACCACGATAGAATCACTATATGGCTAAAACAAATACCTCAAATTCCTACCTTATTGCGCCGTCTATTTTGTCGGCAGATTTTGCGCGTTTAGGCGAAGAAGTCTCGTCTGTACTGGCTGCCGGGGCAGATTGGATCCACTTTGATGTGATGGATAACCACTATGTACCCAATTTAACGATTGGCCCTCTAGTATGTGAGGCTATTCGTTCTTATGCTGTGAAAGATGGAAAACCAGCCTGCATTGACGTCCATTTAATGGTTGAACCCGTTGATCGTATCGTGCCCGACTTTGCTAAGGCAGGTGCCAACTTGATCAGCTTCCACCCAGAAGCCAGTTCTCACATTGATAGAACTCTTGGATTGATTAAAGATAATGGTTGCCAAGCCGGTCTTGTTTTCAACCCAGCAACGCCATTGCATTACTTAGACCATGTCTTGGATAAATTAGATTTAGTACTCCTGATGTCAGTGAACCCAGGATTTGGGGGTCAATCATTTATCCCTGGCACACTTGATAAATTGCGCGAGACCAGAGCTAAGTTAAATGCCTATGAGGCAAAGACGGGTCGCAAAATTAGATTAGAAGTTGATGGTGGCGTAAAGGCTGACAATATTCGTGAAATTGCTGCAGCAGGTGCTGACACATTTGTGGCAGGCTCTGCCATTTTTGGCAAACCTGATTACAAAGCCATCATTGATACGATGCGCGAGGAGTTAGGGAAAGCTTAATGCATCGCTCAGATTTCGATGCCTTGGCGCAACAAGGCTATAACCGTATTGCATTGGTATCAGAAGCTCTTGCAGATCTAGAGACACCTTTATCTCTTTATTTAAAGCTTACCCAAGACCATGGGTCCACAAATACATTCTTGCTCGAATCCGTAGTTGGTGGCGAGCGGTTTGGACGCTACTCCATCATCGGCCTACAAGCAAAAACCTTAATCAAGGTGAGTGGCGGACCTCAAAACACACTCACACAAGTCATCACTGATGGGGAAGTGGTTGAAACAGACCACGGCAACCCCTTAGATTTTATTGCCAACTACCATAGCCGATTTAAAGTCGCACTTCAGCCTGGTTTACCACGCTTTTGTGGTGGCTTAGCGGGTTACTTTGGTTACGACACCATTCGCTATATCGAACCTCGATTAGCAAAACACGATCTTCCAGATGAAATGAATTTGCCTGATATTCAATTAATGCTAACTGAAGAGTTAGCAGTGATTGATAACTTGGCTGGCAAGTTATATCTGATTGTTTATGCCAATCCAGAAGAATCAGGTTCTTACGAAAAAGCTCAAGCAAGACTGAAATTTTTACGCCAAAGCCTATCTGCTTCGGTTCAACAACCAAACACCTCAGCAACCAAGAAAACTGAGCCTATTCGTAAATTTGCCAAAGAAGCTTTTATTGATGCAGTCAAGCGCACTAAAGAATATATTTTGGCGGGTGATTGCATGCAAGTCGTTATTGGGCAACGCATTAGCCAACCCTTCACAGATTCTCCCTTATCGCTTTATCGTGCTCTGCGATCATTGAATCCGTCACCTTACATGTATTTGTATGACTTTGGTGATCATCAAGTCGTTGGATCATCACCAGAGATTCTTGTTCGCCAAGAAACAAGAAATATGGATGGTCAGAAAAAACGCTACGTCACAGTTCGTCCAATTGCGGGCACTCGACCACGCGGTTCAAATCCTGAACATGATGAACAACTGGCCAAAGAACTTCTCGCCGACCCTAAAGAAATTGCAGAGCATGTCATGCTGATTGATTTAGCTCGTAATGATATTGGCAGAATTGCAAAAAATGGCAGCGTCAAAGTGACTGATCGCATGGTCATTGAAAAGTACTCTCATGTTCAACACATTGTTAGTTCTGTTGAAGGCGAGTTAATTGATAGCGCGACCAATATGGATGTGCTTAAAGCTACTTTTCCAGCTGGGACTTTATCGGGCGCGCCGAAGATTCGCGCAATGGAGATTATTGATGAAATGGAAATTGTGAAACGTGGCATTTATGGCGGCGCCGCTGGTTACCTATCTTTTTCAGGTGACATGGATGTGGCTATCGTGATCAGAACAGGCATCATCAAAGATGGCTTGGTGCACTCTCAAGCAGGTGCTGGTGTGGTTGCTGACTCAGATCCTGAGTCAGAATGGAAAGAAACAGAAGCTAAAGCTCGAGCAGTATTACGTGCAGCCGAAATGGTTCAAGGAGGTCTTGATGTTAGTCATGATTGATAACTATGACTCTTTTACATACAACCTCGTTCAATACTTTGGTGAGCTTGGCGCAGAAGTAAAAGTTTTTAGAAATGATGAAATCACCATTCCTGAAATTGAGGCTTTAAAGCCAGATCATATTTGCATCTCACCAGGCCCTTGTAGCCCCAAAGAAGCAGGCATTTCTGTAGCAGCATTGCAGTACTTTGCAGGCAAAGTACCTTTGCTGGGTGTGTGCCTTGGTCACCAAGCCATCGGCGAAGCCTTTGGTGGCAAAGTGGTTCGTGCCCAACGCGTCATGCATGGCAAAACAGATACTGTTCACACAACTCAACAAGGTGTTTTTAGAGATCTGCCTAAAGAATTCACTGTCACGCGCTACCATTCGCTTGCGATTGAAAAAGAAAGTCTGCCAGCAAATCTCGAAATTACTGCTTGGACTGATGATGGCGAAATCATGGGTGTGCGCCACAAAAAATTTGCAGTTGAAGGTGTGCAATTTCATCCAGAATCTATTCTGTCTGAATATGGTCATGAGTTGTTGAATAACTTCTTAAAGACGAAATAAGTAAATTATGTCAATCACACCTCAAGAGGCTCTTCAACGCTGTATTGAACATCGTGAACTATTTCATGATGAAATGCTACACATCATGCGTGCCATCATGTCAGGTGAACTATCACCTTCTATGACAGCAGCCATCCTGACTGGTTTGCGTGCAAAAAAAGAAACCATTAGTGAAATCACCGCAGCAGCGACTGTGATGCGCGAATTTGCCACCCCCGTTAAAGTCACGGACAACAGTCACTTTGTTGATATTGTTGGAACAGGTGGCGATGGCGCACACACATTTAATATCTCGACTACTGCTATGTTTGTCGCTGCCGGTGCAGGCGCTAAAGTAGCCAAGCATGGCAACCGCAGTGTCAGCAGCAAATCAGGCACAGCAGATGTTTTAGAAGCTCTAGGCGCACGAATTACTCTACAGGCACCCCAAGTTGCCCAGTCATTAGATCAGTGCGGTATGGGCTTTATGTTTGCTCCCAATCATCACCCAGCCATGAAAAATGTTGCTCCGGTGCGCAAAGAGATGGGCGTTCGTACCATTTTTAATATTTTGGGCCCGCTGACCAACCCTGCTGATGCGCCACATATGCTTATGGGTGTTTTTCATGCAGATCTTGTAGGTATTCAAGCGCGCGTACTTCAACGTCTTGGCTTAAAACACGCTTTAGTGGTTTACGGTAAAGATGGATTAGATGAAATTTCTTTAGAAGGCCCAACCATGATTGGTGAGCTTAAAGACGGCGATATTCAAGAGTATGAAATTTCACCTCAAGACTTTGACCTAAAAGCTTGCCCAACATCTTCATTTAAAGTTTCTAATCCAGAAGAATCAATGAAGATTGTTTTAGGTGTGCTCGATGGGGAACCAGGTCCAGCCCAAGATATTGTTTGCTTGAATGCAGGTGCAGCACTTTATGCTGCCGATCTTGCCAAAAATATCGGTGAAGGTTTAGAGATGGCACGAGCCGCAATAGCAAATGGTCACGCAAAAGCTAAATTGGCCGAATTCATCAAAACAACCCAAACATTAGCTCAACAATAAAAAGAAATTTAATTAAATACAGAATTGATATTGAATGAACGATATTCTCAAACGCATTTTGGCCACTAAATTTGATGAAGTCAGCAAAGCATCAGCACAGGTACCGATGCACACAATTCGAGCCGACGCAGAAGCAAGTCTGGGTGACACAGGACACAAGCCACGTGGCTTTATCAAGAGTATTGAAAAGAAGATTGCCCTCAATCAAGCTGGTGTGATTGCAGAAATCAAAAAAGCCAGCCCAAGTAAAGGTGTTTTCAGAGAAGATTTCAATCCCGCCAAAATTGCAGAGTCTTATGAAATTAATGGTGCTGCTTGCTTATCAGTTTTAACTGATAAAGAATACTTTCAGGGATCCTCTCAATACCTAAGACAAGCCCGTCAAGCATGCAAGATACCAGTTTTAAGAAAAGATTTCTTGGTTGACACTTATCAAGTTCGCGATGGGTGCAGATGCCATTCTCTTAATTGCAGCAGCATTAGATGATGCGCAAATGCAAGACTTTGAAAGTATTGCTCATGAACTTCAGATGGATGTCCTGGTAGAAGTTCATGATGGCCCAGAGTTAGACCGCGCGCTTAAATTAAAAACGCCTTTGGTAGGCATTAATAATCGCAATCTCAGAACATTTGACGTGAGTCTTGATATCACACTCTCACTACTTAAAAATATTCCTGCAGATAAGCGCGTTGTAACGGAAAGTGGCATTCTCACTAAAGAGGACGTTAAAAAAATGCGTGATGCTG
>JBEGTH010000009.1:0-42172 GCA_041179505.1 Pseudomonadota bacterium | reverse complement strand
AGTGACTATGCGTCAAATGCTAGAAGCCGGTTGCCATTTTGGGCACCAAACTCGCTTCTGGTCACCAAAGATGGCCCCTTATATTTTCGGTCATCGCAATAAAATTCATATTATTAACCTCGAAAAAACACTTCCAATGTATTTGGAAGCGCAAAAAGTTGTTCGTCAAATCGCGGCTAACCGCGGAACAATTTTGTTCGTAGGTACAAAACGCCAATCTAAAGAAATCATTGCAGAGGAAGCGGCTCGTGCTAGCATGCCTTACGTTGATGCTCGTTGGTTGGGCGGTACTTTGACAAACTTCAAAACTGTTAAAGGTTCAATCAAGCGTCTTAAAGATATGACGGCTGCTCGTGAAAACGGCGACTGGGAGCGTTTATCTAAGAAGGAAGCTTTAACAACAAGCCGTGACATCGAGAAGCTAGAGAAGTCATTGGGCGGCATCCAAGATATGGCAGGTACTCCAGACGCTATTTTTGTTGTTGACGTTGGTTACCACAAGATTGCTATCACAGAAGCTAAGAAATTAGGCATTCCTGTGATTGCTGTTGTTGATACAAACCACTCACCTGAAGGTGTTGATTACATTATTCCTGGTAACGATGACTCAAGCAAAGCTGTTGCTTTGTATGTTCGTGGTATGGCTGATGCCATCCTTGAAGGTAAAGCTAACGCTGTACAGCAGGTTTTAGACGCTGTTAAAGGTGATGCTGATGAGTTCGTTGAAGAAGGAAAGGGCGAGTAATGGCTGCAATTACTGCTGCAATGGTTGGCGAATTACGCGCTAAAACTGATGCTCCAATGATGGAGTGCAAAAAAGCATTGACTGAAGCTGATGGCGATATGGCCAAAGCTGAAGAAATTCTGCGTGTTAAGTTGGGTAGCAAAGCTGGTAAGGCTGCCTCACGTGTAACTGCAGAAGGTGTGATTACTGCTTTCATCAATGGCACAACAGGTGCTTTGCTTGAAGTTAACTGTGAAACAGACTTCGTTTCTAAGAATGATGACTTCTTAGCCTTGAGCAATGCATGTGCCCAATTAATCGCTGAGAAAAACCCAGCTGACGTAGCTGCTTTATCTGGTTTGCCATATGCTGGTAAGACAGTTGAAGAGGTTCGCGCTGAGTTGATCGGTCGTATCGGTGAAAACATGTCTTTACGTCGTTTCACACGTTTTTCAGGTGAAAACAAGTTAGTTTCATATTTGCACGGTACTCGTATCGGCGTAATGGTTGAGTACACCGGTGATGACACTGCAGCTAAAGACGTTGCAATGCATATTGCTGCTATGAAGCCAATCGCATTGTCATCTGCTGATGTTCCAGCAGACAAAATTGCTACTGAAAAGAGCGTTGCTGAATTGAAGGCTGCTGAATCTGGCAAGCCAGCTGAAATCGTTGCTAAGATGGTTGAAGGTTCAGTTCAGAAATACTTAAAAGAAGTATCTTTGTTAAATCAAACTTTCGTTAAAAACGACAAGCAAACTGTAGAGCAAATGTTGAAAGCAGCAAACACAACAATTAAGAGCTTTACGATGTACGTTGTTGGTGAAGGTATTGAGAAGCGTCAAGATGACTTCGCAGCTGAAGTTGCTGCGCAAGTAGCTGCTGCAAAAGCCACGGCCTAAGTAGTACATGTAGTTCGACAAGGGCACGGGGTGAAAACCTTCGTGCCTTTTATACTTTCGGAACTTGATATTCACCTACATTAAAAGAGAAAAACACCATGCCAGCATACAAACGAGTCCTACTAAAACTATCAGGTGAAGCATTAATGGGAGATGATTCTTATGGAATTAATCCTACAACTATTGATGCGATGGTGACTGATATTGCTGAAGTTGTTGCTAACGGTGTCCAACTAGCTATTGTGATTGGTGGCGGTAATATTTTTAGAGGTGTTGCTGGTGGTGCTGCAGGTATGGATCGAGCAACAGCTGATTACATGGGTATGTTGGCAACCATGATGAATGCTTTGGCTCTTCAGGATGCTTTACGTCAAAAACACGTAGAGGCTCGTGTTCAATCAGCTTTGAGAATGGATCAAGTGGTTGAGCCGTATATTCGACCAAGAGCTATCCGTCATATGGAAGAAGGTAAGGTCGTTATATTTGCTGCTGGCACAGGTAATCCTTTCTTTACAACAGATACAGCTGCCGCACTTCGTGGGGCAGAAATGGGCGTTGAAGTGGTGCTGAAAGCCACTAAGGTTGATGGTATTTATACAAGCGATCCTAAAAAGGATCCGAGTGCTACACGTTATGACACGATTACTTTTGATGAGGCCATCATCAAAAATCTACAAGTCATGGATGCAACAGCTTTTGCCTTATGTCGTGACAGAAAACTGCCTATTAAAGTTTTCTCTATTTTGAAGCAGGGTGCTTTAAAGCGCGTCATTATGGGTGAAGGTGAAGGTACTTTGGTACACGTTTAAGAGGTATAGAGGAAAACATTATGTCTTCAACAGAAATCAAAAAAAATACAGAACAAAAAATGACGAAATCGATTGATTCATTGAAATCGAATTTGCAAAAAATTAGAACGGGTCGTGCTCATCCAGGTATTTTGGAGCAGATCAATGTGGACTATTACGGTAACCCAACACCATTAGCTCAGGTAGCAAACCTAGGCTTAGCTGATGCCAGAACTTTAACAGTTCAGCCTTGGGAAAAAAGCATGATGGGTGCTGTTGAAAAGGCTATTCGTGAGTCAGATCTTGGTTTAAATCCAGCTACACAGGGCAATATCATTCGCGTTCCAATGCCAGCTTTAACGGAAGAGCGCCGCAAAGAATTAACTAAAGTAGTGAAAGGCGAAGGTGAGGATGCCAAGATTGCTGTTCGCAATCTTCGTCGAGACGCTAATGAGTCTTTAAAGAAGTTAGCAAAAGATAAGGATATTTCAGAAGATGAAGAGCGTCGTTCGCAGGATGAGGTTCAAAAAATGACAGATCGCTTTGTCACTGAAATCGATAAAATTATCGTAGAAAAAGAAAAAGAGATCATGACTGTTTAGGCTAAGGCTTAAATAGAATCTTCATGAGAAAAAAATTATCCAGCATGGTTCACGCTAGCTCCACTCAAGAGGTTCCTGAGGTTGCTAGTGTGCCTAAGCATGTTGCGATCATTATGGATGGTAATGGCAGATGGGCTACTAAGCGATTCTTGCCACGCGTTGCTGGCCATTCTCAAGGTTTAGATACTGTTCGGCAAATTGTAAAAGATTGCGGTGACATGGGTGTAGAGCACCTAACTCTATTCGCATTTAGTTCGGAAAACTGGCGTCGTCCTGCAGAAGAAGTTGGTTTCTTAATGAAATTATTTCTCACTGCCCTTGAAAAAGAAATTACACGCCTTCACCGTAATAACGTTCGCCTTAGATTGATTGGTGATTTATCTAGATTTGATCCACTAATTCAGGAGCGCGTTGCTGCAGCTGAGGCTCGTACATCAGAAAATACAGGTCTTAATTTAACTATTGCAGCTAATTATGGTGGCCGCTGGGATATTCTCCAGGCTGTTTCAGCCTGCATCAAGGCTAATCCAAATCTGGACCCTGATGCCATGAATGAAGAGTTTTTGGCCCCTTATTTATCTATGTCTTACGCTCCAGAGCCAGATCTATTTATTAGAACGGGCGGGGAGCAGCGTATCAGCAATTTTTTACTTTGGCAGCTAGCCTACACAGAGCTCTATTTCACAGATGTTCTGTGGCCTGATTTTGATAGTCAGCAACTTCATAATTCATTTGCATGGTACCGCGATAGAGAGCGACGTTTTGGTAGAACCAGCGCACAGGTCGTTAGTGCTCAAGAGACAGGAAAATAAGCCATCATGTTAAAAGCTCGAGTTCTAACTGCGCTGGCATTATTGGCTATCTTTTTGCCTGTTCTTTGGTTTGCTCCGCTTATATGGTTAGGTGCTTTAATTGCTGTTGTTATTACCTTGGCAGCTTGGGAGTGGTGGCGACTTTTATTTCCGCAGAATTCTAAAAGAGCTGTTTCTTATGCTGGCCTGTGTCTATTAAGTTTAAGTTTCTGGTTTATGTATGCGGGTATGCAAGCGATTCAGATCTTGCTGTGGCTTACTTTAGCTTTTTGGATATTGGTGGTGCCAGTTCTGATGAGTCGTGCACTTGATCTGAATATGCAATTTTGGCGTTGGCCACTAGCTGTTGCTGGTCTATTTATTTTGCCAGCCTGTTGGTTTGCCTTGATGCATTTACGAGCAATTAGCATGACGCTATTTTTATCTGTGCTTATTCTGGTATGGGCGGCTGATATTGGAGCTTATTTTGCAGGTAAGGCTTTTGGCAAACATAAATTAGCCATTCGTTTAAGTCCTGGAAAATCGATTGAAGGTGCCATTGGTGGATGTCTTTTAGTTCTTTGCATTGCGATCTTAGGCGCAAGTTACTTTTCCGATTTTGAATTATTTCAAAATAACTTCTTTGACTTACTCCAATCAAAATTAGGTTGGACAGGAATGTTTGCTCTGACTGTTTTATCGGTTGCCATGAGTATTCAGGGTGATTTATTTGAATCTCAATTGAAGCGTATTGCTGGAGTCAAAGATAGCAGCGCGTTGTTGCCTGGCCATGGGGGGTTTCTAGATCGAATTGATGCCTTATTGCCTGTGCTTCCTTTGGCTGGTCTGATTGTTGCCTTGATTGCCTAACATGAGACATATTTGCGTATTAGGTTCAACTGGTTCGATTGGGGTCAACACACTCAATGTGGTTAGAGAGCATCCAGATATGTTTTCTATTCAAGCATTAACTGCTCACAGTAATGTCGAGATTCTGGCCCAACAGTGTCAGGAATTTCAACCAGAACTAGCCGTTGTTGGTTCTGCGCCAGCAGCCCAAACATTAGAAGCCAAACTGGCAAATTTGGGTATAAGGACTAAAGTAGCTTACGGTGCTGATGCTTTGATTAATGCTGCCACCCTGTCATCTGTAAACACTGTGATGGCTGCTATTGTGGGTGCTGCAGGGCTTCTTCCTACTATAGAAGCTGCGAAAGCTGGCAAAAGAATATTACTTGCCAATAAAGAAGCATTGGTGATGTCTGGTGATATTTTCATGTCCGCCATCAAAGAAAGTGGCGCTGAGTTATTGCCTATTGATAGTGAACACAACGCCATCTATCAATGTCTTCCTGATGCAAATACATCGAATGGTGGAAGCCGTGGTTTTTATGATCGTTTAGGCGTTTCTGAAATCCTACTTACGGCCTCGGGCGGCCCCTTTAGAAATGCGACCTTAGCTGAGTTGCAACACGTAACACCAGCGCAAGCCTGTGCTCATCCTAATTGGGTCATGGGCCGCAAAATTTCTGTGGACTCAGCTACGATGATGAATAAGGGTCTTGAAGTTATTGAAGCCCATTATTTATTTGGCTTAGATAGTCAGTTTATTCAAGTTCTAATCCATCCACAAAGTGTCATTCATTCCATGGTGAGGTACGTAGATGGCTCAGTGATTGCTCAATTAGGACAGCCTGACATGAAAACGCCGATTGCTTATGGCTTAGCATGGCCCCATCGTATTGAAGCAGGTGTAGAGGCTTTGGATTTTATGCGCTTAAATGGTCTTAGTTTTGAAGAAGCTGATCACCAACGTTTTCCGTGTTTAGCTCTTGCATATAAGGCCATGGAAATGGGTGGGGTCATGCCTACAGTTTTAAATGCTGCCAATGAAGTAGCTGTCACAGCATTCTTGGATGAAAAGTTAAAGTTCCTTAATATTTCCCATATTGTTGAACAGACCTTAACAAGATTTAAGCCATATCCAGCAAGTTCTCTAGAATCCATTTTAAATGCTGACAAAGAAGCGAGAGTGATCGCACAAGAGGCATTGAAGGGCAAGATGTCATGAACGCTTTATGGAGCTTATTAGCATTTCTGCTTGCCTTGGGTGTATTGGTGAGTTTTCACGAGTTGGGGCATTACTCAGCGGCCAAATTCTGCGGTGTCAAAGTTCTTAAGTTCTCTGTTGGTTTTGGTGGATCAATTTGGAAGTATCAAAAAGATACTAATTCAACAGAGTGGGCAATTAGCAGTATTCCTTTGGGGGGCTACGTCAAAATGGATGACGACTCCTTTAAATCTAAAAAATTGTGGCAACGATCTCTGATTGTTGCAGCTGGCCCTATAGCTAATTTCTTATTAGCGATTCTATTTTTGACGGTTTTATTTAGTTCAGGTGTTCCTCAGTTGCCTGCAAAGATGGTTGAACCGACAAAAGACACTTTAGCCTATGAGATGGGCATATATTCCGGAGACCACATCACTGGCTGGAAGTCAGAGGGGGAAGAGTCATTTAGACCAATAGCGAGCTGGAATCAACTTCGTTGGCGCTTAATGGATGCTTTAACAGCTAAAAAAAGCTTCTCTTTAGAGGTTTTGGGTGCCCAAAAAAAGCCGCAACTTATTGTTTTTAATAAAGAAAAGTTTCCTAGCCTATCCCCAAATACTGATCCAATTTCTCAATTGGGCTTAAAACCCGATACTTCAGAGCCAATTGAGTGGTTTGAACTTCGTTTGAACCCCATTCAAGCCATCTACACAGCTTCAGAAAGAGTCTGGGATATTAGTCTTGTGTCAGTACGAATGCTAGCAGGCATATTCACGGGTGAATCATCTATTAAACAACTGGGCGGACCACTTAGTATTGCTGATATGGCTGGAAAGTCAGCTCAGGTTGGATGGCAATCCTACCTTGGGTTTCTTGCTTTAATCAGCATTAGTTTAGGAATTCTAAATTTGATACCTTTACCAATGCTAGACGGTGGTCAGCTACTGTATGATGTATGGGAGTTATTGACTGGAAGTAGAGTTCCTCAGTCCTGGCAAAATGTACTACAAAGATTTGGAGTGGCTAGTTTGATGTTATTGACTGTACTAGCTTTGTTTAATGATATTTCGAGATTGTTTTTACGTTGAAACCAAGTAAAAAATTAATACTAACTCCCTTAGCTGCTATTGCAGTCAGCTTGCTATCAGGCCATATCATGGCTGCAGATCCATTTGTGGTTAAAGATATTCGTGTAGAAGGTTTACAACGAGTTGAGCCTGGAACTGTTTTTAGTTATTTGCCTGTTCGTGTCGGTGAAACCTTCACGGATGATAAAGGTGCTGATGCTATCCGCGCACTCTACAACACTGGTTTTTTTAAAGACGTAAAAGTTGAATCAGAAAACCAAGTTTTAGTTATTTCAGTAGAAGAGCGTCCAGCTATTTCACTAGTCGATTTCACTGGTTTAAAAGAATTTGATAAAGATGCTCTAAAGAAATCTTTAAAAGCAGCTGGTATTTCTGATGGTCGTTATTATGACAAATCGATTATTGATAAAGCTGAGCAAGAACTTAAAAAGCAATATGTGTCACGTGGTTTTTACGGTGCTGAAATTAAAACCACCGTTACACCTGTAGATAGAAATAGAGTTGCCATTCTTTTTAATGTCGAAGAGGGTGATGTATCAAAAATTAGATTGATTAACATCAATGGGACGAAAGCATTTAAAGAGTCTGATCTTTTAGATGAAATTCAGTTATCTGATGGAAATTGGTTATCTTGGTACACAAAAAATAATCTCTACTCAAAGCAAAAGTTAGTAGCAGATCTTGAGTCAATTCGTTCTTTTTATCTAAGCAGAGGATATTTAGAGTTTGTCATTGAATCAACACAAGTATCTATTTCATCTGACAAAAAAGAAATGTACTTGAGTATTAACGTCAAAGAAGGTGCTCAATACAAAATTTCCAGCATTAAGTTAGCAGGGGAATTGTTAGGCAAAGAAGAAGAGTTAAATAAACTACTTCAATTAAAAACTGGCGAGATTTTTTCTTCAAGCAAATTAACGGCCTCTACAACTGCGATAGCTGATAAGTTAGGCGCTTATGGTTATGCTTTTGCATCAACCACACCAACCAATGATCTAAATAAAGAAAAGCAGTTGGTTGATTTAACGCTAACTGTAGATCCGGGTAAGCGAACGTATGTTCGAAAGGTTAACGTGCTGGGTAACGTTAAAACTCGTGATGAAGTTATTCGTCGTGAAATTCGACAGCTGGAGAGCTCATGGTATGACAGTGAAAAACTCAAGCTATCTAAAGATCGTGTAAATAGAACTGGATATTTCACAGAGGTTGATATTTCTAATGAAGAAGTACCAAATACAACCGATCAAATTGATGTTAATTTGAAGGTTGCTGAAAAGCCAACAGGATCTTTAAGTTTAGGCGCTGGTTTCTCTTCTACAGACAAATTAATACTTAGTGCAGGTATCAGTCAAGATAATGCTTTTGGAACAGGAACAAGTATTGGTTTAAATATCAATACAGGTAAAACTAATCGTACGATTGCAGTTTCTAACTACGACCCATACTTTACTGAAGACGGTATTAGCAGGTTTACTGAGCTTTACACCAGAAGCAGTATGCCGTTGTACTACGCTGGTGATACCACGTACAAAGTTGAATCAACAGGTGGTAGTTTTAAGTTAGGTGTTCCATATTCAGAGGTTGACCGTGTCTTTTTCGGTATCGGTGCCGAACAACTAAAAATGACTACATCGGTTAACACACCGCAAGCCTATCAAAATTACCTTCAAGAATATGGTTCAAGTAGTCTAAATATTCCATTAACAGTTGGCTGGGCTCGTGACGGGCGTGACAGTGCATTAATTCCATCTCGCGGTACCTACCAACAAGTTAGCCTTGAGTTAGGAACGGCTTTGGGTGATTTAGAGTACTACCGTGCCTATTATCAACATCAATACTTTTACCCATTACTTAAAGGTAATGTTATCTCTCTTAATGGAGAGATTGGCTATGGTGATACATACAATGGAAAATCGTTCCCAATTACCAAAAACTATTACGTTGGTGGCATTGGTTCAGTTCGAGGTTATGAGCCAGGATCTTTAGGTCCTAAAACTCCACAGTATTATTTAGGTGTACCAACAGGTTTATCCAGCCCGACAGGTGGATCTTCAAAACTAGTAGCTAATGCTGAGTACACTTTCCCAATTCCAGGCTCTGGCGTTGATAAAACTCTAAGACTTTTTGGCTTCTTTGATGCTGGTAATGTTTTTGATAGCACGGTCAACATATCGGAATTAAAGAAATCTTATGGTTTTGGACTTTCTTGGATATCACCATTGGGTCCATTAAAATTTAGTTATGGTATTCCTGTTAGCAGCAAACCAGATGATCGTTTGCAACGTTTTCAGTTCCAAATTGGTACAGCGTTTTAATTTTTTTAAAGGTATATTTGTATGAATCTCTCTTACTCTCATCGTTTAATTCAAGTATCTATCGCCTTATTAGCATCTGCTGGCTTTGTCTCAGTAGCCACAGCTGCAGACGACAAAGATTTTAGTAGCAAGATTGGCGTCATTAACTCAGAGCGTATTTTCAAAGAATCAAACATTGCAAAAGCTAGTCAAGCAAAGCTCCAAAGCGATTTCTCAAAACGTGAGAAAGACTTACGTGATGAAGCACAAAAAATTAAATCTACAGCAGAGAAATTAGATAAAGAAGCTGCTGTAATGTCAGATACTGATCGTGTACGTAAGCAGAGAGAGCTAGCTGATGCTGATCGTGAGTTGCAGCGTAAGCAACGTGAGTTTACTGAAGACGTCAATCAACGCAGCTTTGAAGAGCGCTCAAAAATTGCACAAAAAGCCAATCAAGCATTGAAAAATGTCGCTGAGCAACGCAAATTAGATTTAATTGTTCAAGAAGCCGCTTATGTTAATCCACGTATTGATGTGACTGATGATGTAATCAAGGCGCTTAATAGCTCACGATAATTATCGTTTCAATGACCTCAGGAATAACATATGCCTACTATTGCCGAGTTAGCTGAAAGATATTCAGCTCGCTTAGTCGGCAGTGGTTCTGAAGTAGTTGATGGATTTGCTCCACTTGTTGAAGCAAATTCATCAAAATTGGCTTTTCTAGCTAATCCACTTTATAGAAATGAAGCTCTTTCAAGTCAAGCTGCGGGCTTAATAGTCTCTGATGCTGATTTTGAGTTTTTAAGTAATCAAGAACAGGCCTCTAAAGATAGAGCTTATTTAGTTACCAAAAACCCTTACGCTTTATTCGCGAGAATTTCACAAGAGTTTGCAAAACTAAATGCCCCGAATTTCCAGGCTGGCATCCATCCATCGGCAGTCATCGAGGAGGGGGCTTTTGTTGCCACTAGCGCTCATATCGGACCATTTTGTCATGTAGCAAAAGGGGTAAAGATTGGTGAACGTGTTGTTCTTCTATCCCATGTTCATCTTGGGGAAGATGCCTCGATTGGTGATGATTCAAAGCTTTATTCCAATGTGACGGTTTATCACGGTTGCTCCTTGGGACAGCGCAATATCATTCATAGCGGCACTGTTATTGGTTCTGATGGCTTTGGCTTTGCCCCAGACATAGCTGCCGGTGAATGGGTCAAAGTGCCACAAGTCGGCAAGGTAGTCATTGGTGATGATGTTGAAATTGGCTCTAATACATCAATTGATCGTGGAGCTATGGCAAATACGATTATTGAAAATGGGTGCAAGATCGATAACCTCGTTCAGATTGCCCATAATGTGCATATCGGGGCATTAACTGTGATTGCTGGCAATACCGCTGTTGCAGGTAGTACGACGATCGGAAAAATGTGCATGATCGGCGGCTCAACTAGTTTTTCTGGCCATCTAAAAATAGCTGATCAAACAACGATTTCTGGTGGCACAACTATTATTCGATCGATTGAAAAATCAGGTCAGCACTTCACCAGTATTTTTCCAATGTTGCCTCATTCTGATTGGGAAAAGAATGCCGCAATTTTGCGAGGCTTGGATAAAATGCGTCAGAAGATGAAAGATTTAGAGAAGCAAATTAAATTATTGACGGACACGAAGAAGTAAAAAGGAAAAAAGGATACCCAATGAGTGAATTAGTAAATTTTGATATCAACCAAATTTTAAAGATGCTTCCGCATCGCTATCCTTTTTTATTGGTTGATCGTGTTCTAGAGTTAGATGCTGGTCAACGTGTTAAGGCCTTGAAGAATGTGACGATGAATGAACCACATTTCACTGGTCATTTCCCTGAGTTTCCAGTTATGCCAGGTGTCCTAATTTTGGAAGCTCTTGCTCAAACAGCTGCTCTTTTGACTTTTGGAAGTGATGCTGTTGATGATTCTGTTTATTTCTTTGTGGGCATTGATAACGCACGTTTTAAGCGTCCCGTAACACCCGGAGATCAATTGATCTTAAATGCATCGATTGAACGATTCAAAGGCGGTATTTGGAAGTTCAAGACATTCGCGACAGTCAACGATGTTGTGGTGACTGAAGCTGATTTAATGTGCACAATTCGTAAAAAAGGTGCCTAAGATGTCGTTGATTCACTCAACAGCCATCATTGACCCTAAGGCTGAAATTGCTGATGGTGTAGAGATTGGCCCTTATGCGGTTGTTGGACCTCATGTAAAAATTGGAAAAAATTCTAAAGTTGGTGCCCATACAGTCATTGAGGGTTGCACAACTATTGGTGTTGACAACAAGATTGGTCATTTCGCATCAGTTGGTGGAGCACCTCAAGATATGAAGTATCGCGATGAGCCTACCCAATTAATTATTGGTGATCGCAATATGATTCGTGAATTCACGACTTTGCATACAGGTACTACTCAAGATGCTGGCTTTACCAAAATTGGTAATGACAACTGGATCATGGCGTATGTGCACATTGCTCATGATTGTGTTGTTGGTAACCATACAATTTTTTCAAATAATGCACAAATTGCAGGGCACGTTCATGTAGGTGACTGGGCTATCTTGGGCGGAATGTCTGGAGTACATCAATTTGTCCGAATTGGTGAACACTCGATGATTGGTGGAGCCTCAAAACTCGTTCAGGATTTACCTCCATATGTGATTGCTTCTGGTGCTGTTGCCGAACCTCACGGTTTAAATGCTGAAGGTTTGAAACGTCGTGGTTTTACGCCTGAATCAATTACAGCATTAAGGCAAGTTTACAAGTTGCTCTATAAACAAAACCTAAGTTTTGAAGAGGCTAAGAAAGCTATTGCTGACCTGTCTCTTGAAAAACAAACATCAGAACCTGATACCGCAGAAAAAATAAGACTATTCCATGATTTCATCGCCGCTTCACAGCGCGGCATCGCCCGCTAATTACGCACAAGCCTATTTGGCTTGTGTAGCAGGCGAGCCTTCAGGAGATATGCTGGCTGCTAGCGTTTTAGCAGGTATGAAGCAATTACCCAGTGTGGCTAATTTAGCTACTAGGGGGGTCGGTGGCCCTAAGATGATTGCTGAAGGTTTTAGTGCTTCATGGCCTATGGATACATTGGCCGTTCGTGGTTATGTAGAAGCTATTAAACAACTACCCTCGATCTTGTCATTGCGTCGGGCATTGATAAAAGAACTGCTACAAGATCGTCCGCTGGCTTATTTAGGTATTGATGCCCCTGATTTTAATTTGGGCGTAGAAAAGAAATTAAAAACAGCAGGTATACCTACTATCCATTTTATTAGCCCATCTATTTGGGCTTGGCGTGGTGGTCGCATCAAAGGTATTCAAGAATCTGTTGACCGCATGCTCTGTATTTTTCCGTTCGAACCTGCCATCTACGATAAAGTTGGAATGAAGGCATCGTATGTAGGACATCCATTGGCTTCAACTATTCCTATGGTGCCTAATGTTATCGCAGCTAAAGAATCCTTGAAGATTAAACATGGTGCTGCTTTAGTTGCCGTTCTGCCGGGAAGTCGTCAATCAGAGGTGGCAATGATCGCTCCAGGCTTCTTTAAGTCAATTGAACTAATGTTCCACAAGCATGGTGCAGGCATTGAGTTTGTAGTCCCGATTGCAACCCCCACACTTAAAGCATCCATAGATGCACTGGCTAATCAAACACGCTTACGATGCCCTGATATTGTGATTCATTTATTAGATGGTCAATCTAGCCTAGCGTTAGAAGCTTGTGATGTAGTACTTATTGCAAGTGGTACGGCAACTCTAGAAGCAGCACTTTGGAAAAAACCGATGGTAATTTCTTACCAGGTTCCGGCATTAACAGCGTGGATTATGCGAAAGCAAGCCTACTTACCCTATGTTGGTTTACCAAATATTTTGGCTGGTGAATTTATTGTTCCTGAATTATTGCAAGAACAAGGTACACCAGAAGCCTTAGCAAGTGCCACTTTAGATTGGCTTGATCAACCTCAGAAAGTAGCTATTCTGCATGAGCGCTTCACTAAAATGCATGAGTCTCTTCATTTGCCAACAGGGCAGCTTGTTGCTGAAGTGATTGCGGAAGTCATACATGCCTGAGTTGATTGAATGGGTCTGTGGTGTTGATGAAGCAGGCCGGGGTCCTTTGGCAGGATCGGTTGTTGCAGCAGCAGTCATCTTGGATCCGGAAAAACCCATTCAAGGCCTCAAAGACTCAAAAAAGCTCAGCGCAAAAGTTCGGGAAGATCTCTACGAAATCATTATTAAAGATGCAAAGGCTTGGTGTATAGCTGAGGCTAGTCCATCTGAGATAGACTCAATCAATATTCTTCAAGCCACCATGCTAGCCATGAAACGAGCAATTGAGGGACTGGAGAAATCTTTTGGTCGCTTACCAGATAGAGCTCTTATAGATGGTAACCGTTGCCCATCCGTTAATATTGCTATGGAAGCCATTGTGAAGGGCGATAGTAAAGTTCAAGCTATTTCAGCAGCGTCCATTTTAGCTAAGGTGACCAGGGATAGAGATATGCAGGTGCTGCATGATAAGTACCCAATGTACGGCTTTAATCAACATATGGGATACCCAACCCCAGTGCATTTTGCAGCACTCAAAGAATTTGGACCTTGTCCTGAGCACCGTCGCTCATTTTCTCCGGTGCGTGATGTATTGGAACTTAAATTAATATGAAATCCGCAAAACATATAAGCTCAATTGATAACCCGCTGATTAAAAGAGTGAGGACTCTTTTGGAGGGTGGTGTTAAAGCGAGCAAATTAAGAGCTGAGCTTTCAATAGCTGTTGCCGAAGGTGTTCATTTGGCACAGGCTTGGTTAGGAAGTGAAGATTTGACAGAAATAATAACAACTGAAGAGGGCATGAATCAGCCTGAGATTGCAGCTGTTATTGATATGCAATTAGCTTTGGTGCCCAATACTGATTTGTATATCCTTGAAGAATCTTTGTGGAAAAAAGTATCTGATCTAGGTCATGCCCCACCAATTTTAATTAGCATCAGAATTCCACAAACTGAATTTCCAGTCCCTTTGAATGATGATGTATTGATCTTGGATAACATTCAAGATGCTGGTAATGTTGGTTCAATGATGAGAACTGCGGCAGGCGCAGGCCTCAAGAGGATCATTTGCATGAAAGGGACTGCGCAAACTTGGTCTCCTAAAGTTCTGAGAGCTGCCATGGGTGCGCATAGACATCTGAAAATATATGAGTCGTGGTCGTTAAATGATATCCGCGAAAAAGTGAAGCTCCCGATTTTGGCGACTCATTTAGTAGCCGAGCAGGATCTTTACGATTTGGGTGATGAGTTACTTGAACCGCATGCTTGGGTATTTGGTAATGAGGGCGCTGGTGTTACACCGGAATTGCTGGCCATCTCTAAAGGAGTTTTAATTCCACAAGATCCGTGTATTGAATCCCTAAATGTAGGCGCTGCGACTGCCATATGCCTATTTGAAGTCAAAAGAGTACGACGAGAATCTCGCTAAAGCTTATTAAAGCTTAATTATCAGTAGTTGCTTCTTTCAGGTTTAATTTCTTGAAGAATAGTTGTGGCAATCTCTTCAATTGATTTATTGGTCGTAGAGAGCCAAGGAATACCGTTCTTACGCATCATCGCTTCAGCTTCGCTGACCTCGTAGCGGCAGTTTTCAATTTTCGCGTAATTGCTACCTGGACGACGTTCGTTACGGATTTCGCATAAGCGCATAGGATCAATAGTTAAACCAAAAAGTTTCTTTCTAAATGGCTGAATATCAACAGGCATCTGACTTCTTTCGAAATCATCAGGGATAAGAGGGTAATTGGCTGATTTCAGACCATACTGCATCGCCAAGTAGAGACTGGTTGGTGTTTTTCCGCTGCGAGAAACACCAATCAAAATAACGTCAGCATCTGCAAGATTCTGATTTGATTGACCATCATCATGAGCTAATGAGAAGTTAATCGCTTCAATGCGATTTTTATAGGAATCAGTATCAGCATTGTTATGGAAGCGTCCAATCGCATGGTTAGATTTGATGCCAAAGGCTTGCTCGAGTGGCGCAATAAAGGTCTGGAACATATCCATCATGAGACCCTTGGCACCAGTAACAATTTGATTCACTTCAGGATTAACTAAGGTTGTAAAAACAATGGGTTGTTGCCCTGATTTTTGAGCGTAATCATTAATTTCTCTAACAGCTTGATGGGCTTTGTCGACCGTATCAACAAAAGGTAGTCTTACTTGTCTAAATGGCAATTCAAACTGAGCCAAAATCGATTGGCTAAAGGTTTCTGCAGTGATGCCTGTGCCATCTGAAACGATGAAAACCATGCGGGGTTTAGCTGTCATGATGAGTATTTTGTAGTTGTGATGTATGACTTGTAAGAGGCTACAATAGAGAATTACATGCCAAAGTCTTAAATTTACCCTAAGTTACTGGCAGCAGTGCAGATTTTCTATTACATCGAGAGTTTTTATGACTAATCCTAACCATGCAAATGCATACGTTTTACCCTTTGAGGAATTGCGCATGTCTGACGTTGAGTCAGTCGGCGGTAAAAATGCCTCACTAGGCGAAATGATTTCTCAATTGAATGCTTCAGGTGTTCGTGTACCGACAGGTTTTGCGACTACAGCTTTGGCGTTCCGTGAATTTCTGGTTCATAACAAATTAACAGAACGAATTAATCAACGTTTAGATGCATTGAACGTTGATGATGTGAAAGCTCTAGCTCAAGCTGGTGCAGAGATTCGCCGATGGGTTGAGGAAGCTCCATTTCAAGATCGTCTTGAACAAGAGATTCGTGATGCCTTTAAGGTTTTGGATGCGGATGGCAAAGGTTCTTTTGCAGTTCGTTCTTCGGCTACTGCTGAAGATTTGCCAGACGCCTCTTTTGCCGGACAACAAGAATCATTCTTGAACGTTGTTGGTATTGATGATGTTTTGCATCGTATTCGTGAAGTTTTTGCGTCTCTTTATAACGACCGCGCTATCTCTTATAGAGTTCACAAGGGTTTTGCACATGCTGAAGTTGCTTTATCTGCAGGTATTCAAAGAATGGTTCGCTCTGATAAAGCTTCCTCTGGTGTGATGTTTACTCTTGATACGGAATCTGGTTTTAAAGATGCTGTTTTTATTACATCAAGCTATGGTTTAGGTGAGACAGTTGTTCAGGGTGCAGTTAACCCGGATGAATTCTATGTATTCAAACCAACCTTAGCTGCTGGTAAGTACGCCATTATCCGCAGAAGCCTTGGTTCAAAGCTAATTCAAATGCAATTCACAGCTCCTGGTGAGCCAGGCCGAGTCAAAACGGTTGATGTTCCCTTAGAGCAACGTAATCGTTATTCCATCACTGATGATGATGTGGCTGAATTAGCTAAATACGCGATGATCATTGAGAAGCACTATGAGCGTCCAATGGATATTGAGTGGGGCAAAGATGGTATTGATGGCAAGATTTATATTCTGCAGGCGCGCCCTGAGACAGTGAAAAGTCAGGCGCATGGCCAGGTAGAGATGCGTTACAAGTTGAAAGGTAATTCAACTGTATTAACAACTGGTAGAGCTATTGGTCAAAAAATTGGTACAGGTACAGTTCGCGTTGTTAAAGATGCAAGCGAAATGGATCGCGTACAACCTGGCGATGTTTTAGTAGCTGATATGACAGACCCTAATTGGGAGCCGGTTATGAAACGAGCTGCAGCCATTGTGACCAACCGCGGTGGGCGCACCTGTCATGCTGCCATTATTGCTCGTGAATTAGGTGTACCAGCAGTTGTTGGTTGTGCCGATGCAACCGATGTTCTTAAGGATGGCGCGGTTGTTACTGTGTCATGTGCTGAAGGTGATGAGGGTCGTATTTATGACGGCCCTATTGAAACGGAAGTCACTGAAGTTAGTCGCGGTGTTTTACCTGAAATTCCTTTGAAGATCATGATGAACGTTGGTAACCCTCAGTTGGCTTTTGATTTCTGTCAAATCCCGAATGGCGGAGTTGGTTTAGCTCGTCTTGAATTTATTATTAATAACAATATTGGCGTTCACCCTAAAGCAATTTTAGAGTACCCAAATATTGATTTGGATCTTAAAAAAGCAGTTGAAAGTGTCGCTCGTGGTCATGCTAGCCCTAAAGCTTTTTATGTTGATAAATTAGCTGAAGGTATTGCTACGATTGCAGCAGCCTTTTATCCAAAGCCAGTGATTGTTCGGATGTCTGACTTTAAATCAAACGAATACAAGAAGCTAATTGGTGGTTCTCGCTACGAGCCGGATGAAGAGAATCCAATGCTCGGGTTCCGTGGCGCCTCACGTTACATCTCTGAAGATTTTGCTGAAGCATTTGCTATGGAATGTGAAGCAATGAAACGTGTTCGCAATGACATGGGTTTAACGAACGTAGAGATCATGATTCCTTTTGTGCGTACGGTTCAACAAGCAGAAAAGGTGATTGGTCTTTTAGGCAAGCAAGGATTGAAGCGTGGCGAGAATGGTTTACGCGTCATCATGATGTGTGAAGTTCCATCTAATGCCATTCTTGCTGAGCAATTCCTTGAGCACTTCGATGGCTTTTCAATCGGATCTAATGATTTAACCCAATTAACTTTGGGTCTTGACCGTGATTCTGGCATGGAATTGTTAGCGATTGATTTTGATGAGCGGGATCCAGCAGTTGAGTTCTTAATCGCTCGTGCAATTGACACATGTATTGCTAAAGGCAAATACATCGGCATTTGTGGTCAAGGACCTTCAGATCATCCTGACTTTGCTAAATGGTTAATGGATAGGGGTATCAAATCTATCTCATTAAATCCTGATAGCGTTGTTGATACTTGGACAATGCTTGCGAAGAAGTAATTCGATTTCAGGCCAAGATCTATTGGCCTGATTTTTACTCGCCTAGCTTAGAGCCCGAACGCATAATTCGGGCTTTTTCAATTTGCCAGTCGCGATCTTTGGTGGCTTCGCGTTTGTCGTGTTGCTTTTTGCCTCGACCGAGCCCGATTTCACACTTAACGCGACCTTTGCTGAAGTGCAAATTAAGCGGCACTAAGGTGTAACCTTTTTGCTCAACCTTACCGATGAGCTTTTTAATCTCTATGGCATTAAGTAAGAGTTTTTTAGTTCTTCCAGGATCAGCTAATACGTGGGTTGAAGCAGAAATGAGGGCGCTAATGTGACACCCAATCAAATAAATTTCAGCATCTCGAATCACAACATAAGCTTCTTTGATTTGGGCGCGACCTTCCCGAATGGCTTTTACTTCCCACCCCTGTAGAACCATGCCGGCTTCAAAGCGTTCTTCAATGAAATAATCAAAGAAGGCTTTTTTGTTATCAATGATGCTCATATATATTTATCGTTAGAATGCAAGATTATGGCAGACGTATTTAAGACTGTGCTGATTCAGCACTCCGCAGAGCGGATGTATAACTTGGTGATTGATGTCGCCAAGTATCCTGATTTCCTCCCATGGTGCGGCGGTGTTGAGGTCTATGAGCAAACTGATGAAGTTTTAGATGCCAAAGTGCATATTAAATTTAAGGGTATTAACCAGTTTTTTCATACAAGGAATACCAATACAAGGCCATCTGCCATTGATATGGCGTTTGTTGACGGGCCTTTCAAGAAGTTCCATGGTCACTGGAAGTTTGTATCTTTGCGTGATGATGCATGCAAAATTGAGTTTCAACTGCATTATGAGTTTGAGAGTATTTTCTTAGAAAAGATTATCGGACCCGTGTTTGGTGTGATTGCAGGTACTTTTGTGGATGGTTTTGTTAAGAGGGCAGATCAGTTATATGGGAACTAAGCTTCATATTTTGGTCTGTGACGCCCGCCTAGGAGATCCCATTCTTAAAGATTTTATTTGGGAGACTCATGATTCAGCCCCAACTGTCGGCCAGGTTTTAGTCGCTTTAGGGTTTGCCGAGTCATCCAATGACCCCAAAATTGCTAGGAAAGGTTGTTTTGGGGTGTTTGGCAAGCGTAAGGACTGGGACGCTCCCATCTATGATGGGGATCGACTTGAGCTTTATAGCGAGCTTCTAGTGGACCCTATGGCTGCACGCCGCAAAAAGGCCAATAAAGACCTAGATGCAAGGCTTCAAGCCAAAGCAGCATCGAAAAAAGGGCGTTTTTCAGGCAAATAATCATAAAACCTCTATAATTCGCTTTTGCGCATAGAGGTTTTGCATGAGACTCATACAAAAAGCACTTACATTTGACGATGTGCTTCTCGTTCCTGCTTATTCAGCAGTTTTGCCACGTGATACTCAATTGGGTACTCAATTAACACGTGATATTTCAATCAATATCCCTTTGGTATCTGCTGCTATGGATACGGTCACAGAAGGTCGCTTAGCGATTGTGATGGCACAAGAAGGTGGTATTGGCATTATTCATAAAAATTTAACGCCAGCTGAGCAAGCTCGAGAGGTTGCTAAGGTCAAACGTTATGAGTCAGGTGTTTTACGTGATCCCATCACTATTTCCCCTGAAATGTCTGTTCGCCAAGTGATAGAGCTTTCTAGAGAACATGGTTTTTCTGGTTTCCCTGTTTTAGAAGGTAAAACAGTTGTAGGCATCATCACTAATCGTGACTTGCGCTTTGAGGAAGACCTAGACGCCAAAGTGCGTGACAAGATGACTCCAAAGGACCGTTTGATCACTGTGAAAGAGGGCTCTAGCCCTGAAGAAGCAAAGCGTTTAATGAACAAACACCGCCTTGAGCGGGTTTTGGTAGTTAACGATGCTTTTGAGCTTCGCGGTCTTGTTACAGTCAAAGATATTCTGAAAGCTAAAGAACATCCTTTAGCCAGTAAAGATAGTCGTGGTCAATTAATTGCAGGCGCTGCTGTTGGCGTTGGTCCTGATAACGACGAACGTATTGAATTGCTTGCTAAAGCTGGGGTTGATGTAATTGTTGTTGATACAGCACACGGTCACAGCCAAGGTGTTTTAGATCGTGTGAAATGGGTTAAGAAAAACTACCCACAAATTCAAGTAATCGGTGGCAACATCGCCACAGGTGAAGCAGCTAAAGCGTTGGTGGCTCACGGTGCTGATGGTGTAAAAGTGGGTATTGGCCCTGGATCTATTTGTACAACTCGTATTGTTGCTGGTGTTGGTGTGCCACAAATTACTGCAGTTGTGAATGTTTCTGAGGCTCTTAAAGGAACAGGTGTTCCTTTGATTGCTGACGGTGGTATTCGTTATTCTGGTGACATCTCTAAGGCTCTTGCAGCTGGAGCGCATTGCGTGATGATGGGTGGTATGTTTGCAGGTACTGAAGAAGCTCCAGGTGAAGTTTTCTTATACCAAGGTCGTTCATATAAGAGTTATCGCGGTATGGGTTCTGTCGGTGCCATGAAAGATGGTGCAGCAGATCGTTACTTCCAAGAAGATAACAGTGCCAACGTTGATAAATTAGTGCCTGAAGGCATCGAAGGACGCGTTCCGTATAAAGGTAGTGTTCTTGCGATTGTTCACCAATTAACTGGTGGCATTCGTTCTTCAATGGGTTATTGTGGCTGTAAAACCATCTCTGAATTGCATGAAAAGGCTGGGTTTGTTCAGATCACTGCTGCTGGTATGCGTGAGTCTCACGTGCACGATGTGCAAATTACCAAAGAAGCTCCGAACTATCATATTGACTAATCAGCCCATTTACTTAGGACTACCGTGCACGACAAGATTTTAATTTTGGATTTTGGGTCGCAAGTGACCCAATTAATTGCTAGACGCGTTCGTGATGCTCGCGTTTATTCAGAAATTCATCCCTATGACGTTGATCCTTCTTTTATCGAAAAATTCGTAAAAGAAAACGGCTGTAAGGGCATTATTTTGTCGGGCGGTCCAAGTTCAGTAACCGAGGGTGATACACCACGTGCTCCTGAAGTTGTTTTTAATCTTGGCATTCCTGTTTTAGGTATTTGTTACGGCATGCAGACAATGGCAGCTCAATTGGGTGGCCAAGTTGCAACTGCAGAATCTTTAGGCAAGTCTCGCGAATTTGGTTACGCAGAAGTTCGCGCTCGTGGCCACACAAAACTTTTAGAAAACATTCAAGACTTCACAACACCTGAAGGTCATGGCATTTTGAAGGTTTGGATGAGTCACGGTGATTCAGTCACTGAATTGCCTGCTGGATTTAAATTAATGGCATCTACGGACTCATGTCCAATTGCGGGCATGGCTGATGAAGAGCGTCGTTTTTATGCAGTTCAATTCCATCCAGAAGTAACCCATACAATTTTGGGTACAGCCATATTGGAACGTTTTGTTCATCAAATTTGCGCATGTCGCACAGACTGGGTCATGGGCGATTACATTGCAGAAGCGGTTGCCTCTATCCGTCAGCAAGTGGGAAGTGATGAAGTTATTTTGGGTTTATCTGGTGGCGTTGACTCCAGTGTTGCCGCTGCTTTAATTCACAAAGCCATCGGCAAACAACTCACTTGCGTATTTGTAGATCACGGCTTACTTCGTTTAGACGAAGGTAAGATGGTCATGGAGATGTTTGGCAAAAACTTAGGTGTCAAAGTTATCCATGTCGATGCAACATCTCAATTCATGGGTGAATTAGCGGGTGTTTCGGATCCTGAAGCTAAACGCAAGATTATCGGAAAAGAGTTTGTTGAAGTTTTCCAAAGAGAATCTGCAAAAATTGAAAATGCCAAATGGTTAGCCCAAGGCACCATTTATCCGGATGTGATTGAATCTGCAGGTAAGGGTAAAAAGGGCGCACATACTATTAAGAGTCACCACAACGTTGGTGGTTTGCCCGATGATATGAAGCTTCAATTACTTGAGCCGCTTCGTGAGTTATTCAAAGATGAGGTTCGCGCACTAGGCGTTGCCTTAGGTTTACCTCATGAGATGGTTTATCGCCATCCATTCCCAGGACCGGGTTTAGGTGTTCGTATTCTTGGTGAAGTTAAAAAAGAATTTGCTGACTTGCTCCGCAGAGCGGATGCTATTTTCATTGAGGAATTACGGTCAACAATTAATTCAGCTAGTGGCAAATCTTGGTACGACTTAACAAGTCAGGCCTTTGCTGTTTTCTTACCAGTTAAATCAGTTGGCGTGATGGGCGATGGCCGTACCTACGAATACGTCGTTGCCTTGCGCGCTGTTCAAACGCAAGACTTTATGACGGCTCATTGGGCGCATTTACCTCATGAATTACTAGGTAAGGTTTCTAATCGAATCATCAATGAAGTGCGTGGCATTAACCGTGTTGTTTATGACATCAGCGGTAAACCACCTGCAACCATTGAGTGGGAATAAGCGGGGCATTTGTCCTCGCTTTTTGGTATGAGGGTTCTTAGTCTCATCCCACCGATGACGCAGTTAAATACGCCGTATCCATCAACGGCCTATATCACTGGTTTTTTACGTTCAAGAAATATTGAAGCAGTCCAAGATGATTTGGCTTTATCTTTGGTACTTGGGTTTTTTACAACTGAGGGCATCGCTGAAATACACCAAGAAGCTCTCCAAGTTCCGGAAGAAAATCGAAGTGCCAGCGTTAACTTTTTTCTAGACTATTTTCTAGATTATCAACGCACCATCGAGCCTACGATTAAATTCCTCCAAGGAAAAGATAGCACTCTCAGTCACCGGATTAACAGCCGAAGCTTTTTGCCAGAGGGGCCTCGTTTTGCAAGTCTAGAAGTCTATGATGATGAGTTTTCTGAAGATAGCTTGTCATGGGCGTTTGGCGCATTAGGATCTGAAGATCGAGCTAGGCATCTAGCGACTCTCTATCTGAATGATTTATCAGATGTCCTACGAGATGCTGTAGACGATCGATTTGAGTTTGTACGTTATGCTGAGTCACTTGCAGGAAGTCAGGCATCTTTTGATTTACTAGATAGTGCCTTAAGTGCTCAGCCCACTCTAATCGACAGTCATTTACAGCAGTTAACAATTTCAGCACTTTCCAAACATCAGCCTGATTTAGTGCTTTTATCAGTGCCATTTCCAGGCTCAGTCTACGCAGCCTTAAGAATTGCACAAACTATTAAAAAGAACTATCCCTCTGTAAAAATTGCATTGGGCGGGGGCTTTGTTAATACGGAGTTACGAGAACTAAGTGATCCTCGAGTTTTCAACTTTGTTGATTTTATTACCCTAGATTCTGGTGAAACACCACTGGTAGCTCTCATAGAGTATCTCAACAATAAGCGTTCCATCAATCGATTGGTCAGAACTTTTATTAAGAATGATGTGGGCCTTGTTCAATATATTAGTTGGCCTGAGCCTGACGTCCCATTCGAAGATGTTGGAACTGCAACTTGGGATGGCTTACCTTTGGATTCGTATCTATCTCTTCTTGATATGCTCAATCCGATGCATCGTCTGTGGAGTGATGGTCGCTGGAATAAGCTAACCGTTGCCCATGGGTGCTACTGGAAGAAATGTAGTTTTTGCGATGTGAGCTTAGATTATATTTCTCGATATGAGACTGCATCGGCCAGTTTATTGGTCGACCGCATCGAACAAATTGTGGCTGAAACAGGTCAAACAGGCTTTCACTTTGTGGATGAGGCAGCGCCACCCAAAATTCTAAAAGCTTTGGCCGAGGAATTACTCAGAAGAAATGTAACTATTTCTTGGTGGGGCAATATTCGTTTTGAAAAAACTTTCACCCCTGATCTAGCAGAGCTACTTGCTCAAAGCGGATGTATCGCCATGTCTGGAGGTTTAGAAGTTGCCTCAGATCGTTTATTAGCACTGATGGAAAAGGGTGTGACTGTTGAACAGGTAGCACGTGTGACCAAGAGCTTTTCTGATGTTGGCATTCTGGTTCATGCTTACTTGATGTACGGTTTTCCAACTCAAACTGTTCAAGAAACAGTCGACTCTCTTGAATACGTAAGACAGTTGTTTGAGACCGGCTGTATCCAGAGCGGGTTTTTTCATCGTTTCACTTGCACGGTGCATTCACCGGTGGGCAAAAATCCAGAAGCTTATGGCATTGAGCTAATTCCATTGCCAGAGATCACTTTTGCTAAAAATGATATTGCTTTCATTGACCATACCGGTGTTGATCATGATGTCTTAGGGCAAGGTCTGAAGAAAGCTATCTACAACTATATGCATGGTGTTGGCTTTGAGGAAGATGTTCGAAATTGGTTTGATTTAGGTTCTGGGCCAATCCCTAAAACAAGTGTTCCAAGAAATAAAATAGCCAAAGCCTTACAGCTCAATTAGTTTAGTTATTTGTTGTCTCAATTCTTTACAATAGCAATAACAGCTTCTTCTACTAGGACGAAATGACTTATAGCGTTAAAGAACTCTTTCTCACTCTTCAAGGCGAAGGTGCGCATGCAGGTCGCGCTGCTGTGTTTTGTCGTTTCTCAGGCTGTAATCTATGGACCGGAAGAGAAGAGGATCGATCAAGCGCTGTTTGCCAATTTTGTGACACAGATTTTGTCGGTACAGATGGCGCTGGTGGCGGTAAATTTGAAAGCCCTGAGTTATTAGCAGATGCTATTAATCAGGAATGGGGGAATGGTGACCCACATCATAAATATGTGGTTTTTACTGGCGGTGAGCCCTTATTGCAGCTCAATACACCTCTAATCATGGCACTCAAGGCTAAAGGTTTCAAAATAGGTATAGAAACCAATGGCACGATCAGAGCACCTCAGGGTATTGATTGGGTTTGTGTTAGCCCTAAATCAGGGGCAGAGCTAGTTCAGGTGCAAGGGGATGAAATTAAGGTGGTTATTCCACAGGCAGGACATCTTGGTCAACTTCCACAACTCTTGATTCGCTTTGAGAAGATGTCATTCAAACACCATTTTTTACAGGCTATGGATGGTCCTGATTTAGAAGCTAATCGAGCATTAGCGATTAAAATCTGTCAATCACGTCCTTTATGGCGTTTAAGCACTCAGACCCATAAATTATTGGGAATCCGTTAACGTCACCGTTAACTTCCGCCTTAGGCTTAGATTTATGAATAAAAAAATTGAAATAACTCGTCGACTTGAATTTGATGCCGGACATCGCATTCCTCATCATGGTGGTCAATGTCGACATATTCACGGTCACCGTTATGTCATTGAGGTGACTGTATTGGGTCAAGTTTTAGACCATCAAGGTCATGGTGATGATGGCATGGTGTTGGATTTTGGCGATATCAAAAAAATCACCAATGAGATGGTTGTGGAAAAGTGGGACCATGCTTTTTTAGTGGCTAAAGAAGATGAATCTTTAGTCAACTTTTTAGCTAGCATCCCTGGTCATAAAACAGTTGTGATGGACCATATTCCAACCGTTGAAAACCTTGCCCAATCTGCATTCAACATTCTTGATCCTATCTTCAAAGAGCGTTTTGACGGTCGTTTAAATTTGAGTCGCTTGCGTCTCTACGAAACTCCTAATTGTTGGGCTGATGTTCATGCCTAATGAACGTGACCTTGAGTTCATGCAGCTCGCTCTGGAGCAAGCTTATATGGCCAAGGGGGCTGGTGAAGTTCCGGTTGGTGCTGTGTTAGTGGCAAATGATCAAGTGATTGCAACAGGTCACAATCAACCCATTACACAAAATGATCCCAGTGGTCATGCAGAAATGCTAGCCTTAAGGTCGGCAGGTCAATCCTTAGGGAATTACCGCCTGCCAAATACAACTCTTTATGTCACTTTAGAGCCTTGCATGATGTGCTCTGGTGCGATCATGCATGCGCGAGTTTCCAGGCTTGTTTATGGTGCACCAGATCCCAAGACAGGGTGTGTTCATAGTGTTTTGAATCTGTTTGACAATCAGCAGTTAAATCACCATACAATAGTTGAAGGGGGCATTCTGGAAAACCAGTGTGCTCAAGTATTAAAAGATTTCTTCAAAGAACGACGCTCACAAAACTCATGAATTTGCACCTTATAGCGCCATCAGGATGTTTACCAGATCCAAGTATTGTTGATCAGGGTATCGCTTGGTTAAAAAATAAGGGTGTCAATGTTCAAAATATGTCTTGCAGCCAACGACAGTTTCAACGTTTTGCAGGGACAGATATTGAGAGACTCGAAGATATTAATGCCGTAGCTCACTTATCAAATACAGTGGTTGTTTCATTGCGAGGTGGTTACGGCTTGAGCCGTTTGATGACCGATATCAAATGGCAAGCGATTGGCGCTCAAGTGCCTAAAGGTCTACAGATTGTCGGTCATAGTGATTTCACAGCATTTAATCTGGCACTCTTTGCAAAAACTGGTGCACCTAGCTTTGCAGGCCCTATGTTTAGCTATGATTTTTGCGGCGATGTTTCTTCATTTACTTGGAAACACTTTGATCAAGCTATTAACCATAGTCAGTTATCGGTTGAAGTTTTATCTCCTCAAGAACTCGAAAAACCACTTGGTGTTGATCTGTCTGATCGAGCAGTTCTATGGGGTGGTAATCTCACCATGCTAGTTAGCTTATTGGGGACTGAATTTATGCCATCCCCTGATCAAGTCAAAGGTGGTATTTTGTTTGTTGAAGATGTCAATGAGCATCCTTATCGAGTTGAAAGAATGCTTCATCAGTTATTTGATGCGGGTTACTTAGATAACCAGAAAGCTATTTTGATCGGCGATATATCAGCCTACAAACTCAGTGACATTGATAGAGGCTATGACCTAAAGCAAGCTCTCACAGCCATCAGATCCCGGCTAAAAGGCCAGGTGCCGGTCTTGACTGATCTTCCTTTTGGGCATTGTCCTGACAAATTAACACTCCCAATTGGCCGATTTGTAAGCCTTAATGCTAGTTCTTCAGGTTATATCCTCGAATCTAACTGGTAATTTTCAAGCTTTCTCCGTATTAACTAGTCTGATTGGTTAAAATATAAGGCTTTGGTTGTCTCACTCTTTTACAGGCAAATAACGTGCTTTCAGCTGCAAATATCACTATGCAATTCGGGGCGAAGCCCTTGTTCGAAAACATTTCCGTCAAGTTTGGTGGCGGTAATCGCTATGGCTTAATCGGAGCCAATGGTTGCGGTAAATCAACCTTCATGAAAATCCTCGGTGGCGATCTTGAGCCGTCAGCAGGTAACGTATCACTTGAACCAAATATCCGTCTCGGTAAATTGCGCCAGGACCAATTTGCATACGAAGACAAGCGCGTATTAGATGTTGTCATGATGGGGCATGAAGATATGTGGAACGCTGCTGCAGAGCGCGATGCTTTGTATGCCAATCCAGATGCGACTGATGAAGATTACATGCGTGCTGCTGAACTAGAAGCAAAATTTGCTGAGTTTGGTGGTTATACAGCTGAAGCTAGAGCAGGTGAGTTGCTTCTTGGTATTGGCATTCCAACTGAACAACATAATGGCCCCATGAGTGAAGTAGCTCCCGGCTGGAAATTGCGTGTTCTTTTAGCCCAAGCGCTATTTTCAGATCCAGATGTGTTGCTACTAGACGAACCTACTAACAACTTGGATATTCACTCGATCCACTGGTTAGAAGATATTCTGAACGCACGAAACAGCACGATGATTATTATTTCTCACGATCGTCACTTCTTGAATGCTGTGTGCTCACACATGGCGGATATGGACTTTGGAACGCTAACTGTTTACCCAGGCAATTACGACTCTTACATGTTAGCCTCTATGCAAGCTCGTTCTCAGCAATTGGCGAACAACACAAAAGCAAAAGAAAAGATTGAGGAACTACAAGCATTCGTTCGTCGTTTCTCCGCAAATGCTTCCAAGGCACGTCAAGCAACATCCAGACAACGTCAATTAGAGAAAATTGAAGTTGTAGAAATCAAACCTTCATCACGTCAAAACCCATTTATCCGTTTTGAATACGATAAGAAATTACACAACATTGTGGTGGAGTGTGATGCACTCACTAAAACTTACGATCGCGATATCTTCAAGAACTTCAAGTTGATGATTCGACCTGGTGAAAAAGTAGCGATTATTGGTGAGAATGGTGCTGGTAAGACCACATTACTTAAATCTATTTTGAGTGAAAAGTTTGGTGGTATTGCTACTGATTCTGGAACAGTGAAGTGGTCTGAAAACGCAGACGTCGGCTACATGCCACAGGATACTAGCGAATGTTTCCCTGAGGACACCACTCTTCTTGAGTGGATGGGGCAGTGGGGTAAGCCGGGTGATGACGATCAAGTCATTCGCGGCACATTAGGTCGCCTGCTATTCTCAGGTAACGATATTGGTAAATCAGTTCGAGTGATCTCTGGTGGTGAAAAGGGTCGAATGATTTGGGGTAAGTTGATGCTTCAAAAACACAACATCCTGGCTATGGATGAGCCAACCAATCACATGGATATGGAATCGATTGAAAGTTTACAAACTTCACTTGAAAAATATGATGGCACCGTGATTTTTGTCTCGCATGACCGTGAATTTATTTCTGGCCTAGCAACAAGAATTCTAGAAGTCAGAAATGACGGTAGTGTGACTGACTTTGAGGGTAGCTACGAAGAGTACCTTACCAGCCAGTCCTTGGAAGGCTAATTCTTTCTTGTAAAGCGCATGGAAGTGGCCTCTTGAGTGATGCGTGTCCAAACAACATGCTTCTCTTCGGGGGTCATAAAAACCCAGTTACAAACTTCCAATGCAGTTCGCCCGCATCCCTTGCAGACGTCATCAAATAGAGTAGAGCAAATACCAACACATGGGGAGTCAGCATTTTCTTCATTGATTAACAAAGAAGATTCAGACTTTATGCCAGGATTATTAGAGTTCGTCATAGAGATACGCAGCTTAAAGTTTCGTCGCCTTTTTTCCAGGCGCCAGTTTTAGAAGTAAAGGTAATTGCAGATTGGTCTGCTTTTCCAGAGCAATTGATATCAAAATAGCTTTGTGGGCCTAAACTGCCACAATAGTTATAAATTTGCTCTCCAACGGTCATTGTTGAACCTTTTAAAATCATTCGTAGAGGTTTTTCTTCGACGTTACTAGGGTCTACTTTGCAATGCCAAGTGACATAATCATTTCTATCGCAGGCAGCTAAGCTCATCGATAATATTAAAAATATAGGTAATCTTTTTAAAAACATGTCCTCGAATATAGCTCAATCCCACACAACACGTGAATCTTGGTTACAGGCTGCTGTCCATTCATTAGAACCAACGTTTTCAAAGGCGGGGTTTGCTATTCCACCTGTCAAGGTTTCCTGTGGCTGGCCTGCATCAAGTGCCCCCAGAACAACATTAGGCCAGTGTTGGCCTCGTGAACGCTCTGGTGATATGGTTAACGAGATCTTTGTATCTCCAAAGCTAGAAGACCCCGTTGAAGTACTTGATACTTTGGTCCATGAGTTATGCCATGCTATTGATGATTGCCATAGCGGTCATGGGGAAGACTTTAAGGAAATCGCTCATTGCGTTGGCTTAGAAGGTCCAGCCAGAAGCGCCCATGCAACCGAAGAGCTCAAAGTTCGACTCATGATGATTGCTGAGAGACTAGGGCAGTACCCTCACAAAGCGATTGTATTTCCGCCTCCAAGAGCGAATAACACCCAAAGAGCAAAAGCAAAATGCGAGCAATGTGGTTATGAAGTTAGTCTTCTAAAAAAATGGGCCACTATGGGTGCGCCTATTTGTCCGAAAGATAATATTCGGATGGAAGAGGTTGTAACGGATCTACTGCAAGAAACAGCAGAAGAGGAAAAAGATAGAAAAGATAAAGAGAAAGAAATTAAGAGGGCAGTCTCTTGATTTAAAAGAGTGGGATAACCTCTTATTTTTGAATCAATTCTATCTTGTAACCATCAGGGTCTTGTACAAAAGCTATTACGGAATTACCACCTTTCACTGGACCTGCCTCACGAGTTATTTGACCACCTGCCACACGAATATTCTCGCAGGTCTTGTAAATATCTCTGACACCAATGGCGATGTGACCATAGGCAGTTCCGATTTCGTAACTCTCAACACCATGGTTATAGGTTAATTCAATCTCTGCTTGTCCTGATATATTGCCTTGCTCATATCCCACAAATGCTAGAGAGTAATCTTGGCCAGGGCGATCAGTCGTCCTTAGTAAATTCATTCCCATAACTTCTGTGTAGAACTTAATTGATCTTTCTAAGTTACCAACACGAAGCATCGTATGTAATAGTTGCATCTGCATTCCTTCTTATTAGCTTTATTGATTTAGCTCTATGGCCAGACTAACCTGGGCGCATGACCTGTTTCTATCCAAACAAATGCATTTTGCTGGAATTGTCTACCTAAAGACTCTGCTTGATCCAAAGCTACTCCAAGAATCAGATAGCTTTCTTCCTTCCAGGCACCCTTCGGATCTGAACCCAATGCTGGGAGAAAGGGGAGTTTCATTTCATTCAGAGCTAATTCCAGAGATTCCATCGCCTTAATATTCTCATTTTGGCTGACCTTCCTTCCTTTTGGATTGCAGGCCGTTAACAACGCAGCTGTTTGATACCCGTGTCTTAGCAATAGGCTATCTACTTCTTGATTGTTCTCACTAATCCTTAATGCTATTGGAGGGGAGATCAAAACCTCATATTTTGCATTTTGGTAGATATTTGAAAACTCCAGATATATCTTATTTAACATAATAATGATTATGCGACATTAAGGTTTAGGTGGATAAGGCTTTCCATAGAGCTTGAACCAACGAGATTTAAGGCCGTCAGCAATCTCAGTCTGATTATTAGCTATCGCAAAATCAATGGCTGTTAGATTTAATTGATTACTAATTGAAATATTGGCACCACGATCAATCAGTAACTTAACAATATGGATATGTCCACCTCGAGCAGCCATCATCAACGCTGTTGTGCCATTAGGACTCTCAGGGTCTACATAAGCATCTTTATCCAAAAGAAAACGAACTATTTCAAGGTGGCCATTCGTAGATGCGTAATGCAGCGCTGACCAACCAGGATGATTAACTTCAACTGCACGCTGTGTAACTAAGTAAACAACCAAATCGTAAGAACCGTTGTAAGCTGCCATCATCAAGGGTGTTTCACCAGCTAAATTAGGACGCTCGAGATCAATCGAGGGTGAATTAATGAGCAATTTGGCCACATCTGAAGATTTTTCAGCAATAGCTATTGCAAGAGCTGAATTGCCTCTGTTATCTGCCACATTAGGGCTCATGCCAGCATCCAAGGCCTTCTTAACGCCACGAGCATTATTTAACTTAACATCCTTGATGAAATCATCTATTAAGTATTGTTGGGCTTGAGTTATTTGACCATACACCAAAGGCGATGACGAAAAATAAAAAACAATAAATATACTTAAAAAACATATATTTATGAGATTTATATACATTAAATTCTAGGAAAAATAGGGATATTAAATAGGGGCTTTAAATAAGGTTTTAAAGTTTTCAGTGGTATGTTTAGCAACTATTTCAACGGGCACGCCCTTCAAATCAGCAATAAATTGACCTACATGGGCAACCCAAGAAGGTTCATTCGTTTTACCTCTATGCGGAATTGGGGCTAAAAAAGGTGAATCAGTTTCAATCAACATTCGCTCTAAGGGTACCTGCAGGCATGTCGCTTGCAAGTCTTTGGCACTTTTAAAGGTCACAATCCCTGAAAAGGAGATATAAAAACCCAAATCCATGGATGCTTGGGCAACATCCCAGCTTTCTGTAAAACAGTGCATTACCCCTCCTACTTGGCTAGCACCCTCTTCTTTCATGATCTTAATTGTGTCTTCAGAGGCTGAACGAGTGTGAATAATCAGGGGCTTATTGGCTCTAATGGCTGCCCGAATATGGGTTCTAAAACGATCTCTTTGCCATTCCATTTCAGCATAAGTCTTATCGCCCATACGGTAATAATCCAGTCCTGTTTCACCAATAGCTAGGACCTTGGGGTGCTTAGCCAACTCTACCAACTGATCTTCTGATGGTTCAGGAGTATCTTCATAGTCAGGATGTGTGCCCACAGTAGCAAACAATTGATCATGTGCCTCAGCTAAGGCAAGCACCTTGGGAAAGTCAGGCATATCGACAGAAATACACATCGCATTTTGAACTTTAGCTTCTTTCATGCGAGCCAAGATATCCGGCAGCTGGTCGGCATATTCAGGGAAATCTAAATGACAATGTGAGTCTACAAACATTCAGCGTATTCCTTTTTAATCTTTGAATATCTCTTGATATCTAATGAGCAAAGCCTCGATTTGTACCCTATGTGCCAATGCATGAAGTTCGTGACGACGTGCATCTATCAATGCTTTCCAGAAATCAGACAATTTATTAGGGCGTGCTAATTGAGCACAGCGTTGTAATTCAGACTGTTTTGATGGGTAATAACGAACAATGCCAGCTTGTTGAACACTTAAAAGATCTGCTACCCATCGCTCAAGAATTATTAGTAATTCTGGCATAGGTACTTTATGAATAAGCTCTGCAGAACCCAACCAATTAATCTGACCGCCTTCTGAAAGAGCTTTGAGCAAAGGCTCAACTATCGAGGCTGCGCCCTCCTCACCAGAACCCAGAAGTTGATCTGTGGCATCCATTACAGCGCCGCCTGACTCATTCAGAGCTCGCTCTACTTGAGCTTTGCTCAATTTAACTCCTGCCAAATCTAACTCTTGAATTAACCATGCCATAGATTGCTCTTGGCTAGGTCTTGGCAAAGATAATAATCGACAGCGTGAACGAATAGTTGGGAGCACACGATCAAGACGGTCGCTGACTAAAATGAATAAGGTGCTTTCTGGTGGCTCTTCAAGTGTTTTTAATAAGGTATTCGCTGAAACAGCCTGCAAAGACTCAACTGGATTCAATAAAACCACTCTTTGACGGCCTCTGTGCGGAGCGGTATTGATACCCTCCAATGCCTCGCGAACCTGATCAACTTTAATGAAAGAGCTGGCTTTCTTATCAGCCTTCTCACCATCATCATCTGTCTTTTTCTTCCCCTTTTTGGGCTTATCCTCAAAACCCTCTGCCCCTTCCATGGCTTCATGTGGGAGTAACTGTGCTTGATCTTCTGGAACTATCCCTAAAAAATCAGGATGGTTACCTGTATCAAACCAATGGCAGGCTTCACATGAACAGCAAGGCTTGAGTGTTGAATCAGATTCACAAACAAGGGCCTTGGCTAGGCGCAGTGCAAAGTCGAACTTTCCAATACCGGTTTGACCATGAATCAGAATAGCGTGAGGCATCTGGTCAAAATTTAATTCTGACCAAGCTTGGGTGAACCAGGGATACAAGCCTTTATCGATAGCCATTATTTATCTTGAGCTTGATAGTTAAAATTAATAATTGATATTTTCATTAAATATCATATAGATAAAGAGATTTGTTGAAGCTCTTTCCAGATAACTTCTTTGCTTTGACTGGCATCAATGATACGGAATCTAGCGGCATCATCTTGTGCACGTCGCAGGTATTCCTGCCTGACTTTTTCAAAGAAATCAGTATTCAATTGCTCAAATTTATCTGGATCACGAGCAGCGCTTCTTCTGGCTTCCGCTGTTGCACTTGGCAAATCAAATAAAAAAGTGAGATCTGGTTGCAATACATACCTCTGCTCTACCCCATTCGATCTGAGACGCATTTGCGCCCAAACCTCCAATTCATAAAGTTTGGCCAAATCTAAGCCACGACCACCACCTTGGTAAGCAAAGCTTGCATCTGTAAAACGATCTGAAATGACAATTTTTCCTGACTTTAAAGCTGGCTCAATTACTGTAGCTAAGTGCTCACGACGGGCTGCGAACATCAATAATGCTTCTGTTTCAAGGTGCATAGGATGGTGCAAAAGGATGTCTCTGAGCTTTTCACCCAATTCAGTGCCGCCAGGCTCACGGGTTAAAACAATCTCTCTTTTCGGAAACCGTTGAGCTAACTCATCAGCAAAAGCTTGAATATGGGTACTTTTGCCGGCACCATCTATACCTTCAAAGGATATAAAAAAGCCAGGCTGGTTCGCTGATTGAGCCAAAAGAGACATAAAAATCCGGGTTATTTTCTAAGTTGATACTGTTTAACAGCTTGATTATGCTCTACCAAGGTCTCTGAAAAATGACTTCTACCATCCCCCTTGGCTACAAAGAAAACTGCCTTGGATGAAGAAGGCTTGGCTGCGGCTAATAAGGCATCCTTACCAGGCATAGCGATGGGCGTTGGCGGCAAGCCGTAACGGGTGTAGGAATTATAAGGACCGTCTTTTATAAGGTCTTTTTTACGTAAATCACCATCAAAACTATCTCCCAGTCCATAAATAACGGTCGGATCAGTTTGAAGTTTCATACCTGTCTTTAAGCGATTATTAAAGACAGCAGAAACCAAACCTCTATCCTCAGAGTGCCCCGTCTCCTTCTCAACAATCGAGGCCAACTTTAATAAATCATAGGGGGTTTTTATAGGAGAATCAGATCCACGCTGACCCCAGGCTTCCGCCAGTTTTTTGGACATGGCATTGTAGGCACGTTGATAGATCAACAGATCAGAATCCCCTGGTTCATAAACGTAGGTGTCAGGGAAGAATAGACCTTCTGGATGTGACTCCTTAGCTTCAATGGCAGTCAAAATTTGTTTGATGCCCCAAGTGTTAGTTTCCTTTTTGAGGTCTTTTTGTGCATCAACCGCGGCTTTAAATTGTTTAAAGGTCCAACCCTCAACCAATGTGACATTCAACTTAACGCTATCACCACGACCCATTTTCATCAAAATAGATCCCAGGCTAGCTCCCGGGGAAAAGTCATAAACACCTGCCTTGAGCTTTTTTCCTAAAAAAAGACCTCGTGTAATGAGTTGAACTTTCCAGGCTGACGTATCTAAACCTTGGCTGACTAACTGTTTAGCGACACTAGAGACATTAGATCCTGGCGCAATCTTGACCCTGTACTGACTCTCTGGAGTCAGAGGGGCAATAGTTTTGGGCACAGCAATAGCAATAAAAGCTAAGTAAACAAAGACAAAACCCAATAAGATGATGACTGAGACAAATAGCTTTAGAAAATGAGGGGTCAATATGCGCTTCATCCTTCTATGATAAAAGCTTATTGATGAAACCACTGAAAAACTAAGACGAAAATATGTTGCCACTACAAATTAATCAATTAGCCCCTTTATCAAACTGGTCAGTCATCACAGTCACGGGAGCTGATGCAACTGAGTTTTTACAAAGTCAACTCACCAACAGTGTCAAATCAATTAAATACACTCCATTAGGACAAATTGCTCAAATAGAGCAAGGTAGCCGCTTTTCTGGCTACTGCTCTGCTAAAGGCCGTTTGATGGCCTCTTTTTGGATCAGTCGCTATGAGGTAACAACGGAAAGTGGTGAAACAGTTCCACAATTTCAATTGGCGCTCTCTAGAGATTTAGCCGCACAAGTGGCCAAACGTTTAGGTATGTTTGTTTTAAGGGCGAAAGTTAAAGTGCTTGATCAAACAGACCAAGTTCTGAGTTTTGCATACACCCATGAACATCAGCTAGGTGGAACTGATCGAGCACTAGAAGCACTTCAAAGTATTCATGGAACTACTGAGGGCATTCGTTTGGTAGAACTTCCAACAGTAAGCGTGATGGGTCGATTGATCCAACGCCATATCATCACCCTGGCTAAAGCAGATGTTGCTGCTCTAGCAGCTGTGAATAACACAATCAATGAGTATCAATTAACACCGGAGTCTTCTAACTCTGGCTTATGGGAATGGTTAGAGGTGAAAAGTGCTATCCCACGAGTTAGCCTACCAACCTTTGAACAATTTGTTCCTCAAATGATCAATATGGAATCTTTAAAAGGTATCGACTTCCAAAAGGGTTGTTACCCTGGACAAGAAGTGGTTGCTAGAAGCCAATATCGCGGTACCATCAAAAGAAGACTGCAATTAGCCTCGATGAGCGCTTCAGTCGTCCCTCTCGCTGGTACAGAAATATTCCATAGCGATGATCCAGAACAACCATGTGGCATGGTTGTTCTGGCTGCCCAAAACCCATCAATGGAGGAAGAAGTCGCTTTGCAAGTGGAATGCAAATTAGAAGCTTTGCAAAGTGGCAGCATTCACCTCAACAGCATCCAAGGACCTCAACTTCGCTTTGAAGCCTTGCCCTATCCATTGATCGAAATTTAAGAAACGATGTGTTTGATCTTAACTGCGTGGCAATCTCATCCAGACTATCCGCTGGTGGTGCTTGCGAATCGTGATGAATTCTATGAAAGACCAACAGACCCCATGCATTGGTGGGAAGATCAACCACACATATTGGCAGGTAGAGATCGAGCTGATGTTAATGGCACATCAGGAACTTGGATGGGTCTTAGTAAAACTGGCAAATTTGCTGCCCTAACAAATGTCAGAGCGCCGAGTGAGAAAAATCCTGAGTCGCGGACCCGCGGAGAGATTTCATCAAAATATTTAGCGTCTTCTCTGACCCCTGAAAGCTTTATTCAAGAACACGAAAAAACATTTCACCGCTACAACGGGTTCAATTTATTGGCGGCTGACTTATCGCCATCTCATCCTCAACTCATTTGGCTCAGTAATAGAGTCCTGATGGGGTCGAGCATCAGACCAAGAAAAGTAATGAATCCTCAACAATTAAAACCTGGTGTCTACGGTTTATCGAATGCCATGCTCGATAGCCCATGGCCCAAAGTTCAGCATCGCGTGGGCGCCTTTGCACAAATACTCGCCATGGATACCGGGCAATTTAAAAAAGCCGAACAATATCTGCGCATCATGGAAGATTCAACCCAAGCGCCGGATGAATACTTACCTAAAACAGGTATTTCTTATGAATGGGAAAAAGCCCTCTCATCTGCCTTTATTAAAACTGAGCACTACGGCACTCGCTCAAGCTCACTCATCAGAGTTCGACGTGATGGTCATTTTGAGGTTTTAGAAAAACGTTTTGATGCTGATAAAGCGCTGGGCACTCAACAATTTGAGGGGCAGCTAGAAAAGTTCACATCCCTAAAACCTGAGTAGAAAAGCTGAATCATTCAGGGATTTGCTTAACTCAATCAACTTTTACTGGTTGATGACTTTCTTGCTGGCAATTCTTTGAAATATTTAAAAGTAGCACTACCCATACAACAAACAGCATTGCCTTCATCGTAGAGCTTAGCCTCGACAAAAGCCAGCGTTGGTGTCGCATGAACTGTCTTAGCAGCAACACGCACTATCCCCTTAGCAGCTTGCATGAAATTGGTCTTTAATTCGATCGTCACCACACCGCGACCAGCACTATCAGCTGCTCTAGCAGCAATCGCCATACCCACATCCATGAGGGTTAGAAGGACGCCACCGTGAGCGACTTCCCAGCTATTGTTATGTTCTGGCTTCAAAGAGAGAACAACCTCACCTTCCCCTAAATCTGCCCGCAAACAACGAACCCCCAATAACTTTAAAAAGGGAACGTCTAATTCGACACCTAATTCTTTTAATTGTTTTTGATCCATAGCCATATCTTAATCGGGGTTATCTCTTCTAGATAAGTCTTTTCTGCAAATAATTCAGAACACACCTAGAATGAGCCAACTCTTAAAAAATTATGCCATTCCACCTAGACTCCATTACCCATCTGTCCCAAGCAGAACTTGTTAAACCGAGTCCTGTACCTGATCCTTATTGGGTTGGTTTTTCAGACAAAGTCGCTACTTTATTAAAAATAGAAACTAATGGCTCTCTGCCAAGTGACCCACAATATCTCCAACTGTTGGCCGGCAATCAACTAAATATAGGACAAAATAGTTTTCAGCCCTTTGCCACTGCTTATAGCGGTCATCAATTCGGCCAATGGGCTGGACAACTAGGAGATGGTAGAGCTATCTATTTAGGCGATATCGGCAGCTACGAAGTTCAGCTCAAAGGTGCTGGTCCAACTGCCTACTCACGCAGAGGGGATGGCCGAGCAGTACTACGTTCATCGATTAGAGAATTCTTGGCCAGTGAGGCGATGCACGCACTTGGTATTCCAACTTCGAGAGCATTAGCTGTAGTAGGGTCAGATCTGCCTGTTTTTAGAGAAACACGAGAAACGGCAGCCATTTGTACTCGTGTGGCACCTAGCTTTTTAAGAATTGGCCATATTGAGCACTACGGGCATCAGGACATGCAGAGCGAATTAGAGGCAACATTAGAGTTTCTAATTCAACATCACTACCCAGAATGCCAAGACTCTCGAACACCTTTCCTCAGCTTGCTAGAGAAGATTTGTATCAGAATAGCTGGCACCACTGCGCAATGGCAATCGGTGGGCTTTTGTCATGGGGTATTGAATACTGACAACACCAGCCTTCTAGGTTTGACATTGGATTACGGACCATTTGGCTTTTTAGATGGGTTTGATATCGGCCATATATGCAATCACTCGGATCATGCGGGCCGATATGCTTATCAACGCCAAAGCGAGATTCTTCACTGGAATTTATACTGCTTAGCTAGTGCCATGCTTAAGCCTTTACAAAATGAATTAGCTAAAACACAACAACTTAATGAAGCTGAAGCGATAGAAAAAATTAAAATAACATTGGGTGCCTATAGCCGCGAATATACCCAACAATGGCAATCTACTTTTAGAAGAAAGCTAGGCCTTTTCAAAGAGCTTCCTGAGGATATTGAATTACTGGAAAAACTCATGCAGACAATGCATGAGCATCAGATAGATTTCACCCTATTTTTTAGAGGACTTTCTGAAGGCCAATCCGACCCACATGAAATGGCAGAATGGTTCAAGCTATACCAAGAACGCTTATCGCTGGAAGACTTGGCTAAGGATGAGCGCTTCAGAAACATGCAATTGATTAACCCTAAATACATATTACGTAATCACTTGGCTCAACAAGCCATTGAGATGGCCCAGAAAAAGGATTTCTCTGAAATTGCGAAATTATTAAAAATATTAGAGAACCCATTTCAGAATCAAGATGTATCAGATGTCTATGCGCTTCCGCCCTCACCAGAAATGGAACACATTGCCATTAGCTGCTCCTCTTAGGACTCAAAAGCTCAAGACCACAAGCCTAAATAACTATTGCAGACTCACATAAGATGAAAAAAACAGACCAAGAATACAAACAAGAACTTAGTGATATTGCTTATCAAGTTACTCGCCAAGCTGCCACCGAACGTCCCTTCACCGGTGAATACTGGGATCATTGGGCGCACGGCCAGTATCAATGCATCTGCTGTGGGACCCCACTATTCCAATCAGATACCAAATTCGATGCAGGATGTGGTTGGCCCAGCTACTTTAAGCCTCTCGATAATGAGTGCATTGCTGAACATAAGGATATGACACATGGCATGATCAGGACTGAAGTCCGTTGCTCGCAGTGCGATGCCCACTTGGGTCATGTTTTTGAAGACGGTCCAGCCCCTACTGGATTGCGCTACTGTATTAACTCAGCTTCTTTGAAGTTTAAAGCTGAGGGGTAAAATAGCTCTACGTATAACGACATCTCCCTATAAAGACATTTCATGAAATTCTTGTTTGATTTACTGCCAGTGATTCTTTTCTTTGTTGCCTTCAAGATGGCTGACATTTATGTAGCCACAGGCGTGGCGATGGCAGCAACTGTTGCGCAAATTATTTGGGTGGCCGCTAAATATAAAAAAGTAGAACCTATGCAATGGGCCAGCTTGGGTCTAATTATGGTTTTTGGTGGATTAACCATTGGTTTGCAAGATAAGACTTTTATCCAGTGGAAACCAACAATTCTCTATTGGTTATTTGCTGTTGGTTTAGTTGCTAGCGCAGCCATTTGGAAGAAAAACCTAATTCAAGCAGCAATGGCACATCAGATTAGTCTCAAGCCTGGCGTTGGTCAGGAATTATGGGTCAAGCTTAATAATGCATGGGCGATCTTTTTTGTGATCATGGGTGTAATTAATATCTATGTTGCTTATCAATTTGATGAAACTACTTGGGTTAACTTTAAGCTCTTTGGTGGCATGGGGATTCTATTTGCCTTCATCATTGCACAAGGTATTTGGCTCAACCAATTTATAGTTCATGAATCGAAATAACTATGACTGATATCAGCACACAAAGAATCATGAAATTTGAAACTGCTCTCAGAAATGCTATTCCAGTAGAGTCACTAAAGATTGAAGATGAGAGTCATTTGCATGCCGGTCATGCTGGCGCTGAGGGTGGCGCAGGCCATTACCGAATCTATATTGAGTCAACTTCTTTCAAGGACTTAAACAGGGTTCAAAAGCACCGCCTAGTGTATGATGTCTTGTCAGCTTGGATGCCTCAAGAAATCCATGCATTAGCAATTATTACTAACTAAATCACACTATGAAACTATCAAATATTGCACTTTCTCTAGCCCTTTCAGCAGCTCTTGTTGTTCCAGCAATGGCTCAGAATGCAGCCGTTGTGAATGGCAAATCAATACCTAAAGCCAAACTAGACAAAATGCTCGAGAGCTCTGGTCAAGCCAATAATCCAGAAATTCGTGAGCGAGCTCGCGATATGTTGATTACTCGCGAACTAATCAATCAAGAAGCTTTAAATCGCGGCATTATTGCCAATCCAGCGATCCAAGAGCAGCTTGAAGAAGCGCGCTTAAACATCTTAGTTGGAGCCGTATTTGATGACTACATTAAACGTGACGGCGTTACTGATACTGAGTTAAAAACTGCTTATGATCAAGTAAAGGGTCAGTTTGAAGGTAAAGAATATAAAGTTCGTCATATTCTTGTTGAAAAAGAAGCTGAAGCAAAATCACTTATTAGCAAAATCAAGGCTGGTGAAAAGTTTGATGAACTTGCTAAAAATAATTCAAAAGATACGGGATCAGCTGTAAAAGGTGGTGACTTGGATTGGATGAATCCCCAAGCTCTAGTTCCAGAGTTCTCAAAAGCTATGATTGCATTACAAAAAGGTCAAATGACAGATAAACCTGTTAAATCACAGTTTGGCTACCACATCATTCAAGTTGATGATGTTCGTGAATCAAAAGCACCAACCATTTCTGAAATTAAACCTCAATTAATTGAAATGATGAATCAAGATCAGAATTGGCAACGTGGCAAGTTCAATGAAATGATTGCAAAACTAAAAGCAAAAGCTAAAGTAAAGTAATTGATGAGTGCTTAAGAAGCTTTGAGCAATTCCTCAGGACATGCTGGAATAAAAAAACCCACCGTTAGGTGGGTTTTTTTATTGAGGCTGAATTGATTCAAGGAAATCCTTAATTCACCTTTTTCAAGTCACCCTTCACAATACCGCCACGCTGAATCGTGATAGATGAGTACGTGATATTACCGTCAACAATGGATCTTCCACCAACGATAATGTCTGAACAATTCACATTACCAGCCAACTTGCCCTTAACATTAATTGTTTTAGCAGTTATCGTTCCAGATACTGACCCTGTCACGCCTACAATTAAGTTATCAACAGTAACTTGACCAACAATTGCGCCATCCACTGTTAAAGAACCATTAGATTTGATATCGCCATTGAACTCAAAGCCTTCACTGATCATCGATGGTTTTAAATGTCTGACTGGTGAGGAACTATGTTCAACTTCATCAGAGTCATCAATTTCAATAGTTTCTTCATTCACAAAATCTTCATTTTGAGAATTTTGATCATCATCACTTTTTCTACTAAACATCATTCACCTCAATTAGTAGCTACTGCCTGATGGCGCATCAGTTTTAACCATAGTGCCTTGAATGTCACCACCCTTTTCAATTTCCAACTCAACATAAGTGATATTGCCACTTACCTTGCCAGTTGAACGAATGAGTAGTGATTTTTTAGAAATAATTTCTTGGTGGATCTCACCGCGAACATCGATGATGTCTGCTGAAACTTTACCTTTAACAACGCCTGTTGCGCCAATAAGAATTTCTCTTGCTGATAACTCACCATCAACAGTTCCAGAAATGAAAGCGATGTCAGGTACTGTGAAATTACCGGATAGCGTTACGCCTTCACCGATGGTTAAACAGCCGTTTTGATTC
>JBEGTH010000008.1:0-61909 GCA_041179505.1 Pseudomonadota bacterium | reverse complement strand
AGCGGGATAAGAGGCTCGAACTCTCGACCTATACCTTGGCAAGGTATCGCTCTACCAACTGAGCTAATCCCGCATAACAACAAGACCGATACTTTAACATATTTTCAGCTGATGTCAAATAATCGGGGTAAATCGACTGCTGAGGTACTACTTATTGATGAGCTTACTACAAAGTAGCCTTTTATGCCTAAGGTCTTATTTTTGATAATTTTTTTACAAATCTGTCTTGGCTTTAATCATAGGCCAAGCTTTTTGCAAGTAATAAAACATAGACCAGACCGTTAAAACTGCAGCAATCCAAATCAAAGGTCTACCGATATAACTTGTGTGAAATAAATTAAGAATAGTGTCGTTATAGAGCAGAAAGGGAATAGCCACCAACTGGGCTGCTGTTTTTAACTTACCTACAAAGTGAACAGCAACACTTTTTGATGCACCAATCTGCGCCATCCACTCTCTTAATGCAGAGATCGTAATTTCTCTTCCGATGATGACTAGCGCGACCCAAGCTTCAACTCGATCAAAGTTCAATAAAACTAGAAGAGCAGCAGCCACCATGAGCTTATCAGCCACAGGATCTAAGAAAGCTCCAAAGGCAGATACCTGCCCCCATTTGCGAGCAAGATAGCCATCCAACCAATCCGTGACAGCGGCGCCAACAAAGAAGACTGTTGCCCAAAGATTTTTCTCATAAATACTCAACCATGTCTCAGGAAGATAGAAAATGCCAACCACCAATGGAATGGTTGCAACTCTTAACCAGGTGAGAAAGATTGGTAAATTAAAGGGCATGCCTAGAGGATAAAGGAATTTCTAAGTAATAGAAGTACTTAGGGAGACTGTTTGAAATTATTTTTTAATGTAACTGCTTATAGATTTGCTCTGCTAGCGCCTTAGATATACCCTCGACTTGCTGCAATTCCTCTACAGTGGCATTAATAACGCCTTTCAACCCACCAAATCGAGCCAGTAGCTTTTGACGTCTCTTGGCTCCAACCCCCTCCATCTCTTCAAGCCTAGATACGTTCCTAGTTTTTTGACGTTTTGCTCGCATGCCTGTAATGGCAAAGCGATGGGCTTCATCACGGATCTGTGCAGTAAGAAGAAGTGCTGGGCTCTCTAGACCAAGAATCATGGGCTCACGCTGATCAGCAAAGAGCAAAGTCTCCAATCCAACTTTTCTTCCTTCACCTTTAGCAATACCAACAATCATGTGGATATCTAAACCCAACTCATCAAATACCTCCTTAGCCATTTGAACCTGCCCTTTACCACCATCGACCAATACGATATGAGGTTGTTTTTCAGGAGGTATCTCTTGAAAATTAGCATATCTGCGATGCAATACTTGACGCATAGCGGCGTAGTCATCACCAGGAATAATGTCATTGATATTGAACCTGCGATATTCGCTGGTTTGCATGTCATGCTTCTGATAAACAACGCAACTAGCTTGAGTAGCTTCACCTGATGTGTGGCTGATATCAAAACACTCCACTCTCAGATCTTCTGCATTTTCAATATCTAGATTAAGAACTTCAATCAAAGCTCGTGTTCTTACTTCTTGCCCTCCCGCCTCGGCCAATCTCTTCGTGAGAGCCAGTTCAGCATTATTCTGAGCCATCATCAGCCAATGCTTTCTTTGGCCTTGTGGTTGCTTGAGAATTTGAACTTTTCTGGTTCTATTTTGAGTATTTGGATTAGCCTGAATCGCCTGAGTTGCTTTGTCATTGAGTAGGTTTTGCAATTCTTGATTTTCAGGTGTGTCTTTGAAATCTTGAATCACTAAAACCTTAGGGATTAGCTTCAAGGCTTCAGCATCATCACCAAGATAGTGCTGAGAGATGAAAGCTAGCATGACCTCATCACTATCGGGCATGGCGTCTTCTTTGAATCTTCCCATCTTCGGAAAATAAGCGCGATCACCTAAGTGTCTACCACCTCTGACCATAGCCAAGTTGATACAAGCCAAACCACCCTTCATGGCAATCCCTAAAATATCAACATCGCCCTCTCCATCAGCTACCGTATCCATTGACTGTTGCTGAAGAACTTGTGATAGATCTGCAATGCGGTCACGCATCATTGCAGCCTGTTCAAATTCCATGTTTTCGCTATGCGATAGCATCGCACGCTCAAACTCGGACATCACACTGGCATGATCCCCTTCAAGAAACTTCATAGCCTTATCAACATCAGCAGCGTAATTTTTTTCTGTGATGTTGCCAACACAAGGAGCACTGCAGCGATGAATTTGGTGCAACAAACAAGGTCTACTTCTATTTTTGAAAACAGTATCTTCACAAGTTCGTATTTGAAATACTTTTTGCAATATTTGAATACTGTTACGAACAGCCCAGGAGTTTGGAAAAGGGCCAAAGTATTGATGCTTTTTATCTACTCGCCCCCGGTAATAAGCCAAACGTGGGTAATCATGGCCAGAGAGCATGAGATAGGGATAAGACTTATCGTCTCTAAATAAAATATTGAATGGTGGAGACAACTCTTTAATGAGATTATTTTCTAAAAGCAGCGCCTCTGTTTCTGTGCGGGTCACCGTTGTTTCTAATGAAACAATTCTGGTAACCATGCGCTCAATGCGCGGAGAAGATAGATTTCGTTGAAAATAGCTGCTTACACGTTTTTTTAGATCTTTTGCTTTGCCAACGTATAAGATCTGACCTGCTTCATCAAAAAAGCGGTAAACACCTGGTAAGCCAGGTAATTTTTTAACTTCATCAATGAGGGTTTCTGGGGTCTTATTCGACATGCGCTGGGATATTTTTTGTCAAATCGTGGATAACTATGGTGATGCTGGTGTTTGCTGGCGTCTAGCCAGAAGTTTGTCTAGTAGAGATGATATCCGCATTCGATTATTTTGCGATGATTTAAAAGTTTTAGACAAAATAGCCCATGGTGATGCCATTAAAAGAGGCGCATCACTAGGTATAGAAGTATTACCTTGGTCAGCAGCATACTCACAAGAACAATTTCAGCAAGTAGGTGATGTTGTGGTCGAGGCATTTGCATGCGAGCTGCCTGCTACTTATGTTGAATTGATGGCTCAAGCCTCCAAGAAGCCCTGCTGGATCAATCTTGAATATCTCACGGCAGAGTCCTGGGCTGATGGGATGCACTTGATGCCATCGCCGCAAAATAACGGCTTGAGCAAACACTTTTACTTTCCTGGATTTACAGAAAAAACTGGCGGCGTTACATTAGGTGATTGGGACTTGATAACAAAAGTCCATCAAGCGCCGGCCTCACTTCAAGATTACTGGGAAGCCGATTCAAAAGCAAAACGTATTTCTATTTTTAATTACCGCTATGCACCACTAGAACCATGGCTAAAAGGTTTACAAACGATCGCCCTAAGCCATGGTGAATGTTTTGATATTTATATTTGTGCAGATCAAAATATTTCTGCTGAATTTTTAGAGGCCTCAAAGATCCCTCAGTTGAATTTCATTCAACTTCCATTTATGCCGCAAGAAGACTATGACTGGCTTTTATCTCATTGTGATTTCAACTTGGTTCGGGGTGAAGATTCATTTGTACGAGCTCAGTGGGCAAGCAAGCCATTCATTTGGGATATTTACCCGCAATCTGCCCAAGTTCATGAAGTAAAACTCAACGCTTTCTTGGATAGGTATTTTGAAGGAAGCCCTAATTCTTTGAATACTCAAGGAAAAATGGCGATGAAATGGGCTTGCCCCAGCAATTGGTGGCCTAATTTAGAAGTTTGGACGCAACATTCTGCGACTTGGGCCCAGAAGTTGAGAGATTTAGGTCAATTAGAGGTTAAAATCTTAGACTTTGTGAAATCTCAGGAAATATCGCGATGAAAATTGCTCAAGAACTCCGCGTAGGTAACGTTGTCATGTTGAATGGCCAACCATTGGTTATTCAAAAATCAGAATACAGCCGTTCAGGTCGTAATGCTGCAGTTGTGAAGATGAAGTTTAAGAACCTCATCACTGAAGCACCTAACGAAGGCATTTTCAAAGCTGACGATAAATTTGAAGTGGTTATTTTGGAACGCAAAGAATGTACTTATTCTTACTTTGCTGATCCTATGTATGCATTTATGGATACAGAATTCAACCAGTATGAAGTTGAAAAAGACAATATGGGTGATGCACTTCACTACTTAGAAGATGCCATGCCAGTAGAAGTTGTTTTCTACGAAGGTAAAGCACTTTCAGTTGAATTGCCAACTATCGTGATTCGTGAAATCACTTATACAGAACCAGCAGTTAAGGGCGATACAAGCTCAGGTCGCGTATTAAAGAATGCGAAGATTGCAACAGGCTACGAACTACAAGTGCCATTATTCTGTAGTGAAGGCGACAAGATTGAAATTGATACACGTACAGGCGAATACCGCAGCCGTGCTAACTAATTGAATTTTTGATTAGATCTTCTTTTAGTTGATAAAGAACCACCTTCGGGTGGTTTTTTATTTTCTAAAAAATATAACAATTTCCATTTTTTCAAAATGGAATTAAATGTGGCATAGTCTTTATGAACTGCCACTTTTTTAAGCAAACAACCTAGTGGCTTGAATTAAGAAGGATTATGATTAATACTGAATAAGTTATAAACATTTTCTGTGGATAACCTAAAGTCGGGAGCAAACAAAATGAGCCATCATGGTGCACCCAAACATCTTTACGTTGAGTACATGTATGGATTCTTATTCCATTACACCCACCAACCGTTGCTACCTACAACACCAGCCTACACCCTTGTCAAAGAATTAAGTTCTGATGGCAAACACTGGGAAGCCATTTATAAAACAATTGACGGTGATAAAGCTACTTTTGAGTTTGATGGCGTAAGCATCAAAATGAAAAAGACTAACTAGCTATTAAAGCTATAAAGTAAAAAGCCATCTTTATTACTAAAGATGGCTTTTTTAATTGATATAGCCGAGCCTACTTTATAGACCTTTTTTCTCAAACCATCTAAACATCACTAGCGTTATGACTGTAAAGATGATCGCAATGATCCAGTGGTTAATTCCCAAAGCATCTGCTAAGCCAATCTTGCCAAAGTCAGACCAAGATAAAACAGTTGATTTAAAGAATGGGAATAACTCTGCATAGATGGCAGCGCCAGCAATCATACCCGCAACACCAAAAATCGCATGCCAACGACCTTCCCCGAGAGCACCCACTGATGTTCCTGGGCAAAACCCCATCACAGCCCAACCAATACCGAACAATGCGCCCCCAATCACGATAGCGCCAACGTTCATTGCTTTATGACTTAGTTTGATGACTTCCAAATCACTTAAAGCAAGAATGCCAAACATGCCAACAATAATTGCTGATAGCATGAACTTCAGGATGGTCATGTCCTGGAATAGCATCGCTGCCACTTGTTTGTCATAGCGTAAAACGCGACCTTTTTGTAATAGGAATCCAAAAGCCAAACCTGTTACCAAACCTAAAATTTGTTCTGTTGACATGATTACGCCTTTCTATAAATAAGATGAGAAACCAAAGCACCAATTCCGAAGAACATAGCCAAGGCAACAAAAGCACTCATTGACAACTGCATCATCCCGCTCAAGCCGTGACCACTCGGGCAACCATCAGCCAATCTAGCTCCAATCATTGCAACAATACCGCCCAAGAAGGCAAAGATCGCGCGTTTTGTAATAGATGGGCCAAATCGTTTTTCCCAAATAGCAGGAACTGCTTCGAACTTAAAGCTTTTATCCATCAAAGAAGAAACCAATGCCCCAAAAAAAATACCAATGATGATCATGAATTGCCAATCTACTTTTACTTTTTCTTTCAAGTAATAAGCGTTTTCAGCAACGTGTGTAGGGTCAACACTTTGAAAAATAAATCCAGCGGCTCTAACAAAAGTGGTTGATGCGCCCAAGTAATTCGATTTACCCATCAAAGTCGTTGTTAAATACACTGAGACAATTGCCAAAATCCCCACTAAGGCACCCGCTAAATAAGGGCTCCACCCTTTACTGAGCTCCTTCGGAGCTAGTGTTTCGATATTTGAATTCATACTCTTTTCTCCTTGATTAACAGACACTTATTAATTGATCACTTAATAATATATTTAATTATATATTATTTAAGAATTAAATGTTTGTAAAGCCGCAAGAAATACAACCGCTAGGCTAATGGGAAATACTTATAACTAAATATAGTGTTTAGTGTTAACTTGTCAGTGTTCAAGAAAGAATGGAATATGAGAAAAATAGTCGACGTATTTAAAAGAAAAGACCACTCTCTGGTGTGGACCTATGTGATCTCACTAGATCGCCAAAGGCTCAACTCAGGAATAGTTGAATTTGAAAGAGAAGCCCTGCGCCTTGCTGAAGATCAACACGGGGACAAAGAGTACCTAACAGCTAAGGTCAGATTAGCTTAAAAGCTTAGCTTACTTAAATCTGTAGGTAATACCCATACCTATCTGTCTATCAGTTTCAGTGTGGTTAAGTGATTTTTTGTAACCCACATCTAAATCTAGATCATCATTAACATGATGAATTAATCCCAAAACCGCAAACTGAGGATCTGTTTTTTCAGCCTTAGCTTGATGCGATCGAACACCAGAGTCTAGCAAGACATGCCACTGCTCGTTGAGTTCATAAAGCATAGCCACAGAGGACTTGTTGATATAACGACGATTCTCTTCTTGCTTAGTTGGGTCAGAAAAACGATGTCTTTCAGATCCAATATTAAAAAGCCAAGTCATCGGGCCCCATTCATACTGAACCATAAAGGTTAAAGCCTCACCAGAGCGGCCATCACCTAAACCTTTTTCCTGATCCCCAGAAGCTATTCTGTATTCAGGCTTTAAGCCTAAAGATAATCCATCAGCCTCTAAAAAGCGCCACTTAAATCCTAAACTCACATCATTAAAACCATTAGGTTCTGATAAGGCATAGGGTGTGTTCAAAAAGACATCTAGATTCTCTTCAATACCACGCGTTAGCGTCACTGTAGCTGCGCGAGACTTAACTCCCTCATCTTTAAGCCAATCTGAATTAACTTCTACCTGATTGCCACCTATGCCTTGTGTACCGGTGTCTTCAGTAACTAAAGGATGCGCAGCATAAGCTGGCGCTACAGATATTTGGATAACTGCAATAAATAATAATTGTTTAAGAGAAAACTTCATTAGCACACCTAGGTCATTTATTGATTAATTAAGTTCAAGCTCTGAAGCTGATGTTTGGCTTTTTGATAATCTGGGCTAGCCTGCAAATCATCCCAAGAAAAAGCTTCTGATGTTGGCATTAACTTCTTAATGCGCGCTCTAGATCTTGCAAAGGCTTTTTCATCATAATCAAGATCTTTTAATAACTGATCAGCTAAATCAGGGCGATTACAAATTAACACTTGGTCGCAACCAGCCTTTAGGGCCATCTCAGCACCTTTTACAACACTACCAGCAACTGAAGCACCTTCCATTGATAGATCATCACTGAAAATCACGCCAGTGAACTGAAGCTGCTTTCTTAAAATATCTTGTAGCCAAACTTTAGAAAAACCTGCTGGATGTTTATCTACTTTGGGATAGATGACGTGAGCTGGCATCACAGATGCCAAACCCAAACCAAGATACTCATAAGGCTTAGCATCATCGTTCATGATGTTTTTCAAGGATCTTTCATCCACTGGAATGGCGATATGTGAATCTGCTTCAGCCCAGCCATGTCCAGGGAAATGCTTACCGCAGTTAGCCATGCCGGCTAACTGTAAACCATGATTAAGACTTTTAGCTAAGCTTGCGGCAATTTGTGGGTCGCGATGAAACGAGCGATCACCAATCACCCCACTACGACCAAAATCCAAATCAAGAACAGGCGTAAAACTAAAATCAACACCACAGGCTCTTAATTCGCTAGCCAAAATAAATCCAACTGAAGTGGCTGCGTTCATGGCTAGAAGCGCATGTTCTGCTGTTGCCTTTTTACCTTGATTAGACCAAATGTCCCCTAATTTTTTCATTGCTGGCAAGTGTGTAAAGCCATCTGTTCGACAACGCTGAACGCGCCCACCTTCATGATCAATACTAATCATGACATCAGCTCTTATAGATTTAATCGCTTTTGTTAATGCAGTTAATTGTTTGCGATCTTGATAATTACGTCCAAACAAAATCACGCCACCAGTTTTAGGATGAGCAATGCGGCGAATATCTTCTTTACTAAGCGTTTTTCCTACAACGTCGAGAACGATGGGGCCTGCATTGAAGTAATCTTTTTTAGACATGGTTGTTTTTAAGTATGTGATTAGTTAGATATATGTTAATTAGTTAGTTACTTGACATCATATTGTTATGCTCAGTGACACCAGTTACACCTGGCGTTGTATAAGTAACCACCACAAAAGCTATGGCCATATCCACCTCGTCACTAATGCTCACTTGTGCAGAGAAGGATTTTTCTTCCATGAATGCCTCTAATTTGCCAGAGCATTTGACGATGGGCTTACCTGAAGGATCATTGAGAGTTTGCATGGCACGCCATGACATCGGTGAACGCATTCCTAAACCAATAGCTTTTGAAAATGCTTCTTTAGCAGCAAATCGAGTGGCTAAGTAAGCCATACCGCGAGATTCATTGCGCGCTAGACGAGCCTTAAAAACTAATATCTCATCAGGACCCAAGATGCGCTCAGCCAACCTGCCCTGAGTACGTTGATAGCTCGCAACCAAACGATCTATTTTCAGAATATCGGTGCCGACACCAGCAATCATTTACTCACCTGAATAGCTTTTTCGCGGGCAGTGAGCATTAATGCTCGCATATCTTGGATAGCCGCCTTCCAACCCTTAAAAACTGCCTCAGCAACAATTGCATGGCCAATATTTAACTCTGCTATTTCTAAAATTTCAGCAACAGCCTGGACATTACCCTCATGCAAGCCGTGCCCCGCATTTACTTTGAGACCAATAGATTGGCCATATTTAGCAGCTCGCTTGATACGCTCCAACTCGATCAACTGCTCAGCACCTTGTGTATCTGCATATTTGCCAGTATGAAGCTCTATAACGGTGGCGCCAGTTTCTTTGGCTTTAGCAATTTGAGCCTCTTCAGGGTCAATAAAGATTGAAACGGTAATTCCTGACTGAATCAATTGTTGAGTTGCTTTTTTAATTTGATCAAAATGGCCAATAACATCTAAACCACCTTCAGTTGTTACCTCTTGGCGCTTTTCGGGAACCAAGCAAACATCGTGAGGCTTTACCTGGCAAGCAATATCAATCATCTCTGCAGTAACAGCGCACTCCAAATTCATACGCGTCTTAATCAAAGGTCGCATATTGATTAAATCTGCATCTTTGATGTGACGGCGATCTTCTCTCAAATGCAAAGTAATCAAGTCAGCACCAAACTCCTCAGCCAACTGAGCCGCCTTTATAGGATCCGGATAAACCGTACCACGAGCATTCCTTAAGGTGGCTACATGGTCGATATTGATGCCAAGATCTATGATGTTTTTGGGGGTTAATGACATGCCTTTATTATGCCTATTTATATATTTCGTATAACTAGTAAATATCGTATTAAATTTTCTTCAAATCAATCAGAATCTGACGAGTCATCATGGCTTGATCTTGCAAATGCAGACCCAGAATAAAACGCGTCAAAGACTTACTCTGGCTTAATGTTTCTGTATCACTGTAGTCTTTAGCATTCATGCAACGTAAATGCTTGCCAGTCATCACAGGCCAGTGGCCAGGATCTTCTGCTTGCAATTTACGAATACCACGCTCCGGCTGATAAACATAATGCTCATCATCCTCAAAGGGGTCGTGACTATCAACACAACGATCAAGAGCGGCAGCAAAACCCGTCTCTTTTAAAAGGGCAATCTCAAATGGTCTCAGGATAGGCTCCAGATCTTGTGGATCTTGACCCAACTGATGGACAGTTGCAGCGTATTCATCGTAGAGATCTTCATGAGCATCCTCACGAGCCGTGAACTTAACTAGCAACTCATTGAGGTAAAAACCACATAAGAGCGCATCACCCACCAACGGTGGGACACCACCCAACCATTCAGCCTTGGTCATTGTTCTAAGCTCACTCTTACCGCTCCAAGAAACTGCCAAGGGTTGAAATCGTTGCAATACAGGTCTTAAAACAGAATGGGGACGTTTAGCCCCTTTGGCAATCAGTGCCATGCGTCCGTATGAGCGCGTAAAGACGTCTAATATAAGACTGGTCTCTTTGTAGGGAATGCTATGAAGCACAAAGGCTGGCTCGTCTAAAACACGGGTCGCCATCGTTATACCTTTTACTCGATGCCCTGCTCACGCAGAATTACACGATCGTCAGCCCAACCACCCTTGACCTTGACCCAAGTTTCTAGGAACACTTTACCGTCAAAGAGTTTTTCCATATCCAAGCGAGCTTCAGTCGAGATGCGCTTTAGCTTAGCGCCTTTCTCTCCAATTACCATCGCCTTATGGCTATCACGATCCACCAAAATAGTTGCAGCGATGCGGCGCATCGTGCCATCCATTTTGAATTGATCAATAATCACAGCGCTGGCATATGGCAACTCATCACCTGTGTAGCGGAATACTTTTTCACGTAATATTTCTGCAGCTAAGAACTTTTCACTACGATCTGTCAGCATCTCTGGATCGTAGATAGCTTCTTGTTCTGGTAAGTAAGGCTCCAAGAAACTCAATAAACGCTTCACATCATCGGTATTTTTAGCAGTCATTGGGATGATTTCTGAGAATTCAAATTTCTCACTCATCTCTCTCATGAAAGTAAATAACTTTTGATCACGATCTTCAGGTGCATCTGCTCTAGATGCAAAAACATCTAACTTATTAGCAAGCAAAACAACTGGGATGTTTTTTGGCAAAAGTTCTAAAACTTGCTCATCTGCTTTACTCCAATAGCCCGACTCAACCACAAAGCAAATCACGTCAACATCTGCCATGGTTGTCTTCACTGTGCGATTCATCACCTTATTCATCGCATTGTTGTATTTCGTTTGAAACCCTGGCGTGTCCACCAAAATAAATTGAGCTGTATCTGTTGTTTGCAAACCCAAAATACGATGGCGAGTTGTTTGAGCTTTGCGCGAAGTAATACTGACCTTCTGACCAACAAGCGCATTCAGTAGCGTTGACTTGCCAACGTTAGGACGACCCACCAAGGCAACTGTTCCGCATCTAAATGTCATGTAGCTTAAGTCCTTATGTATTCTTAATGTGAATTACTCTGCTTTCAACTTCAAATTGAGTTGATCATCAGATGGATTACTTACAGTAACTAAGGAAGCCTTCTTCTTAGTTGCCTTTGTTTTTTTAGGCTTACGACCACTTTGAGAAACCACTTTTTGCGCGGCCTCTAAAGAAATCTTTGCTGCAACTTGTTCAGCTGCTCTTCGAGATGGACCTTTACCATTCAGCATTATTTTCAAGCTAGGTATCGAACACTCAACTTCAAATTGCTGGTTATGGGCAACCCCTGTTGTTGCTACAACGTTATAGATTGGCAAGGGTAATTGATGGCCCTGAAGATACTCTTGTAATAGAGTTTTATCGTCTTTACCCAAAGTTCTTGGGTCTACATGTTCCAAAATTTGCGAATACCATTTACGCAGAACTTTCTTAGAAGCTTCAAAACCAGAGTCTAAGAAGATTGCTCCAATAATTGCCTCAAAAGTATCCGCCAGAATGGAAGGTCGTTTAAATCCACCACTTTTTAATTCGCCCTCACCCAACCTTAAACAATCAGATAATTGAAGTGCTTGAGCAATCTCATACAAAGCTTGCTGCTTCACAAGATTGGCACGGACACGAGACAAATCACCCTCATCAAGATCGGTGTAGCGCTCATAAAGCATTTCGGCAACAGTACAGTTCAAAACAGAATCGCCCAAGAACTCTAAGCGCTCATTATTTTTCTTGCTATGACTGCGATGGGTTAAAGCTTGGGTGAGCAAATCTGGCTTTTGAAAAATATAACCCAAGCGCTCCTGAAGAAGTTTGATGTCGACAGGTGGGCGCGTTGTCATATCTGCCTTTGGTGCTTTACTCACTCAAAACGCCCGATACGCTTTAGGTCGCCTAAGTTCATCCAAACGAAGAAGGCTTTACCTACTAAATTCTTTTCAGGAACAAAACCCCAGTAACGAGAGTCGGCAGAGTTATCACGGTTATCCCCCATGACAAAGTAATGGCCCGATGGCACAGTACAAGTGACGCCAGCAGAGCTGTACTGGCAGTTTTCTGAATAAGGGAATCGATCTTGAGTAAAGATACCGCCAGAGCGATCTGGGTGATTCAAGATATTGTATGAATAGGCACCCAACTCTTTAGGTAAAGTTTCGCGATAAAACTTGGCATAACCCATAGACTCAGGATCTAAAAAATCTGGTTTGGCTTCATAGCTGAGTGACTGACCATTTAAGCTCAACCGCTTATCTTGATAAGACACCACGTCACCAGGCAAAGCAATGACTCGCTTAATGTAATCAACTGACTCATCTTTAGGGTAACGGAAAACAACCACATCTCCACGCTCAGGAAGATTGACATCAACAATTTTTTTGTTGATAACAGGTAAACGAACACCATAGGTGTACTTGTTAACCAAAATAAAATCACCAATCATCAATGATGGAATCATTGATCCTGAAGGGATCTTAAAGGGCTCAAATAAAAATGAGCGTAAGAAAAATACAGCAAAAATAACAGGGAAGAAACTTGCGGTATATTCCAACCAAAGTGGCATGCGGTCAATACCAGCCGCTCTTCTTTGAGGTGCAAAAATGAGCTTATCAGCCACCCAAGCTACACCCGTAATCACAACGAGAATAAATAGAATCAGAGCGAAGTTCATTACTTATCCTCTACCTGAAGAATCGCTAAGAAAGCTTCTTGTGGAATTTCAACGCTGCCCACTTGCTTCATGCGACGCTTACCTTCTTTTTGCTTTTCCAATAGTTTCTTCTTACGCGTGATGTCACCACCATAACACTTAGCTAATACGTTCTTACGTAAAGCTTTGACGTTTTCACGAGCAATGATTCCACTACCAATGGCAGCCTGAATAGCAACATCAAACATTTGACGAGGAATAATCTCACGCATCTTAGCCACTACCTCACGACCACGATATTGACTATTACTACGGTGAACAATAATAGAAAGTGCATCGACTTTTTCACTATTAATCAAGATATCAACTTTGACAACATCTGATGCGCGATATTCTTTAAATTCGTAATCCATCGAGGCGTAACCTCGAGAGATAGACTTCAAGCGATCAAAGAAATCCAACACGATTTCAGCCATCGGCATTTCATAGGTCAACTTCACTTGACGACCGACGTATTGCATATCCATTTGAATGCCGCGCTTACCTGTACAAAGAGTAATGACTGAACCAACATACTCCTGCGGCATGAATAAGTTCACCACCACAATCGGCTCCAAAATCAATTCAATCCGACTTGGGTCAGGCATCTTCGATGGATTGTCAACAACCAGCTTTGATCCATCTTTTAATTCAACTTCGTAAACCACTGTCGGAGCTGTTGTAATTAGCTCCATATTGAATTCACGCTCCAGACGTTCTTGCACAATCTCCATGTGCAATAAACCCAAGAATCCACAACGGAAACCAAAACCTAGAGCCTGAGAAACTTCAGGCTCATACATTAAAGCCGCATCATTGAGTTTGAGCTTTTCCAATGACTCACGCAAAGCGTCATATTGATTAGACTCAACCGGATAGAGTCCTGCAAACACCTGTGGCTGAACTTCTTTGAAGCCAGGCAAAGGTTCTGAAGAAGGTATTCTGTTTTGCTGACCCGGTGCATGAGTGACGGTATCACCTACCTTGGCAGCCTTTAATTCTTTGATACCTGCAATAATGAAGCCCACTTGACCAGCAGATAACTCTGAGCGATCGACAGATTTTGGAGTGAAGACGCCAACATGCTCCACTAAATGCTGTGTACCAGATGCCATCAATAAAACTTTGTCTTTAGGCTTTAATGTGCCATTGATGACACGCACCAACATTACAACGCCCACATAATTATCAAACCATGAGTCGACGATTAAGGCTTGTAATGGAGCAGAAGCATCACCTTTAGGTGGCGGCACTTTTTTAATAAGGTCTTCTAAGACATCTTGAACACCTAAACCAGTTTTAGCAGAGCATGAGACCGCATCGGTAGCATCAATACCAATCACATCTTCAATTTCTTGTTTGGCACGATCAGGATCAGCCTGAGGCAAATCAATCTTATTTAAAACCGGTACAACTTCAACACCTAACTCAATAGCGGTATAGCAGTTGGCAACAGTTTGGGCCTCAACGCCCTGACTTGCATCAACCACCAATAGAGCTCCCTCGCAGGCAGACAATGAACGGCTGACCTCATAAGAAAAGTCGACGTGGCCTGGGGTATCAATTAAGTTAAGGTTATAAATCTTGCCATCGAGGGCTTTGTAGTTCAGCGCAGCGGTTTGGGCCTTAATCGTAATGCCCCGCTCTTTCTCAATGTCCATAGAATCAAGGACTTGCGCTTCCATTTCACGGTCAGAAAGACCGCCACAAAGCTGAATAATTCGGTCCGCTAGGGTCGACTTACCGTGGTCGATATGGGCAATAATAGAAAAATTACGTATGTGATCCATGGATTCCTTAAAACGGCTTGCCGCAATGCAACACCATATTGCACTGCAATAAGACGCCTCTTTCTTCTATTGTAGTCGGAACGGGCAATTAGCCCGAATTTCCGACTAAGGTGAGCGAAATCTAGGGTTATTTAGCTGAAAGCTTATGAACCCGGTCTTACAGGTATGACAATCGTGCTCTCAGCTCTTCGGATAAATACAGCCACCGGTTTATTTTTAGTCAAAGCCTTCAAAGCAATCTCAAACTGTTTTGCAGTAACGATATCAACGTCACCAATTCTGACGATGACATCACCAACTCTTGCACCAGCCTTTGATAAAGGCCCATCATTAAGAGCTTGAACCTCAACGCCTGTTTTAATGGCTAATTCACGACGCTTAGCATCAGTTAAATCAGTAACAGCCACACCAAAACTATTATTCAACGTTGCACTTGAATCAGGTTCAGCTTTCTTAGCTGCCACTTTTTCATTAGGCTCAAGGTCGGCTACCACCACACTAAATTCTTTTTGACTACCTTTGCGCCAAACTTGGATAGGGGCCTTTGTGCCAGGTTTTGTATCGCCAACAATACGAGGTAAGTCAGATGATTTATCGATTGAGCGCTCGTTGAAACTCAAAATTACATCACCAGCCTCAAGACCTGCTTTATCAGCAGGTGCGCCGGCCTCAACGTTACGAATCAGCGCACCACGTGCTTTTGATAAACCTAAGCTTTCAGCAACCTCTTTACTCACTTCTGCGATGGCCACACCAATACGTCCACGACTAACTTTACCGCTAGACTTCAGCTGATTGGATACGCGCATAGCTTCATCCATCGGGATAGCAAACGAAATTCCCATGTAGCCGCCTGAGCGAGAAAAAATTTGTGAATTGATACCAATGACTTCACCGCGTGTATTTAACAAAGGTCCACCAGAGTTACCAGGGTTCACAGCAACGTCTGTTTGAATAAAGGGTAGATAGTCGCCTGTATCACGACTCTTTGCAGAAACAATACCGGCCGTTACGGTATTCTCAAGGCCGAATGGAGAGCCAATCGCAACAACCCATTCACCCACGCGCACTTTCGATGAATCACCAATTTGCAAGCGCGGTAAGGCAGTTGCATCAATTTTTACAAGTGCCACATCAGTACGCTTATCAGCACCAATTAATTTAGCCTTAAATTCGCGTTTGTCAGGCAATGTGACATAAATGGTTGTAGCGCCTTCAACGACGTGTGCATTCGTCAAAATAAATCCGTTACTTTCAATAATGAATCCTGAACCAACACCACGATTTTGTTCTTCTTGCTGCGGCTTCTTATTATTGGGACCCTGCTTCGGTGTAGGCATTGGAATGCCAAAGAAGCGGCGGAAAAATTCTGCCTGCTCATCATCTAATCCCGGAATTCCAGGCATACCCTGCTGCACTTGTTTTACATTTACTTTTTCTGTTGTCCGGATATTAACCACTGCAGGATTTGCTTTTTCAACTAAATCTGCAAAGTCTGGATAAGCTCTTGGTGCTGGTGTAGCTGGTGGAACAGTCGCGCTTGGGCTAGCAGTGCTGTTGCTTGGATTTTGCGCCGATGCCGAAGTGATTGACGCACCATTTAGAGCAATCAAAACACTTAATAAAAAAATTGAGGATATTTGTTTTTTCATCATAGTTATTACTTTAGATCATTCGTCAGCTCTTTGCTGAAGAGAGCTTAAGCCATTCTTAGAATGGGGGTTCTTTAAACAATAAAGGCCTCCAAAGAGACCTTTATTAAGCTTCAATAAGCAACCTATAGTTTTAGCAGCTTAAATTTTACGGAAAACAATCGTTCCGTTTGTGCCACCAAAGCCAAAGTTATTTTTAACTGCCACATCAATCTTCATATCACGAGCTGTATTGGCACAGTAGTCCAAATCGCACTCAGGATCTTGATTAAAGATGTTGATAGTTGGTGGAGATTTTTGATGATGCAATGCCAAAACTGTGAAAACTGACTCCAAGCCGCCAGCACCACCTAGAAGGTGACCAGTCATTGACTTGGTTGAGTTCACGACCACGCCTTTAGCAGCAGCACCCAAGGCAGCTTTTAGAGCCTCAGTTTCATTCTTGTCACCTAAAGGTGTTGATGTGCCATGCGCATTAACGTAATGCACTTGATCTGGATTAACGCCAGCATCTTTAAGTGCATTCACCATACAACGGCGTGGACCATCCATATTAGGTGCAGTCATGTGATATGCATCACCACTCATGCCAAAGCCAGCTAATTCAGCATAAATCTTTGCGCCACGAGCTTTAGCATGTTCATATTCTTCAAGAATCATGACCCCAGAGCCTTCACCAAGAACAAAACCATCACGGTCTTTATCCCAAGGGCGAGAAGCTGTTGCAGGGTCATCATTACGAGTTGAGAGTGCGCGAGCAGCAGCAAAACCACCTACCCCCAATGGAGATATAGTTGATTCAGCACCACCGGCAATCATGACGTCAGCATCACCGTATTGAATTAAGCGCGCAGCCAAACCAATACTGTGCAAACCTGTCGTACAAGCCGTTACAGCAGCAACGTTGGGACCTTTAAGGTTCAAGTTAATGCTGAGATGACCAGAAATCATATTAATGATTGATCCTGGTACAAAGAACGGTGAAATACGACGTGCGCCACGATTAGTGTATTCGGTGTGGGTTTCTTCAATCATTGGCAAACCACCAATGCCTGAGCCCACCATCACGCCAATTCTTTCAGAATTAGCGTCTGTGACTGTTAAGCCAGAATCGCGGAAAGCTTGAGTACCAGCGGCAATACCATAATGAATAAAAGTATCCATATGGCGAGCTTCTTTAGCGGGGATGTAATCCTCGATATTAAAACCCTTTACCTCGCCGCCAAAGTGCACGGCTAGACCAGAATGATCAAACTTTGTGAGGGTTGCAATACCACTTCGACCCGCCAACAAATTCTCCCAAGCCTCACCCACTGTATTACCCACAGGTGAAACCAAGCCTAGTCCGGTAATAACAACCCGGCGCTGTCCCTTCAACTGGCTCACAGCTAATTAGCCTTGTTTGGACTTGGCGAAATCGATAGCCAATTGAACAGTAGTGATTTTTTCAGCTTCTTCATCAGGAATCTCGATGCCGAACTCATCTTCTAATGCCATGACCAATTCAACTGTGTCGAGAGAATCAGCACCCAAGTCATTAACGAAAGATGATTCATTCTTGATTTCAGCTTCGTCTTTACCTAATTGCTCAGCTACGATTTTCTTAACGCGTTGTTCGATGTTATCCATGTAATCCCTCCAGGGGTTGTTGTAAAAATGTTGAAAATAGATTTTATCAGCTTATTGGGCCAATTTAGTTCAAAAATAGTCCGCCATTCACATGAAGTGTTGTTCCGGTGATATATCCGGCCCCTGGAGACGCTAAAAATGCTACCGCATGGGCAATATCTTCAGGAGTTCCAAGGCGTTGCAGTGGAATGTTAACTTTTAATGAATTTTGTTGATCTTCTGAGAGGGCTTTGGTCATATCCGTGTCAATAAAGCCAGGAGCCACGCAGTTCACGGTAATATTGCGGCTACCGATCTCACGAGCCAAGGCACGACTCATACCTGCCACACCGGCTTTTGCCGCAGCATAGTTGGCCTGTCCAGGGTTGCCACTACTACCCACCACAGAAGTAATATTAATAATTCGACCGCCTTTGGCCTTCATCATTGGGCGTAAAACGCCACGTGCCAAGCGGAAAACAGCGCTTAAATTGGTATCAATCACTGAAGTCCACTCTTCGTCCTTCATTCGCATTGCCAAGTTATCTTGAGTAATACCAGCGTTATTTACCAAAATATTCAAAGCACCACGCTCTTTAACAATTGAGTCAATCAAGGCATCACAAGCAGCAGCATCATTGACATTCAAGACAGCACCGGCCCCGCCAGTTGGTTTCAAAGCCACATCAATATCTTTTGCACCAGATTCACTAGTTGCTGTACCGATTACGATCGCACCTTGTTTAGATAACTCCATAGCAATCGCACGACCAATACCGCGGGACGCGCCAGTTACTAAAGCAATTTGTCCTGTTAATGTGCTCACAAGCTCTCCCAACCTATTATCTGTAATTAATTAGAGTTTTAATTGTCAATATTTACGCTTTAATGACAGCCATCACTTCAGCCATCGTAGCAGGATCATAAACGGCTAAACCATTCAAATCACCATTAATACGTTTTGTCATACCAGCTAAAACCTTACCTGGACCACACTCAACAATATGCGTCACACCTTGACTAGCCATGGCTTGAACTGTTTCAACCCAGCGAACTGGTGAAGCTGCCTGTCTAACCAAAGCATTTTTAATAGCAGTTGGATCCTTCAAGATGCTCACGTCCACGTTATTGATCACGTCAATACGCGGAGCTTGAAATGTTTTGTCTGCTAAGTAAGTCTCTAACTTTTCAGAGGCTGGCTTTAACAATGAAGAATGGAATGGAGCAGAAACAGGCAAAGGTAAGGCGCGCTTAGCACCTGCTGCTTTTGCTAATTCGCAAGCTTTTTCAACACCTGCTTTTGAACCAGCAATCACCACTTGCGCTGGTGCGTTGTAGTTAACGGCCTCAACCACTTCGTTTGTTGCGGCTTGCGCATCAGCGCAAGCTTTGCGAACAGCATCATCATCTAGACCAAGAATAGCAGCCATACCACCCGTACCTACAGGAACAGCGTCTTGCATAGCTTGAGCACGGAAACGCACCATTGGTACAGCATCTTTAAATGCAATCACGCCAGAAGCCACCAAAGCACCATACTCACCCAAACTATGGCCAGCCATCACTGAAGCTTCAGGGCCACCCGCAGCTAACCAAGCACGGTAACAAGCTACACCTGCCGTCAACATCACTGGCTGTGTATTTGTTGTTAATGAAAGAGCTTCAGCAGGACCTTCAGCAATTAACTTTGCAACATCTTCACCTAAGGCTTCTGAAGCCTCATCCAATGTTCTCTTCACTTCAAGGTTATCACCCCAAGCATTCAACATTCCAACAGCTTGTGAGCCTTGACCTGGGAATACAAAAGCAAATTTCATGAACGTTCCTGTTATCTCAAATATTTATTGAATCTTAGTATTTAACAAGGGCTGCTGCCCATGTAAAACCACCGCCCACACCTTCCATGAGAAGGTGTTGACCACGTTTAACTTGTCCTGCACGAATAGCTGTATCTAAAGCCAAAGGAATGGAAGCTGCAGATGTGTTGCCATGATCATGAACAGTAACAACAACATGATCGCGATCAATGCCTAATTTTTTAGCAGTGCCTTCCATGATGCGGATATTGGCTTGGTGAGGAATCAACCAATCAATATCAGCCGGTGTTAAATTGGCTTTTTCTAAAACTTCTTGCGCAACCTGCTCAAGCACTTTGACGGCCAACTTAAATACAGCTTGGCCATCCATCACCAAGAAAGCTGAGCCCTCTAAAGCGCCATTATCTGCTCGACCTGGCACGCACAGGATGTCACGATGACTACCATCAGCATGCATGGCAGTTGCCAAAATACCTGGCTCATCACTCGCACCAATCACAACAGCACCAGCACCATCGCCAAACAATACACAAGTGCCACGATCCTTAAAATTCAGAATACGAGAAAAAGTTTCTGCGCCAACAATCAAAATCTTTTGATACATGCCACTTCGAATAAAGTTATCCGCAACAGCTAATGAATAAGCAAAGCCAGAACAAACAGCCTGCACGTCAAACGCAGCGCAGCCATTTTTAATACCTAATTTATCTTGCAATACACAAGCAGTGCTCGGGAAACCACCCAAGTTATCCGGCGTTGATGTTGCCAAAATAATTAAATCAATATCGTTGGCATCAATACCAGCAGCTTCGATGGCTTTTTGAGAGGCATTTAAAGCCAAGTCACTAGTGAGTTCACCATCAGCAGCGAAGTGACGAGCACTAATGCCACTGCGAGAAAAAATCCACTCATCACTTGTTTCAATACCATCTTTTGCCAACATCTCTGTCATGTCAGCATTCGTCACTTTATTGGCAGGCAAATAGCTACCAGTGCCTAAAATTTTGGCGTATTTTCTTTGGCTCAAAGCTTGAGTCATACTGCCCCTTGATCTTGTTGAGCAACAGCTTGAGTTACTTTAAAAGCCTCAGCCACTTTACCCACCATATTATTTTTTGCGCCTTCATAAGCTCGGCGAAGCGCAGTTATAAAGGCTTTTTTATCTGCAGAGCCATGGCTCTTTAATACTAAACCTCGCAAACCCAAGAGTACAGCACCGTTGTAATTGCGATGATCTACACGATTTTTAAAGCGCATCAAAACAGGTAAAGCTGCTAAGGCCATTAATTTGGTCAACCAGTTACGACTAAATTCTTCTTTAATCAAACCAGAAATCATATGAGCTAAGCCTTCAGTAGTTTTTAAAGCTACGTTACCGACAAAGCCATCACAAACAACAATGTCTGTTGTTCCTTTGAAAATATCATTACCCTCTACGTTGCCATAGAAATTTAGGGTGCTTTGACGAAGTAATTCACCAGCCTCTTTAACAACCTGATTGCCTTTAATTACTTCTTCACCGATGTTAAGTAAACCAATACTTGGGTTAGAAATACCATCAACTGCTCTAGCCATTACATCTGCCATTTGAGCAAACTGCAATAAGTGAATTGCTTCGCAATCAGCATTGGCGCCTAAATCTAAAACTGTTGTGCCGCGGCCAAATTGATTAGGCATCGGCGCAGCAATTGCTGGACGATCGATACCATCGAGAGTTTTAAGGATGTAACGAGAAATCGCCATTAAGGCGCCTGTATTACCAGCAGAAACTGCGCCATCAGCCAAGCCATCTTTAACCTGCTGAGCAGTTATACGCATGGACGAGTCTTTTTTCTTTCGAAGAGCAACTTCAACTGAATCATCCATCGTCACCACTTCGGAAGCATGGACGACAGTAATCCTCTCCAAAATATTTGGAGACACCTTAGCCAACGCTTTGTTTATTAACTCAGCGTTACCAACAAGTCTTATTTTTAAGTCTGGCAACTCGGCCAGAAGGTCTGTGCTGGCAGGTATTGTGACCACTAGACCGTGGTCTCCACCCATTGCATCAACAGCTAGCGTGACGCTCATTAAGATTCTTGATTAAGAAAAAAGCGGCTACACAAGGTGCCGCTTAATCTTTTCCCGTAGGAGATTAGTCGTTCTTAGTCTTAATTACTTTACGACCACGATAGTAGCCGTTTGGGCTAATGTGGTGACGTAAGTGAGCTTCACCAGTCGTTGGCTCAACTGCCAATGAAGGTGCAGACAAAAAGTCGTGTGCGCGGTGCATGCCACGCTTAGACGGTGATTTCTTATTCTGTTGAACAGCCATGTTTTTACTCCTAAACGAAGCAAAGATTCTAGCACAAAATCATTGTTTTTTGAGCTTTTGTAATATGGCGAATGGATTGGGCTTCTGAATAATGATCTCTTCCGACCCTGTTTTTAGCTTTTTAGAGACTTTTTCCAGGTCTTCAGCTTTGCACTCACCTAGGGCATGCCTAGCTGATAAAGGTAAGCTAAGTAATAGCTCATCCTCGATAGTGTCTAGCAAATTAAAGGTTTCCGAGGCAACCAAAGCATCTTCAGCATCTTGATTTTCCTCATCCAAATCCCAGTTTTCAGCCTCTTCTTCTGTGTCAAAGAGAATGTAATCACGATCTGAGTCTATCGACTCCACATAGGCCTGAAAACAAGCCTGACAACTTAAAGGCAGGTCTACCGCTAAACGTAAGTGCATATATTGCAAAGGAATTCCACCTAAGCGCTCTTCAAACCAAGTGCTGATCTCCCAGTGCACTTGAGATGGCTTTAAATTACTATCTGAAGCCATTTCCTGTGACAATCTAGGAAAAGAAGATAAGTCCAAAGCCCCTTGCCCGAGGTAAGTTGTTCCTGACTTCAAATCAATAGATTGAAGATCTTTAGGATTATTCGGCAAAATATAGGGTGTTGTTTTATTTGAATTCATACCGAAAGCATAAATGAGCGCAGTCCCTAGCCCAAGCAATTTATCTACAAAATTAAAAGAAGAGCCGAAAAATCTCATTTTGGCCTCTACATCTAAATACAGAAAAGAACTGCTATCTCGTTTGGGGCTAGCTTTTACCTGCGTATCCCCAGAAGTGGATGAAAAACCCCTTCCCAATGAAACTCCCGAGCAAATTGCCATCCGCTTAGCTAAAGCAAAAGCCTTGGCCATTTCACACATGCATCCGGATGTCTGGGTAATTGGGTCAGATCAAGTAGTTGATTTACATGGTGCTGCCATGGGTAAACCGGGTGATCATGAGCGAGCAATGGCTCAGCTACAACTCTTGCGCGGAGAAACGGTGCAGTTCCATACAGCCGTATGCTTAGCCAAAGGTCAAGAAACAAAAGTAGTGAATGTTGTAACAGAAGTAACATTTAGAAATCTGAAAGATTCTGTTCTAGAAGCTTATTTATTATCAGAGACACCTTATGATTGCGCCGGTAGCGCAAAGTCAGAAGGCTTAGGAATCTGCCTTTTAGAGCGCGTTCATAGTGATGATCCGAGCGCACTGATTGGCTTACCCCTTATTACTGTTTGCTCACTTTTACGCGAAGCAGGCTTTTCAATTCCAGGATAACGATGGCCGGCACTCTTTACCTTATTCCTAATACTCTAGGCGATCACGCCAGAGAAGATCAATTATCAAAAGTTCTTCCAATCGACACAATTCAACGCGCTTCACAATTACGCTATTGGGTTGTTGAGAATGCGAAAACTGCAAGATCCCTTCTAAAAGCAGTATCCAGCCAAACCCCTCTCATTTGCACCATGCAAGAAATGATGATGACTGAGTGGCGCGGTCCCGGGAAAGAGCAACAAGGTAAAGAAGCGACTGATTTAAAAAAGCTATTACAGCCACTTCTGGATGGTCATGACATGGGCTTGATGTCTGAAGCTGGTTTGCCAGCAATTGCAGATCCAGGCTCTGATATTGTGAATACGGCTCACCGTTTGGGGATCACTGTTCGAGCACTCGTGGGTCCTAGCTCACTATTGCTAGCTTTAATGTCTAGCGGCATGAACGGTCAAAGCTTCGCATTTCATGGTTACTTGCCAGTTAATCAAGCTGACAAAGTCAATGCACTCAAGCAACTAGAACAAGAATCCAAAAAGAAACATCAAACTCAGTTATGGATTGAAACACCCTACCGTAATGCGGCCATGATTGAAACAATGCTCCAAGCTCTTCACTCTAATACTCAAATATGTGTGGCGGCAGACTTGAGCTTACCAAATGAATGGGTTAAATCTCAAACGGTTGCCTCATGGCAGGCGGCCATTAAAAAAGAGCCCGGATTACTCCAGGCTCTTCATCAACGACCAGCTGTATTTTTATTGTTGGCTTAAAAATTCTTAATGGCCATAGCGCAAATGCTCATTGCGCAATAGCACCTTAGTGGCGCCCTCACCCATCGCCGCACCGAAGCGCTTCGCTACACGCTCCGCTAAATTCTCTTTGGTTGTGTAATCAACAATCTCTGGGGCCTTGAACACATCTCTCGCAACCATATCGGTATTTCCTAAAGCATCAGTGAGACCAAGATCAATACTTCTTGCACCATTCCAAACCAATCCACTGAACATCTCAGGCGTTTCTTTCAGGCGCTTTCCCCTGCCATCACGAACCACCTTAATGAATTGATCGTGAACCTCCAAAATCATCTCTTGAACAAAAGCTTTTTGCTTAGGATCTTCCTTAGAAAAAGGGTCTAGTAGAGCTTTATTTTTTCCGGCCGCAATGACGCGACGTTCAACGCCTAATTTATCCATCAGGCCAGTCACACCAAAACCACTCATGATGACGCCAACAGAGCCCACCAAACTCGCTTTATCAACATAAATTTTCTCAGCAGCAACCGCAACGTAGTAACCACCTGAAGCACAGATTTCTTCTACGACGACATGCAAAGGTTTTTCTGGATACTTAGCGCGTAAACGCAAGATCTCATCGTGAATAATTCCAGATTGAACAGGAGATCCGCCCGGACTGTTGATACGCAAAATCACACCAACACTTTCACTATTTTCAAATGCGGCATTTAATGCGGCATTGATAGCTTCGGCACTTGCTGGAGTATTAGGAGCAATTTCCCCATGCAGATCAACTAAGGCCGTGTGCTTACCAAGAGATGCCTTACCACCGAAATCCAAATCAAATAAATTAATAGCAAGACCCACAAAAACAACTAGGGTCATCAAACGAAGTGCCGTTCTCCAGCGACGACCTCGTCGCTGCTCCTTCATGTTTTCCAACAGCAGGTGCTCTAGAGCCTGACGTTCCCAAACTTTTTCATCTGACATGCAATTTCTTTCTTAAGAATTTTTATATTATTTCTGGATTGTCTGTTATTTTTTACATCTACGCATGCACTGCCAACCAATCGGATAACTCTTGGACATTTGCAACACAAGCTTTGGGGTTTTCTGTTTTTAGGACATTGAGAGGGTGTGCACCATAGGTCACGGCAACAGCATCAGCGCCAGCATTGTTCGCCATCAATAAATCGTGGGTGGTATCGCCAATCATTAATACTTTCTCCATGGGAACCATCAAGGCCTCGGATAGTTCCATCAACATTCCAGGATGAGGCTTAGCAAAGGTTTCATCCGGTGTTCTGGTGTCAGCAAAGACATCGTGCAAATCATGAAAACCCAGAGAACGATCTAAACCTTTGCGACTTTTACCTGTTGCAACTGCCAATAAGTGCCCCTTGTCTTTAAGTGTGTAAAGCAATTCTTTTGCACCAGTAAATAAACTCAATTCATGATCTTTAGTGAGGTAGTGAAAACGAAAACGATCGACTAATTTAGGATGATCTTGCACTGAAAGAGTCGGTACTGCCCTGCGAAGGGATTCTTGTAAGCCCAAGCCGATCACATGACTAGCCATCGAATCATCCGGCACAGGCAATTCCAAATCTCTACAAGCATCTTGAATACAACGAACGATCGTTGGCGTGGAATCTATGAGGGTTCCATCCCAATCCCAAACAATTAATTCATATTTCAAAAAAGCTCCTCAGACATCACAGCGCATTAAATAACAGGGTTTTCTAAAATACCAATGCCTGCGATTTCAATTTTTACAGTGTCGCCTTTTTTCAAAAATCGCGGTGGCTTAAAGCCGATACCAACGCCACTTGGGGTACCAGTTGCAATGACATCACCGGGGTAGAGAGTCAGTCCAGCAGATAAATTTTCAATAATGGTTGGGATATCAAAAATTAATGCCTCTGTTGTGCCACTTTGGCGTAATTCACCATTCACCCAACACTGAATAGATGCATGACTTGAATCTAACTCATCAGCAGAAACCAACCAAGGACCCATTGGGCAGAAAGTATCCAAACTCTTCCCTATGTGAAATTGAACATGCTTGGCTTGCAAGTCGCGGGCACTCACATCATTAATAATGGTGTAACCCCAGATGTATTTCAAAGCATCTTGTTTTTTAATGCCCTTACCTTTTTTAGCGATCACAACCGCCAACTCAGCCTCATAATCCAACTCTTGGGTCACTTGTGGGTGACTATCAATGCCTGCCTTGGCACCAATAACAGATTCCGGAACTTTGCTAAAAATGACTGGGTGTTTCGGCAGATTAGCCATGGCGCCCTGAGCATCACCCAACTTACTGTCTTTAATTTCTTTGACATGATCAAGATAATTCTTGCCGACACAAAAAATATTTCTGCGTGGCTTTGGAATCGGTGCCAACAGGCAAACTTCGCTCAACTGAAGCTCTTGGCCAAGCAGCGGCAGATCCTTGCCATCAGCCATCATTTCAATAATCGCTAAAGCACCTAGATCAGCTTGACCCTCTGGAAGTTGATAAGGGCTGACGGTTTTGAGATCCGCCGAAACCACACCAACGTATCGCTTAGTTTGATACTGAAAAGCTGCCAACCTCATAAGAACTCCTTGTGAACATGCTCTATCTTAATTCGATTCAAACTTCTGAAATGCTTCGGGTATGGGTGCCTCAAATGTCATTTTTTGTTCAGTTTTAGGGTGAACAAATGACAAGTGCCTTGCATGCAAAAGAAGACGTTTGGGTCTTAGAACTTTATCCAACTCTTGATCACCATATTTGTCGTCCCCTAAGATAGGATGGCCATAAGCTTGTAAATGCACCCTAATTTGATGAGTTCGACCTGTTTTAAGCTGAGCTTCAACCAAACTGCATAAACCATCAGAATAATTCGCCTTAACCCGGATATTGGTATGGCTTAATTGACCGCCATCACTCGCTACTCGCACCCGCCTCTCGCCATTAGGTAATAAGTATTTCAAAAGCGGGTATTTCAAGGGAATGGATTTACCAGAAACCGGTAATTCACCATGAACTATTAATAAGTAGCGTTTCTCCATCTTCCCTTCACGAATCTGCTCGTGAAGATTGACCAAGGCACTACGTTTTTTAGCCAACATCAAAATACCCGAGGTATCTCGGTCTAAACGATGAACCAATTCCAAGAACTTAGCGTCTGGTCTTTGGGCTCTCATGGCCTCAATCAGGCCTAAAGACACCCCAGACCCTCCATGAACCGCAATCCCAGATGGTTTATCTACCACCAAAATGCTGTCATCTTCATACAAAATATCTATTTCTGAGCTTATCTTGCTAGAAAGGTAGTCATTTGTAGGGGCTTTAACTTCAGAAACCCGAATAGGAGGAAGGCGTAAAACGTCCCCCTCTTGGATTTTTTGACTGGCATCTGCCCTTTTTTTGTTAATTCGGACCTCTCCGGAGCGAATAATTCGATAAATATGGGTTTTTGGCACGCCTTTGGCCATGCGAAACAGGAAATTATCTAGCCTTTGGCCAGCTTCCTCAAATAAAACAATGTGTTGGGTTACCGAATTACTGTTCATATGTCATATAATGACCTATCTTGCTGCGCAATATCAAATTTATGATTTGAAAGTCGTGCGCCAAGCTCGGTCCGGAATAGCCGAATGATATTCCCAGGGTTCGCCTCTCCCCTGAAGCAACGAGACGCAAGGTTGGCTGGCATAGTGCCGCGAACTGCGAAACAGATAAAAGAATTTAGGCGCGCGCTGACCCGCAAATAATAATAAGTCAGCGAGCGTAGTGAAGTAGTCATCACAGAGGATTGTCTCGCACAATCACTTCTATTCCGTTTCGCGCCCCGCGATGGCTGCCTGGCCGCAGTACGGAGTTTTATATGAAAAGAATGTTGTTTAATGCTACCCAACAAGAAGAGTTGCGCGTAGCTATCGTTGATGGGCAAAAACTCATTGATATTGATATTGAAACTACAGGGCGTGAACAACGCAAAGGCAATATCTACAAAGGCGTGATCACACGCATCGAACCATCCCTAGAAGCATGCTTCGTGAACTATGGTGAAGAGCGTCATGGCTTCTTACCATTTAAAGAAGTTTCAAGAGCTTATTTCAAAGATGGCATTGATGTTAGAAATGCAGGCATTAAAGATGCCTTGCGTGAAGGTCAAGAAATCATTGTTCAAGTGGAAAAAGAAGAGCGCGGCAATAAAGGCGCCGCCTTAACTAGCTTTATTTCACTTGCGGGTCGTTATTTGGTTTTAATGCCAAATAACCCACGCGGTGGTGGCGTATCTCGTCGTATTGAAGGCGAAGATCGCAATGAGCTACGTGAAGCCATGAGTCATTTAACAGTACCGGACGGCATGAGCATTATTGCGAGAACAGCCGGTATTGGTCGCACTGCTGAAGAATTACAGTGGGATTTGAGTTATTTGATGCAGCTTTGGACAGCGATTGATGAAGCTGCTGGCGGTAACCAAGCCCCTCTATTAATTTATTTGGAATCTAGCTTAGTTATTCGCGCTATTCGCGATTACTTCCAACCAGATATCGGCGAGATCTTAATTGATACTGATGAGATCTACGAACAAGCCAGTGCATTTATGTCTGTTGTGATGCCTGACAACATGTCACGCGTTAAACGTTATCAAGATGATGTGCCTTTGTTCTCTCGTTTCCAAATTGAACACCAAATTGAAACAGCCTACTCTCGCACAGTTTCATTGCCATCAGGTGGCGCGATTGTGATTGACCACACAGAAGCTTTGGTTTCAGTAGACGTCAACTCAGCACGCTCAACTCGTGGTTCAGATATTGAAGAGACAGCAGCTAGAACAAACTTAGAAGCTGCAGACGAATTAGCTCGTCAGATGCGCTTACGAGACTTAGGTGGTTTGATTGTGATCGACTTTATTGATATGGAGTCCTCTAAGAATCAAAAGGATGTAGAGCAACGTTTGAAAGACGCTCTTCGTCATGATCGTGCTCGCGTTCAAATGGGCAAGATCTCACGTTTTGGTTTACTAGAGCTATCGCGCCAACGTCTACGCCCTGCACTTTCTGAAAGCAGTAACGTGACATGCCCGCGCTGTAATGGCACTGGCCACATCAGAGATACAGAATCATCAGCCTTACAAGTTCTTCGCATCATTCAAGAAGAAGCGATGAAAGAGAACACAGCAGCGATCCACTGCCAAGTTCCAGTTGATGTTGCAGCATTCCTCTTAAATGAGAAGCGTGCTGAAGTTATCAAAATTGAAAGTCGCTTCAAAGTGAATGTCTTGCTCTTACCAAACAAGCACTTAGAAACACCTCATTACAAGCTTGAGCGTTTGCGTCATGACGATCCTCGCTTAGACGACCCTAAAGCTAGCTATGCCATGGCTGAAGAAGCCAGCAAGGAACTAGAATCAGACACTATTTTGAATCGCAAAGCTGAAGAAGCTAAGCCTCGTCAAGAAGCGGCTGTGAAAGGTGTTCGTCCAAGTCAACCTGCACCGACAGGCGTATCACGCCCTGAGCGCAAGGCAGCTGGCGAAAAAGAAACTTCTGGTGGTTTGATTGGTTTCATTAAGAAACTTTTTAGCGCCAAGGAAGAGGCTCCAGTTGAAAAGCGTCCAGCGCGCGAAGGTCGCAATGATCGTAATGGTCGTGGCCGTAATAACCGCAACCGTAACCGCAATAAAAATGAAGGCGGTGAGCGCAACTCAACTCCTCGCGAAGGTGAAGAGAAGACTGAAGGTAAAGAAACACGTCCTCAGCAAAATCGCAATCAACGCAATCAACGCACTCCACGTGACAACAAGCCTGAAGGCACTCAAGAGACTAAATCTGAGCCAGCTAAAGATGCTTTAACTCATGGAGAACAAGCCCCCAACAATGCAGTAGATGGTGAAGATCGCCCACGCGGTCGTAACCGTCGCGGCCGTAACCGTGGCCGTGATCGTGCAGATCGCCCTGAAAATGCTGGTGAAAGCAATGGTGCAGAAGTTGTTCAAAACCAAGTTGCTCCAACAGCATCTGGTGTTGATGCCGTTGTAGACTCTGGTCATGTTGTTGCATCAACTGAAACAGTGGCAGCTACTCCTGTTGTTGAGTCTTCAGTTGCTAGTGTCTCAGCTCCCGTGGTTACTCCTGTGGCAGCCCCTGTTGTTGCTCCGGTGGTTGCTCCGGTAGTTGCAGAACAAGCAGCTCCTAAAGCGGCTCCAGCACCACTACCAAAAGTTGAATTCCAACCATTACAAGCTTCTGAATTAAATTCAGTACTTGAATCAGCAGGCATGGTTTGGGTGAATACTGATGGCAACAAATTAGCAGAAGTTCGTGCGCAAATTGCTGCTGAGCCAGTCATTAGCCACCCGCCACGTCAACCAAAACCAGCGGTTGAGCTATCAACTGAACCAATGGTTCTTGTTGAAACTGGTGGTAAAGAACAAAAGATCGAAAAGTAAACTTAGCTCTACAATGAGGGGATATGTCAGAAAGAGTCATCCCCCTCATCGACGAACGCCAAAGAAAGATTGGTAGTCATGTGCCGGCCATTCCGGCACAACTATCAACACCCAACGGGTTATTGGCCGACACTCGCGGCCGCACTCTTCATGATTTAAGAATTTCAGTAACAGACCGTTGCAACTTCCGCTGCACCTATTGCATGCCTAAAGAGGTATTCGATAAAGATTACCCCTACCTTAATCATGTTGATTTACTCAGCTTTGAGGAGATTACCCGCCTCGCAAAAATTTATATCGAACATGGGGTTGAGAAGATTCGTTTAACGGGGGGAGAACCCCTCTTACGCAAACATGTCGAAAAATTAATCGAGATGTTAGCCTCATTAAAAACACGTAGTGGTCAACCGTTAGATTTGACGCTCACAACGAATGGCAGCTTATTGCGCAAAAAGGCTCAAGCACTTAAAGATGCCGGTTTGTCACGCATGACAGTTAGCCTTGACGGCTTGGACGATGCCACATTCAGGAAAATGAATGATGTGGACTTCCCTGTTGGCGATGTTTTAGATGGCATCGAAGCAGCTCGCGAAGTCGGCTTTGAGAATCTCAAAGTGAATATGGTGGTCAAAAAAGGCACCAATGATCACGAAATCATTCCAATGGCCAAATACTTTAAAGCTAGCGGTGTCACCCTAAGATTTATTGAGTTCATGGATGTAGGCGCATCAAATGGCTGGAATATGTCAGAAGTAGTTCCATCGTCAGAAGTTATCAGGAAGATCAATGAAGTCCTTCCTTTAACTAATATCGATCCTAACTATACCGGTGAAGTTGCAGAGCGCTGGAAATACATGGATGGCACGGGCGAGATTGGGGTTATTTCTAGCGTGACCCAAGCATTCTGCAAAGACTGTTCTAGAGTTCGCTTATCCACTGAAGGAAAGATGTATCTGTGTTTGTTTGCAACTGAAGGACACGATCTCAAAGCTTTAATTCGTGATGGCCGCTCTGATCTAGAGATCAGCAACGCTATTGCTCAAGTTTGGATGCAACGAGCTGATCGTTACTCAGAGCTACGCGGCTCACCTGAAATGGTCAACAAAACCAAAGTTGAGATGTCCTACATTGGTGGTTAACTGCTTTCAAATCATCTGAGATGTATTTTTTACTGAAGAAAACTTTATGAGCAAGCCAACCCTTCCATCACTCAACTCAGTTGTCACTTGCTTATCAGACTACGACCCAGAGTCACTGAAAGTTGATCAAGCACTTCAGATCGTTAAAGATTTTGTTCGTCCAAGCGCCGAGACTCTCACAATTGAAACTGTTGAAATTTATCAATCATTAGGGCGCGTTTTAGCCAAAGATATTATTTCTCCTATCAATGTTCCAGCTTCTGATAACTCAGCTATGGATGGTTATGCATTCGCTGGAAGATCGATCTCTACAACAGATAAAACATCCCTCAAAGTCATCGGCAAGGGATTTGCTGGCAATGCGTTTAGCGGCAATGTGAATGCCGGAGAATGCGTCAGAATCATGACAGGCGCCATCATGCCAAGCGGGTGTGACACTGTTATTCCTCAGGAGTTAGTCCAAATTGATGGCGACGATATTCACTTTTCATCTACATCAGTGAAGAGTGGTGACAATCGCCGACTTCTAGGAGAGGACCTAAAAGAAGGTAGTCCTGCATTGTTAACAGGCAAGATCGTACGCCCATCAGATTTAGGTTTAATTGCGTCTTTAGGGATTGGCAAAGTAGATGTCAAACGGCGCCTACGAGTTGGCTTTTTTTCTACCGGTGATGAGCTACGCTCTATTGGAGAAGCATTAGATCCGGGCTGTGTTTATGACAGCAATCGTTACACTTTATTTGGGATGCTGAGTCGCCTCGGTGTAGAGATTGTTGACTTTGGTGTTGTAAGAGATCAGCCAGAAGCCATGCGTCATGCTTTTTCTGAGGCGGCCGCACAGTGCGACGCTGTTATTACATCTGGTGGAGTATCCGTTGGTGAAGCGGACTACACCAAACAAATTATGCGCGAATTAGGTGACATTGCTTTTTGGAAAATAGCGATGCGCCCTGGGCGACCGATGGCATTTGGATCAATTCAATCCAAGGATCATCAAGCCGTTTTATTTGGTTTGCCAGGTAATCCAGTTGCTGTCATGGTGACCTTCTATCAATTTGTTAGATACGCCCTACTCGCTATGTCAGGAGCGAATGAACTTGCTCCAATGACAATAAAAGCCCAAGCACAAGAAAGTATTAGAAAGCGCCCTGGTCGTACAGAATTTCAACGAGGCATCATCACCTCGAATGGATCGGGTATCAATACAGTTAGCATTACTGGTGCCCAAGGATCAGGGGTTCTTCGCTCGATGAGTGAAGCTAATTGTTTTATCGTTTTAGAGCATGACCAAGGGAATATTGCCGCTGGCGAACTAGTTAATGTGGTTTTATTTGAGGGTCTTTTGTAATCTGGGGCCTTGCTCTTAGCCTGAGAAATTAAAAATATGTATTTTTTACGCCTAACAAGATATTGCATCGCAACAAGATTATTTAACTTAGTATAGAATTGCGCTTATCCCAAATTTGCCAAACCCCTGATCTAACTGAACCAAAGACAATATGCCAAGCACCAAATACACCAAAAAAGAAGTTGTTTACGTAGATCCACTACATACAGCTAAAACGCTGGTCTTGGTCTATCTAAGCTTTTCAGTACCGGTTGTTTTGCTGGCGCTCTTTGTTGCATTTATTAGAGATGGTGAATTACCAGGCTTTACTGTGATCTCAGCATTGATCCTTAATGCCCTCGTTGGATTTGGATTGCTGTGGCTAGCTTGTAAAGTTTATAACTGGGTAGCTGATCGCTTTGGTGGCATTGAAGTCGCTGTTAGAGACACTTCTGCACCTGAAATCAAAAAAACAACCATTCAAGACTAAGATTTCTCTTAGCCTTGAATCTGCTCTTTGCTTAACTTAGTAAATTAGGCGGCGTCTTACCGGCAAGACCAATTAAGCAGTTTTTGATCGCCGTTTCAACCATAGCTCTTCTTGTTTTCTCTGTAGCGCTCGCGATATGAGGCGCCAAAACAATATTATCCAAAGCTAACAGCTCTGGCCTTACCGTTGGCTCACCTTCAAATACATCGATACCAGCAGCAAATATTTTTTTCTCTCTGAGGGCTTTTGCTAAAGCTAACTCATCAACAATTCCGCCGCGAGCAATATTTACTACCGTAGCCGTAGGCTTCATCATATTTAATTCTTTTTCACCAAATAGATGGTGGTTTTCTGGGGTGTATGGCATCACCAAAATAATGTGATCAGATTCCTTTAATAAAGTCTCACGATCAACATACGTAGCGCCACATTCAGTCTCAAGCTCTGAGGATAAGCGTGAACGATTGTAATAACGTACCTTCATACCAAAACCCAAAGCTCTTCTGGCAATCGCTTGACCAATCCGCCCCATCCCCATAATGCCTAAAGTACTGTGATGAATATCCATGGCCAATGGTGTGTCACAAATAGAAAATTTCTTCCAGTGCCCTGCTCTTAACCAGTGCTCACTCTCAGTTAATCTGCGAGCAGTCGCCATCAATAAGGTAAAACCAAAATCAGCCGTCGTCTCAGTTAATACATCTGGGGTATTGGTTGCCATCACATCATGGGCCTTGAAAGCTGGCATGTCGAAGTTGTTATAACCAACTGCCATATTTGAAACAATTTTTAAATTAGGGGATGCATCCAGAATTTCAGTATCAATCCTCTCTCCACCAGTGACAACAGCACCATCCTTATCAGACATCGCCGCCTTTAGATCAGCGGGATTCCAAATAGTATCGCTCTGATTTGATTCCACCTCAGCAACCTGCTCCAATTGAGCTAAAAGATCAGGAAAAATCTGTCTGGCTACCAATATCTTAGGTTTTTGATCCTTTTGGGTCATATTTGTCTCCTAGCTTTTTTAGTTTATTTTTTGATTTATTGTTTAATCTTAATTGTATGTCATTGATTTAATTCATATGCAAATCACTAAATCATCTAAAAAATGGGGTTTTTAATAGATCATCTGCCTCTCACTAAGATAAAATAGCAGTCTTGATCCACTTAGAGATTCATGCCATGACTTATGTAGTAACTGAAGCTTGTGTCCGCTGTAAATACACTGACTGCGTTGATGTTTGTCCAGTCGATTGTTTTCGAGAAGGTCCTAATTTCTTAGCCATCGATCCTGATGAATGTATTGACTGCGCCGTTTGCGTTCCAGAATGTCCAGTGAATGCAATTTACGCTGAGGATGACGTGCCGGGTGATCAACAAGATTACATCAAGCTCAATGTGGAATTAGCTCGCCAATGGCCATCTATTACCAAATCAAAATCCCCTCTTCCTGATGCAGAAGAGTGGAAAGATGTTAAAAATAAGACGAAAGAACTTGTTCGTTAATTCTTTTTTGGTGTCTAAGGATTAATTAATCCTTAGACATTGCTCTAGATAAGATAACTACAGGAATCAATCCTGCTAGAACAATAGTCAAAGCTGGCCAAGCTGCCTCTGCTAGACGTTCATCAGAAGCCAACTGATAAGTAATCACTGCCAAAGTATCAAAATTGAACGGCCTTAAAACTAAGGTGGCTGGTAGTTCTTTCATAACATCAACAAATACCAATAGGCCAGCTGTTAGCAAACTGCGCCTTAAAAGAGGTAAATGTATACGTGTTAATAATTCAAATTTGCTAGATCCCAAACTCATCGCACTAGCATCCATGCTTGGCGTTATTTTGCTTAAACCTGCTTCAACTGTTTGCAATCCAGAGGATAAAAAACGAGTGAGATATGCATAAATCAAAACAACAAATGAACCTGATAAGAACCAAGCCAAATCAAATTGCGCTAGCAAAATTAATATGCCAACTGCCAACACAGCACCCGGAACGGCATAACCCAAACTAACCATGCGATTAGCTAACAACTGCAAACCGCCTTTTGCCAAGCGCGCACTGTAGGCTAGCCAAACAGCAACCACAACCGCCAGGATCGCAGTCAAAGTCGATAGCGTCATGGTGTTACCCAACCAACTCCAGTAACGTGCATTAAGCCCTTCATTGCTTGTCAATGCTAAATAAGCCATGATGATGACTGGCAAAACAAATCCAAAAATCATCGGTAAGGCACAAGCTAAACTTGCCCAAAAGGCTTTTTTACCATCCAATTGCCATGGCTTAATTTGTCTGAAGCGTTGACCAGTCGATGCAAAACGCATCTGTCTTCGACTTGCATGCTCAAGCATTAAGAGTAAAAAGATCACACCCAGTAAAGCCGCAGAAAGTTGAACAGCCGCTATTCGATCTCCCATGCCTAACCAAGCACGATAAATACCTGTTGTCATGGTTTGAACACCAAAGTAAGACATAGCGCCGTAATCTGCTACCGCCTCCATTAAAGCTAGAGCCACACCGGCCATCGTGGCAGGTCTTGCCATTGGCAAAGCCACTTGCCAGAAAGCGCGCCATGGGCCAGCCCCAAGAGTTCTAGCAGCATCCATTAAACGTGGGCTGCGCTCCAAGAAAGCTGTGCGACATAGCAAATAAACATAAGGATACAAAGCTAAACTAAGCACGCAAACGGCGCCCCAAATAGATCTAGGTTCAGGGAACCAATCTAATTTAGAGACTCCTAGCAACTCTCTTAAAAAGCTTTGGATAGGTCCTGAGAATTGAAAAAAGTCAGTGTAGGCATAAGCCATGACATAAGTAGGCATAGCCAGTGGCAAAATCAGTGCCCACTCGTAAATCCGCTTACCGGGAAAATCGCAGGTGGCGACTAGCCAAGCTGTAATAATGCCCATACTCGCAACACCCCAAGCGACACCCATTGCCAGCAACAGGGTTGTCCAAGCGTAACCTGGCAAGACTGTTGTTATAAGGTGCAGCAAGACATCGCCACCAGAAGACTGAGGGCTGAATAAGGCTGCAAAAATGCCTAATATTGGCAAGGCCAATATCAATGACAATAGTATGGGTGTTAAACGTAATCGCAAGATGAGACAATTATAAGAATGATTATCGATAACGCACTAATTCATTTAAATTTAGAGGACATTCATGTCGGCTATCCAGGCGAAAAGTCTGGTGAATGGAATCATGTTGTCCGTGGTTTAACCATGCGTCTTCAGCATGGACGAATTGGTTGTTTATTAGGTCCCTCGGGTTGTGGCAAATCAACTGTCTTGAGAGCTATTTGTGGCTTTGAGTCGATCAGCGCTGGAGAGATCATTATTGACAACCAAGTGGTGAGCTCAAAGGATGCCACCCTTGCACCAGAAAAAAGACGAATTGGGGTTGTATTTCAGGACTATGCTCTCTTCCCACATTTAACGAATGCCCAGAACGTAGCTTTTGGCTTAAGAGACCTTTCTAAAAAAGAGGCTTTACACAAAGCCGAAGAGTGGTTGGAGCGCGTTGGCTTGAAGAATGTTGGAGATCGTTACCCACATGAACTGTCAGGCGGCCAACAGCAACGTGTTGCTTTGGCTAGAGCGATGGCTCCAGAGCCAGAATTGTTATTGCTAGATGAGCCATTTTCAAATCTAGACGTTGATTTACGTGAGCGCTTAGCAGGTGAAGTCAGAGATATTCTGAAGGCAAACAACGCGACAGCCCTCTTAGTAACCCATGATCAATTTGAAGCCTTTGCAATTGCTGATGATATTGGCGTGATGGTCGATGGCCGTTTGGTTCAATGGGATAGCGCCTACAACCTCTACCACCGCCCTGCCACAAGATTTGTTGCCGACTTTGTTGGTTATGGCGTGTTTGTTCCTGGAATAACACAAGCCGGCCCCTCAGTGGATATTGAATTAGGTCGACTGCCTTTACCGCAATCCAGTTATGGCCTTCCAGGAGAGGCCGTCGATGTTCTTTTGAGAGCCGATGACATCGTTCATGATGATGACAGCCCGCTACAAGCAAAAGTCATCAGTAAAGCATTTCGAGGTGGCGATTTTTTATACACATTAGCACTGGACTCTGGTCAGCCACTCATGGCCATGGTTCCTAGCCACCACAACCATGCCATTGGAGAAAAAATAGGCATCAAACTGGTAGCAGACCACGTGGTTACTTTCAGCAAATCTTAATCATAAGAAGTAGTAGAATTCTGACATGAAGCAATATCAAGATCTCATGCGCCACGTCCTGGCCAACGGCACCCATAAATCAGACCGGACAGGTACAGGAACAACCTCTGTATTTGGTCATCAAATGCGCTTTGACTTACAACAAGGCTTTCCTGTTGTAACCACCAAAAAATTACACCTCAAATCCATCATTATTGAATTGCTATGGTTTTTACAAGGCAGTACCAATAACAATTGGCTGAAAGAACGTGGTGTTAGCATTTGGGATGAGTGGGCTAAAGAAGATGGTGAATTAGGTCCAATCTATGGCTACCAGTGGCGTTCTTGGCCTGCGCCTAATGGCGAGCACGTTGACCAAATCAGCCAACTGATGGATCAGATCAAAAATAATCCAGACTCCCGCCGTTTAATCGTATCAGCTTGGAACGTTGCTGAAATCCCACGCATGGCCTTACCACCATGCCATGCTTTCTTTCAGTTTTATGTAGCTGATGGCAAATTATCTTGCCAACTCTACCAACGCAGCGCTGATATTTTCTTGGGTGTTCCATTCAATATCGCCAGCTATGCATTATTGACACATATGATTGCTCAACAAACTGGCTTAACACCAGGTGAGTTTATTTGGACGGGTGGGGATTGCCATCTCTATACCAACCACATGGAGCAAGTGAAGTTACAACTTTCACGAGAGCCTCTTGCACTTCCGCAATTAGCAATTCGTCGCCAGCCTGGATCTATCTTTGAATATGAATACGAAGATTTTGAATTGGTTGGATACCAACATCACGATCCAATCAAAGCCCCTGTGGCCATCTAAGCTCTAGAGGATTACTGTGGAATTAGCCATTATTGTTGCGCGCGCCAAAAATGGCGTTATTGGTGTTAACAACACATTGCCATGGCGCCTTCCAGAAGATTTAAAGCATTTTAAAAATACAACACTGGGCCACCCCATCATCATGGGTCGCAATACTTGGCAGTCTTTAGGTAAAGCTCTACCTGGTCGCAGAAATATTGTTGTGAGTCGTAATCCAGATTTTGAAGCAGAAGGTGCTGAGGTTTTTTCTTCTTTAGAGGATGCCATCGATGCCTGCGCAGGTATCGATCAGGTATTCATTATTGGTGGCGCACAGATTTACGATGAAGCCCTAGCTTACGTTGATAAGCTGATCATCACAGAAGTGGATATTGAGGTTGATGGCGATGCCTTCTTCCCCAACATTGATGACATGATGTGGGAGGAAACCTCTCGCGAAGTTCATCACAACGGTGATATCGGATATGCTTTTGTAACTTACGAAAGCAAGCTTTAAATCTTTAGCGTCCACCTACGGCGATATTTTCCAGCAAGATAGAGCCAGTTTCCTTAGTGCCCCGTACGATCGTATCGGAACCAATCGCCACAATTTGACGGAACATGTCTTTCAAATTACCAGCGATAGTGATTTCTTCCACAGGATGAACAATCACACCATTCTCAACCCAGTATCCAAAAGCACCGCGTGAATAATCTCCGTTTACATAGTTAACGCCCTGGCCCATCAAATCAGTCACCAATAACCCAGTGCCCATTTTTTTAAGTAAGGCCGGTAAATTATCTGATTTTTTGGTTAATCGGCTCTTCAGTTGTAATTGATGTGAACCACCGGCATTACCTGTGGTTTTCATGCCCAATTTTCTAGCAGAATAAGTTGATAAAAAATAACCTTGGACAACACCAGCATCAATCACTTTACGAGACTGAGTACGAACACCCTCCTCATCAAATGGTGCACTACCTGTTAAACGAGGAATATGTGGCTCTTCAAATAAATCAATGTGGCTAGGAAATACCTGCTGACCTAGACTATCCAATAAAAAACTAGACTTACGATAAAGGGCTCCACCTGAGGTCGCTTGGACATAAGCACCCAATAGACCAACAGCCAGTGGTGCCTCGAAAATAACTGGACAATGGCGTGATGAAATAGAACGGGCTCCTAATCTAGCAAGCGCTCTTTTTGCCGCGTAAGCACCCACTGTTTTAGGACTCGCCAAATCTGCTGGTGAGCGCGAGGTTGTATGCCAATCATCACGCTGCATGGCTGCGCCCTTTTTCATCGAGGCGCTAGCAATCGGCGTACATGAAATGTAGTGTCTTGAAATGGCGTATCCACCCATGAACCCGTTCGTAGTTCCCAACATGAAATGCGATTGTTGAGCTGAAACAGAGGCGCCATCACTATTGGTGATATTTTTACTTACTGCAAATGCTCCTCGCTCAGCATCTCTGGCGATTTCTACAGCATCAGCTGTTGTGATGTTCCAAGGGTGAAATAGATCTAGATCTTTTGGATTTTTTTCAAGCAAGTCAGCCTCAGCCAAACCAGCGCAATCATCTTCGGCAGTATGTTGCGCAATATGAAAGGCTGCCTGGACACTAGCCTTGAGTGATTCTTTTGAAAAATCGCTCGTTCCAGCGTTACCGCGGCGTTTTCCAATAAAAACCGTTACGCCAGCTTGTTTATCTAGATTTTGCTCAATGGTCTCGATATCGCCTTTGCGAACAGAAACGGATAAACCATTACCTTCCGAGAGCTCAGCGGCAGCATCAGTAGCGCCCAAAGCCTTGGCTTCAGACAATAAATAAGATACTAATTCTTGTAATTGTTGGGGTGTATGTGAAAACATTCCGCAATCATAGCTAGAATTGAAACATGAGTACAAATATTAAAAATATAAAAAACAAAAAACGCCAACATCCTGATGAACTTTGGATAGGCTTAATTTCGATTTCAGACCGTGCCAGCAGCGGTGTTTACCAAGATGAAGGTATTCCAGCCCTTCAAAATTGGTTTGATAAAACCCTGATTTCACCATGGCATATGGAGTCTCGCCTCATTCCAGATGAAAAAGACCTGATCTCCAAAACCATTGTGGAGCTGATCGATGAGGTGGGCTGCGATTTAGTTCTCACCACAGGTGGCACAGGCCCCTCAAGACGCGATGTAACGCCTGAGGCGACGCTTGCTGTTGCTACTCGTGAAATGCCTGGCTTTGGTGAGCAAATGCGCCAAATCAGCCTTAAATTCGTTCCTACGGCCATTTTGTCTAGGCAGATAGCTGCACTTCGCGAAATTGAAGACCACGCAGCATTAATTATCAACTTGCCAGGCCAGCCTAAAGCAGTCCAAGAGACTTTAGAGGGCTTAAAGGACAGCGACGGCAAATCGATCATGCCAGGGATATTTGCCGCAGTTCCCTACTGCATTGATTTGATTGGTGGCCCCTATATTGAAACCAATGAATCGGTATTGAAGGCCTTTAGACCTAAATCAGCTATTCGGGTTAAAAATTAAACCCGAAGCTAACGCAGACCTAAATACAGTCCAATTGGCACAAAAAACATTGCTGACAGGTTACCCAAGAGGACGATAGATGCAACTAGCTCTGGATCTTGCTTATTGCGATCCGCAACTAAGAAATTAAGAACGGCAGGTGGCAAGCTGGCGAAAACAAACAGCAAACCTCTTTGCAAATCTGTCATTTCAATTAATGGCGAAATCATTAAGGCGATGATTAAGCCAGTGATTGGGCAGATAACAGCACCCAAGAAACCTTCACGCCAATGCTTTAAATTCGCATCTTTCATGCGAACACCTAATGAAAATAACATCAAAGGGACGGTTGCATCACCCAAGAGTTTGATCGATTGATACAGAGGCTCTGGCAAGGTGTACAAATGTTTTGTACTTGAGAGAAAGATACCCAAGATGGTCGCAATCACCATTGGGTTAGCAAAAACACCTTTCACCGAAGCTCGTGGGTTAACTAACTTAACGCCAAGCGTGAAATGCAATAAATTAGATGTTGCAAATAGCGCAACCGCAGGGGCAAGGCCCACAGGACCAAATGCAAACACAGCCAAAGGCAAGCCCATATTGCCGCAATTGTTAAACATCATCGGCGGGACAAAAGTTTTAGGATCCATTCCTGAGATCCTAGCGATTGGCCAAGCTAAGATCCCTGAGCCCACGACAATGGCAACACCACACAACAGTAGATTCCATTGATCTAGCAAAGAAAAATCTTTACTCACAAAAGCCGAGGTAACCAATAAGGGGGCGATGACATCAATCGTAGCCTTGTTGATACCAGACATATCAGGGTGTGCCTTACGACCGTACAACCATCCCACAAGAATGATTAAAACAACCGGTGTGATGATCGCTGCAATTCTGAGAAACATTTAATTACCCTCAGCGATGGGGCTATCCCCCAAGGTTGGAATGAATAATTTTTCACGGTAGTACCGCAACTCTTCTACGGATTCAATGATGTCAGCTAAAGCTGTGTGGGCTTGTTTTTTAATAAAACCTTTTGCGAGCTCCGGTTGCCAGCGCTTACATAATTCTTTAATTGTTGATACGTCAATATTGCGGTAATGGAAATAAGATTCCAGCTTAGGCATGTATTTATTCATAAACCGGCGATCTTGATGAATCGTATTGCCACACATTGGGGAAATACTAGCTTTGACATGCTGCTTTAAGAAAGCAATGCACTGTGCCTCAACATCGGCTTCAGTGAAGGTAGAAGCTTTAACCTTATCAATTAGGCCAGACTTGCCGTGAGTGCCCTTATTCCAGGCATCCATGCGATCAACCAGACATCTCCATATCCACCCAAACTAAACGGTCATTCTTTCTTGTTGTACTCATCCCTATAATCTTCTCATGACATTTACTTTTTTGTTTATTTTGGGCTTAGTCCTCAGCACCGCAACCCGCTATTACTTAGCAGGTCGCCACATTCGCCATATTGCCAAACATCGAGACCAAGTTCCTGCTGACTTTGCTAGCAAAGTTTCATTACCCGAGCATCATAAAGCCGCAGACTACACGATGGCTAAATTACGTTTAGGTTTATTTGAAATTGCTCTTTCAGCAGCTATTTTGATCATTTTTACATTATTAGGCGGCATCCAACTATTGCAGAACGTCACTGTAGAGTTGTTAGGTCGAGGAATCACTCAACAAATTGCTTTGTTGATTTCTATCAGCCTCATTACTGGCGTGATTGACCTACCATTTTCTTTATATCGCCAGTTTGGTATTGAAGAACAATTTGGCTTTAACCGCATGAGCCTCAAACTATTTGTGATTGATTCAATCAAAGGCATTATTTTAGGTTTGGTGATTGGCCTGCCATTGCTTTGGGTCGTTTTGACACTCATGACTGAAGCCGGAGAATATTGGTGGATCTGGACTTGGTTCGTTTGGGTGGGCTTCAATGCGCTATTACTTTGGTTATTTCCAACCTTTATCGCTCCACTATTCAATAAATTTAAACCACTAGAAGATGGCCCCTTAAAAGAGCGTATTGAGAATTTGCTAAAGCGTTGCGACTTCACTAGTCAGGGCTTATTCATTATGGACGGTAGCAAGCGTAGCGCACATGGCAACGCCTATTTCACTGGCATGGGCAAAGCCAAAAGAATTGTATTTTTTGACACCTTGATTGAACGTCTCAATCCTCAAGAAATCGAAGCTGTTCTCGCTCATGAATTAGGTCACTTTAAGCGCCAACATATTCGCAAACGACTCATCCAGTCATTCGCCCTGAGCTTTTTAGTTTTAGGTCTCTTAGGTTGGATATCAACTAAACCATGGTTCTACTTAGGCCTAGGCGTAATGCCTGATTTAAATGGCTACAACGCAGGCTTAGCTTTGGCTTTATTTATGTTGGTCATGCCAGTTTTTGGATTTTTTCTAACGCCGATTAATAGCATGGGCTCACGTAAACATGAATATGAGGCAGACACTTTTGCTGCCGAAAAATCATCGGCGCATGATTTGATTACAGCGCTGGTTAAACTTTACCAAGACAATGCTGCAACCTTAACGCCAGACCCCTTGTATTCAAAATTTTATGATTCTCATCCACCAGCACCACTTCGAATCGCTCATCTTCAAAAGTTGGCGCTAAGATAAATTTTGATGAAATCTTTTAAAGCCCTTCTTGTCGCATCCTATGGACGCCATTACCTGGCAAGAGCAATCGATGCGCAGGAAGGTGGCGATCTTCAAGCCCTGTATCAGGTTACGTCACGAGGCAAGCAACATCTGGGCGCTGTAGGGGATATTTTAGTAGTTCAAGAAACTGGTCCTGAGCAGGCCGTCATTGAAACCATTACCCCTAGAAAAAATCTTCTTTATCGATCTGACGCTTACAAAAGCAAATCGATTGCCAGTAATGTTGATCAAATCCTGATTGTTCTTGCAACCGAACCAGGCTTTTCACCTGATCTACTTGGTCGCGCTGTCATTGCAGCAGAAACAGCTGACATCATTCCTCGCATCATTTTGAACAAATGTGATTTACCTGACAAACTACCAGCAGCGCGAAAAATGCTAGAGCCCTATATCGCAATGGGTTACCCAGTTCACGAAATGTCTGTCAAGCATGATCCCGCATCTGTTGCTGAATTAGCACAGCACGTTTACGGCAAAGTATCTGTTTTAGTAGGTCAATCAGGTATGGGTAAATCAACTTTGCTCAATGCTTTAATACCTAATGCTGCAGCACAAACGCAGGAACATTCAAAGAAACTTGATAGCGGTAAGCACACCACAACAGCTTGTCGTTATTATGATTTACCTACAAGTTCTGAGCATGCTGAAAGTTTTACAGGCGCCCTCATTGACTCACCAGGCTTCCAAGAATTCGGTCTAGCCCACTTATCAGAGAGTGAGCTACAACATGCTTTTATTGAATTTAGACCCTTACTAGGCCAATGCAAATTCCATAACTGTAGTCACGGCGATGAGCCAGGTTGCGTGATACGCGCAGAAGTTGAGTCTGGGAATATCTCAGCGCAACGTGTGGAACTTTTCCGACAGTTGCGCCATGAATCACATAATGCTGATGCTATCCAAGCCAGACTGAAATAGTCATTAAAGCAATTAATACCAACCAAAGTATCACGGCACGCCAAACCAAACCGACGGCAGAACGCATACTTCTTACTGATGCCTCAGCACCTAAATCGATGATTGGTGGCTCACCCGCTTCAGCCATACGCAATGCTTCATCACTATCTGGCTCAGGCAAAGGAGAACCTAAACGAACGCCAATGGCGCCAGCACCAGCAGCCAAAATAACAGCCTCTAGTTCATTGCCCCATTTTCGTAAATGAAAGCGCCAGCCGTAGATAGCATCTTCAAAGTTACCGACAATTGCAAAACCAATCGCGGTTAAACGTGTTGGCAGCCAATCAATCGAATGGAAAAATGTACGTGCAGCCTGCCCCAAGCTCACACTTGCCTGAGAAGGCCAACGCTCAGAAGCCAAATCAGCCAAACGATATAGAACAACACCCGCTGGGCCTATTGGCACCATGAACCAAAAAATCACACCAAAGACATGGCGATGAGATCCCACAATGGCACGCTCTAAGGCCAAACGAATCACCTCAGACTCACTCATTGTTTCTGTATTGACACCAGCGCCCTGCCACTCAGATAAAAGACGTCTAGCTTCATCTAAATCACGATCCAATAAAGCTTCATGAATCGCTGTGAAAGGATGACTAAATTGTCTAAACCCTAAAAAGAGGTAAACAACCAAAATGCTCCATAAAAATGCGAGAACTGGCTGCGTCGCTAGCAAAATAATGTGAACAGCCAAGACGAGCAACACAGGCGGAACAAATGCGGCCAAGCATGCTAAACGACCACTGCGCTCGGCGCCGGTATCGATATTGCGAACTATGAAATCTAGCCAGGATTGGGATGCTCTGCGAATCCAGTGGTCTTTTTCAACAGGCTTGTATTGCTCAGCGATGAGCGCGAAAAGAATAGAAAGAAATGTCATGCTCTTAAAAAATGATAAAGATTCCGTAGCATACCCGCAGTTGCGCCCCAAATGAACTTATTTTCATAAGGCATTGAATAAAAGCGACGCTCACCCTCAGGGCTCTGCCACATCCTATGTTCATGATGGTGTGGGTTCATTAAAAAACTCAATGGCACTTCAAATATTTCTGCTACTTCAAATTCATCAGGGCGATACTGACATCCAGGTTTGACCAAAGCAACAACAGGTGTTACTTGGTATCCCGTAATCGTTAGGTATTGAGGCAAACAGCCGAGCACCTCAACTTGATGACTGGGTAGTCCGACTTCTTCTTCAGCCTCACGCAATGCTGTGTGCTCGGGAGATAAATCTTCGGGGTCAGTTCTGCCGCCAGGAAAACTAATCTGTCCTGGATGATCATGTAAGTGACTAGTTCGTTTGGTTAAGAGCACTCTTAACTCATCTGCATAAGCCACCATAGGTATTAAAACTGCTGCTGGGGTTGGCTGATAGCCGCGACCTGCTTTAGCTGCACCTTGGGCAGATAATGCAGAACGATTTTCATCTGTTAACTCAACATTCCAAAGTTTTTTCTCAGAAAAACGCTCACGGAAACCTGACACCTGAAAAAATTGTTCGCTGACGACTGGCAAATGACTATCTCTGGCAACAATAGGCGCCAACTCAGGATCAAAAGCTGGAATACGCTTAGCTCCTTGGGAGAAGTTGGAAGTGTTGGCATCTGAAGACATAACGTTAGTTTATAGACATTTGCAAAACGCCACTTCTTAAATAAATAAAGGCAGCCGAAGCTGCCTTTATAACAAGTGCGTTATTTACAAACAGATTACTCTGCAGCAACTTCCTTAACGCGAGCTTGTAATTTTTCTTTAATACGCGCTGATTTACCAGAACGATCGCGCAAGTAGTACAACTTAGCACGACGTACATCACCGCGACGCTTCACTTCAATGCTAGCGATCAATGGTGAATATGTTTGGAATGTACGCTCAATACCTTCGCCAGATGAAATCTTACGAACGATAAAGCTTGAATTCAAACCACGGTTACGTTTAGCAATCACAACGCCTTCGTAAGCCTGCACACGCTTGCGTGTACCTTCAACAACGTTAACGTTAACAACTACTGTATCGCCAGGTGCAAAAGCAGGAACTGTTTTGTTGGCAGTTAGACGAGCAATTTCTTCTTGCTCAATTGATTCAATAATATTCATTACAACTCCTATAGCATCTTACCAACGTTGTATTCCGTACCGGATAACCGGCGGACTTGATAGAGGATGCGGTTTAAAACCCTGTTTTATTTTGCAAACTGGCTAAAAAAGCTTCATCTGCAGAATTTAACAAGCCTTGCTCACGAGCCTGATCAATTAAATCAGGTCGCCGCTTTAACGTCAGCTCCAAAGATTGTTTCCGACGGTAATCCGCTATTTTAGCGTGATGTCCGCCTAAAAGCACGTCTGGGACCAATAAATTTTCATAATTTTCAGGTCTAGTGTAGTGATAACAGTCCAAAAGACCGTCCATAAAGCTATCTTGAGCGACAGAATCAGCATCTCCTAAGGCTCCTGGGATCAGCCTAATCACAGCATCCATCACCGCCATAGCAGGAATTTCACCCCCAGATACAACAAAATCACCCAAACTGATCTCTTTATCAACCCTTCTATCCACCAAACGCTGGTCAATAGCTTCATATCTACCGCAAATGAACGTAACTGTCTCTAAATTTAGGATATCAGCTGCCATTTGTTGATTAAATCGCTCTCCTTGAGGAGAAAGCAAGATAACGGGGCCTTTTTTACCCCCCTGATCTGCCGCAACTGCGTCCAAGGCACCCTCTAAGGGCTTAGCCATCATGACCATGCCTGGGCCACCGCCATACGCTCGATCATCTACTGTTCGGCGAGCATCCGCCGTAAAGTCTCTTGGATTCCAAGTTTTAATACTTGCAAGGCCTTGATCAATAGCACGCCCCGTTACACCCCAAGCACTGATGGCTGAGAACATTTCAGGGAAGATGGTGACAACATCAAAACGCATGCTTAATTATCAATAAAAATGGGGGGGTTACCAATCCAACTGCCAATCAACCACGATTTTGCGATCAGGATCTTCTGAGTTTTTATTCACAGAATGGATAACAGACTTGATAAAAGGAATCAAACGATCATCTTTTTGATTCTCAGCTCTAACGCAAAGAATAGATTGAGCGCCGTTGTCCATCAAATCAACCACCTGCCCTAGAGTCTGCCCCTGCAGATTAAGCACTGGCAACCCGATCAAATCAACCCAATAAAAACTATCCTGATCATCTTCATCACCTGGGAAGTCTTCACGGCTAACGTAGACTGCAGAACCTTTCAAAGCCAATGCTTGGTCGCGATCGCTTAAACCATCAAAGCCTAGCAAAACATGTCCGCTATGCTCTTTAGCAGTTTTTACAAGATACGGACGTGATAAATCAGCCACAGCAGGCGGCTTCACTAACCAAACAGTAGGTGCAGAAAATAGCGCTTCTGGATCTTTTGAATAAGGTTTGATTTTCACCAAGCCTCTAATCCCCTGCGCGTCGAGTATGTGCCCGACTAGAATCAAATCAGCCGGAGGACTCATTACTTGAGTCATGAGAACCTCCGAAGAATGATTCGATGAAAAATACTACAGCGATGATGTTTGAAAAACACCATCATCCAAGACTTAAGCCTTTGGAGCACCTTTGATCAAACGTGCAACTGTTGGTGACAATTGAGCACCTACACCTTGCCAGTAAGTCAAACGATCTTGAGCAATACGGAAACCTTGTTCTGTTTCCACTGCGCTTGGGTTGTAATAACCAATGCGCTCAATAAAATTTGAGTCACGACGATTACGTTTGTCAGTAGCAACGATGCTAAAGAAAGGACGATTTTTTGAACCGCCGCGTGCGAGTCGAATGACGACCATGTGAGTTCCTTACAATGCTTTAATAAACCACGTATTCTATCGCAGAATTGCCCTTAAGGCCAAAAAATTAAGGTAACCCATGTCTAAACTGCAGTCAAAGCCCCTGTTTGGGGTATTTTTAGCTAGCTTTTCGATATTTCTGGGTGGGTGCGCCCAAGTGATGCCTACCTGTACCGCCGTAAATGCCCCTCCAAGCAGAGATATGGCGGGCAGCCAATGGGAATTGATCCGATGGCACTACACCAGCCCCAATGACGGTAAAACTCGCCTAAGAGGGATTCCACATCATGGAAATGGCGAGCCTATTACCTTGAATATTTCAGCAGATAGCAAAACAGCCTCAGGCACGAGCGGCTGCAATCTCTTCACAGCCCAAGTTGCGACCAGTGACTGGGGGTTTTTGCTTGAGAAAATTTCCAGTACAAGAAAAGCTTGCAGCCCACACATGACTGAGTTGGAATATAAATTTTTGAGCTATCTGGCCGACTATCGGACCATGGTGAGAGATGGTGATCGATTATTGATCATGACGCGCGACGGAGAAGTTTTAAGCTTTAGACTCAAAGATTAATTTGAAAAACATTCAGGTGTAACTGAATACAATACGTCATGCATAAAAATAAATTACTGTTTTGCGCCTTAGGTCTCACAACCCCAGGAACAGGCCTCAATGTTTTATATCTCAAAGGTTTAGGCAATATTTGGGGATGGTTACAAATGAGTTCTCTTTTTGCTGGAGTACTAGGCTGGAAATTACTAGGCGCATCTGGGATGTCATCTTCACTCGGTTGGATATTAGCGGCAACAGGATTTGTTGCGATTGAAGCAAGTTGGCTAACCACCATCGTCTTTGGATTGCGGCCAGATGAAAAGTGGGATACTCAATTCAATCCGCAAAGCACTCAGAAAAGTAAATCAGGCTGGTTGGTGGTGTTATGTGTGATTGCTTCATTAATGTTTGGCGCAACTGTTTTAATGAGCGGCCTCGCCATAGCTTTTGAACAACACTTCATTAGCCAATTCGAAGCCGCTAAAAAGATATCGCAATAGTTTTTTCAAAATCTATATGATAAAAAAGGTGCTCTAGAGCACCTTTTTTTTGGAGTTAAATTTAACTTAATTTAAAACTGGTCTGCAGATAGGCTGTTAACCGATGAGCCGCCTGATAGAACTGCAGACGCCATCCCTGGGATTTGACTCATAAGATACTCAGCATAAAAATAAGCTGTAGAAATTTTTGCTGAGAAAAATAATGGATCATCGTTTAATTTCTTTTCAGCTGCCAACAATGATCTAGCCATTTGCCAGCCCGACATCAATACTCCCGCCAGCTGCAAATAAGCCGCACCACCAGCGAACACATTCTTCATATCAGACTTGAAATTAGCGACAACATAATCAACAACTGTCTCAAATGAAACTCTTGCAGCACTTAAATGCTTAAGCATTGCCTTAGCTTCCTTAGAAGAGCTCGCTTGCAAATCAATTTCAGTTTTTTTAATTAATTCTGCAATCGATTTTGCAACTTGACCACCATCTCGATAAGTTTTTCGACCAAGAAGATCATTGGCTTGAATAGCTGTTGTGCCCTCATAAATTGGCAAAATTCTTGCGTCACGATAATGCTGAGCTGCGCCAGTTTCCTCAACAAACCCCATTCCACCATGGACTTGAACACCTAAACTCGCAACGTTAACCGACATCTCCGTTGAAAAACCTTTAACAATTGGGACCATATATTCATAAAACTGAAGAGCTTTCTTACGATCTTCTTCACTTTCGGCAAAGTGTGCCTCATCTGCCGACGCAGCAACAACATAAGCCATTGCTCTAGCACCTTCAGTGTAAGCACGCATAGTCATAAGCATACGCTTGACGTCTGGATGATGAATAATTGCTACGGGCTCTGCTGAGCCTAGCAAATCTTTTGATTGGGTACGATCTTTAGCATATTGAACGGCTTGTTGATAAGCACGATCAGCGATGGCAACACCTTGCATACCAACAGCAAAACGAGCAGCGTTCATCATAATGAACATGTACTCCAAGCCTCTGTTTTCTTCTCCAACTAGATAACCTACAGCACCACCTTCATCACCAAACTGAAGAACAGCTGTCGGACTAGCTTTAATGCCAAGCTTATGTTCGATGGAAACACACTGAACATCATTTCGAGTACCTAAAGATCCATCATCATTGACCAAGAATTTAGGAACCACAAATAATGAAATCCCCTTAACACCTTCTGGAGAACCTGGACAACGCGCCAAAACTAAATGCACGATATTTTCAGCCATATCGTGCTCACCATAGGTGATGTAGATCTTAGTGCCGAAAATTTTATAACTACCATCGCCTTGCGGCTCAGCACGAGTTCTAACAGCAGCTAAATCTGAACCAGCTTGTGGTTCAGTTAAATTCATTGTGCCAGTCCACTCACCAGCCACCATTTTTGTAATGTAGCGATCTTTTAATTCTGGGCTTGCTGCAGTCAACAATGCTTCTATCGCACCATCCGTGAGCATCGGACATAAAGCAAAGGACATGTTCGCTGCATGAAGCATTTCAGCACAAGCTGTAGCAATCACCTTAGGGAAACCTTGACCACCGTACTCAGTAGGATGTATGACTCCCTGCCAGCCAGCCTCTCCAAACTGCTTAAATGCCTCTTTGAAACCTGGAGTTGTGTGAACATCTCCATTCTTCCAAAAGCTAGGATTTTTATCACCTTCCCAATTAAGCGGCGCTAGTACTTCTCCACAAAACTTAGCTGACTCCTCTAAAACTGCAGCGGCCGTATCGTAACCATAATCTTCAAAACAAGGAATCTCAGCAATTTTATCGACTCCTGCAATGTCTTGAAGAACGAAAAGCATTTCTTTAACTGGTGCTACATAAGCCATTTACTACCCCTAAAAAATTACGCCTAAGGTGATTAACCTAACTCTGACACCAACTCTGGAATTGCTGTAAACAAATCAGCAACCAAACCATAGTCAGCAACACCAAAAATAGCAGCCTCAGGATCCTTGTTAATAGCGACAATAACTTTTGAATCTTTCATTCCAGCCAAGTGCTGTATTGCCCCGGAAATACCCACAGCAATATAAAGTTGTGGAGCAACGATTTTTCCAGTTTGACCAACTTGATAATCATTTGGCACAAACCCAGCATCAACAGCTGCACGTGATGCACCTAATGCAGCGCCTAGTTTATCGGCTAATGGATTCATGATTGCATGAAACTGCTCCCCAGAACCTAAGCCTCGACCACCTGAAACAATGACTTTGGCCGCAGTCAATTCTGGCCGATCAGATTTGCTAACCTCTTCGCTCACAAAAGTTGACTGGCCACCATCCACCAAAGGCGCACTTACTTCAACAGTGGCTGAACCACCAGTAGGTGCGGCAGGATCAAAACCAGTTGTACGCACTGTAATCACTTTTTGCGCATCGCAAGCTTGAACTGTAGCAATGGCATTACCTGCATAAATTGGGCGTTCAAATGTATCAGGTGAAATAACTTTTGTTATGTCTGATATTTGTGCAACATCTAATTTAGCTGCAACTCTCGGCAATACACTTTTACCGATTGCTGTAGCTGGAGCAAGTATATGGCTATAGTTAGACGCCAAAGAAAGGATGAGATCTGCTAAATTCTCACTCAAATGATGCGACAAATGTGGGGCGTCCACATGCAAAACTTTAGCAACTCCGTTGACCTGTGCAGCTGCAGCTGCAGCAGGACCTGCCTGGTTGCCAGCAACTAAAACATGGACATCTCCACCACAGGCTAAAGCTGCCGCAACTGTATTGAGCGTGGCAGCTTTTAAAGATTGATGATTGTGCTCTGCAATTACTAAACAAGTCATTTAAATCACCTTCGCTTCATTTCTAAGTTTTTCCACTAATGTTTTCACATCAGGAACCATCACTCCAGCTGTTCGCTTAGGAGGCTCATCAACTCGAATAGTTTTAATACGAGGAGAGACATCAACACCTAAATCTTCAGGTTTCAAAGTTTCCAATGGCTTTTTCTTTGCTTTCATGATGTTAGGTAAGGTGACATAACGTGGCTCATTTAAACGAAGATCCGTTGTAATAATGGCAGGGATTGAAATGGCTAAAGTTTCTAGACCACCATCAACCTCACGACTAACAACGGCCTTGCCATCCACAATTTCCACTTTAGATGCAAAAGTTGCTTGAGGAAGGTTTAGTAAAGCAGCCAACATTTGCCCAGTTTGATTGCTATCATCATCAATAGCCTGCTTACCTAAAATAATCAATTGCGGCTGCTCTTTATCAACTAAAGCTTTTAAGATTTTTGCAACAGCCAAGGGTTGAAGGTCCAGGTCACTCTCCACTAAGATGCCTCGATCAGCGCCAATCGCCATCGCAGTTCTTAATGTTTCTTGACATTGTGATACCCCACATGAAACTGCAACAATCTCATCAGCAAACCCTGCCTCTTTAAGACGCACTGCTTCTTCAATAGCAATTTCATCAAATGGATTCATGCTCATTTTGACGTTCGAAGTGTCAATACCAGAGTTATCAGACTTAACGCGAACTTTCACGTTGTAGTCAACAACACGCTTCACTGCAACTAAAATTTTCATACAGTCTTACCTATTAATGTAAAAGGTGGATATCAAACAATACTAGCTTTAATGTCAATCGCGACACTATCTCTTATGTGACATTGTTAAATACATCACGAGACATTAAATCGCTTGAAAAAACCCATAAACCAATGATTTAAAACATATTTTCAATATACCTATTATAAATCAGTTAAAGATCAGCTAGCTCTTTAAGATGCGCCACAACGCTCCTAGCCAAAGCAGAGAGGTTATAACCACCCTCCAAGCAACTGACGATTCGCCCGTCTGCAGTCTCATTAGCAACATCCATTAATTGTCGAGTCATCCAGGCATAATCAGATTCGACCAAACCCATCTGCCCCATGTCATCTTCACGATGAGCATCAAAACCAGCAGAGATAAAAATAAATTGCGGCTTAAATTCTCGTAGCCGTGGCAACCATTGAAGCTCCACAACTTCTCGTACCGCATCGCCACCCGCATAAGCAGGTAATGGGACATTAAGCATATTAGGCAAATCTAAATCTGCCCCAGAATAAGGGTAGAAAGGATGCTGAAAATAACTACACATCAAAACGCGTGGATCCGCTTTAAAAGCAGCCTCAGTCCCGTTGCCATGATGGACATCAAAATCAATCACTGCAACCCGCTCAAGACCATAATGTTCTAAAGCATGTTTAGCAGCAATCGCCACGTTATTAAAAAAACAAAAGCCCATTGCTTGGTTAGGCTCAGCATGATGGCCTGGGGGCCTCAGACAAGTAAAAGCATTCTTAACTTGACCGCTCATAACTGCATCAACAGCAGCTATAGCACCGCCCGCGGAACGCAAAGCAGCTTGCCATGTGTAAGGATTCATCGTGGTATCACCATCAATAGCGTAATACCCTTCTTGTGGTGCATGAGACTTAATCTTCTCTATATGATCTTTGGTATGAACCAAGGCTAACTGATCTTCGCTAGCCAAAGGTGGGTCGATACGCGTGAAGAAGTAATCAATTCGACTAAGAATTAACTGATCTTCAATCGCTTGCAAACGTTCGGGACACTCAGGATGATGACGCCCCATTTCATGGCGCAAACAATCTGTGTGACTTATATAGGCAGTACTCATATCAATCTAAAAAATCCGTGGATAATCGGTATAACTACTTTTAACTAGCTACCCTTAAATCAATTGCTTAAAAATATATTTCAACATACTCAAAAAGCAAAATTAGCATTAGCTGCTAGTCTTGCTATCGCTTTACTATCTGGCTGCTCTACGACTAAAGGCACTCGTTCAGAAAATACACCAAGCAAAGCTCAAGAGATGAGCAATGAGACGGATCAAAAACCTGACTCTTTAGCTCCGTTTTTAGAAAAACTAAGCCAAGACCATCATATTCCATTAACTGACTTACAAAATTCTTTTGAAGATGCTAAAACTATCCCATCCATTAAAAAACTAGTGCTTCCTCCCCCACCTGGGTTCCAGAAAAACTGGAAAGTGTATCGAAGCCGTTTTATAGAACCCAAAAGACTTGCTGCAGGACAGCAATTCTGGAAAAAGCATCAGGCATTTATCAAAGAGACTTCCGATAAAACTGGCGTGCCAGCAGAGCTTATTGTGTCGATCATTGGGGTTGAAACCATCTATGGACGTAACATGGGCAACTTCTCTGTCAGAGACACTTTAGTCACTTTGGGCTTTCAGTACCCAGACACACCCAACAGAAAAGCTCGAGAAACTTTATTCAAAAACCAACTGGAAGATCTTGTCATTCTTTGTTGGAAAGAAAACCCAAAGGCAAAACCCTTTAAGGCCTGCCTAAATCAAAATGGCTCCTATGCTGGCGCGATTGGATTACCTCAATTTATGCCAGGCAGTATCCTAAGATTTGCAGTGGATGGTGATCAAGATGGCAAGATTGATTTAAGAAACTCTCCTCAAGATGCCATTGCAAGTGTGGCTAATTTTTTAAAGGCTCATGGCTGGATTAAAAGTGAGCCTGTCTACCTTGAACTGCTACCAGGTGATGAGGCTCAGCAAGCTGCAAAAGAATTAGCAGATGGTGAACCTAAGGCAAAAATCAAACTCGGTGAAATGCTTCAAAAAAATATGATCGCCAGCACAAATTTACCGCCAGAAACACCTAGCCTGGTTGTTGACCTCCCAAGCCCTGATAACCAAGGTGGCACAAGTACAAAGTATGTTGTGGGATTAAGAAATTTCATTGCCATTTGTGACTACAACCGAAGCTTCTTTTACGCACAATCAGTTGCTGAATTTGCTGAAGTCTTAAAAGGTGAAATGCCCGTCATGCAGGGGGATGCCAAACAGCCCTCAAAAAAGGCAAAGAGGACTAAAAAGTCCTCTTCCAAACAAGCTGTAAAAAAGAAAAAAGATTAAGCTGGGAAAACGCCAGTAGATAGATAACGATCACCACGATCACAAACAATAAAAACGATCGTGGCATTTTCTACACGCTCAGCAATTCTTAGGGCAACAACCAACGCACCCGCTGCAGAGATGCCGCAGAAAATACCTTCTTCTCTTGCAAGACGTCTGGTCATATCTTCAGCCGCTGATTGGCTGACATATTCAATTCGATCAACCTTAGCGTCAGAATAAATCTTAGGGATATATTCAGGCGACCATTTTCGGATGCCTGGGATCTGAGAGCCATCCTCAGGTTGAGCACCAATAATTTGAATATTTTGATTTTGCTCTTTGAGATAAATAGAGACACCAGTAATTGTGCCAGTTGTTCCCATCGCTGATACAAAGTGTGTAACCTGCCCCTGGGTATCAGCCCAAATTTCTGGGCCAGTGGATTCAATGTGAGCCAATGGATTATCTTTATTGGCAAATTGATCAAGGATGATACCCTTACCTTCTTTTTGAAGTTGCACTGCGTAATCTCTGGCATATTCCATACCACCAGTAGATGGCGTCAGAACCAACTCAGCCCCATATGCGGCCATACTTTGGCGACGCTCAATACTTTGATTTTCAGGCATGACCAAGATCATTTTGTAACCCAAAATAGCTGCCACCATGGCCAACGCAATACCCGTGTTGCCGCTGGTTGCCTCAATCAGGGTATCTCCAGGCTTAATGTCGCCTCGCGCTTCTGCGCGCATAAACATTGATAGAGCTGGGCGGTCTTTTACCGAGCCCGCTGGATTATTACCTTCTAGCTTACCTAAGATAACGTTATTACGTTCAATATTGCCAGCGCCAGGAATGCGTTGCAAACGAACGAGAGGGGTGTGCCCAACAGTTTGGGCAATCGTAGGATAATTAGGGCGTGTTGTAGACATATGCCACTATCTTAATGTATTTCGATAGCAGACATATGTCTAGGACTTAGCGCTTAGCAAAAACTCTTTTTATGCGCTTAACTTGCTTGGTCTTATTTACTTTCTTTGGCTTCTTTTGTTTTATTACTTTTAGACTTGGTTTGAGTTGGAGCTTCAACATCAGAGTCTTTGGAGCTTTTCTTGGAAGCTCTCTTGGGCTCTTTGGCAACATCAGGTCCAGATGATTTTTTAGCGTCTTGCTTATTTGATTTTGGCTTGGTATCCGGGGCAAGAGCTTTGCTATTAACTGTTAAGCCATTCTTCATTAAGCGCTCGACTGTTTTTTCTCCAATCCCCTTCACTCTAGAATGCAAATCATTAGAGTCTTTAAATGGGCCATTCTTTTTTCTCTCAGCCAGAATAGCCTGAGCCTTCGATGGCCCCAAGCCCCGAACTGATTCAAGTGCAGCTTGATCTGCTGAATTTACTTCAACAGCAGCACTTGCTTGACCATGCAACAACATCAAACCAAAAATTGAAGCAAGAAATATCTGAACTACCTTAAATAGCAAATTGAATAACATATGACTCCTCATAAAGAAAAAAGCCCCATCAACTGATGAAGCTTTTCCTTAACGAAGAGTCAAGGCAATGGTTGACTCAAAAATAGCCTTAAAGAGGCTGAGCTAAAAAATCAGAATTTTCTGACAACCATGTCATATATTTTCTGACACCCTGCTCAACAGTTAAGAAGTCAGATGAATAACCAGCCGCCCTTAATTGAGTCAAATCTGCTTGGGTAAATGATTGGTATTTACCTCTTAAAGCATCAGGGAAGGCAATATATTCAACCAAGTGCTCATCAACCAATTCAGGCAAAGATAATTCTCTTTCGCCTTTAATTGCTCTTAGTGAATTAATCACTGATCTAGCAACGTCATTAAATGGTTGCGCTCTTCCAGAACCTAAATTAAAAATGCCACTTTTTTCAGGGTGCTCTTGGAAAAAGAGATTGACCTTCACCACATCTTCAACAGACACAAAATCTCTTTTTTGCTCACCCTCAGCATAACCACCATATTCACCAAAAAGTTTCACAGCACTAGATTCTAAAAACTGATAGTAGTGATGAAAAGCAACAGACGCCATGCGTCCTTTGTGTGATTCACGAGGACCATACACATTGAAGTAACGGAAACCAACCACTTGAGCTGTTGTTTTCTTTTGCGCAAAACGTTGGCGCACGATTTGATCAAACAAGAACTTCGAGTAGCCATAAACATTTAACGGCTTTTCAAATTCACGACTCTCTTTGAATACATCGGATCCACCATAAGTTGCAGCAGATGAGGCATACAAAAATGGTACTTTTTGGGCAGTACAAATATCCAGTAGGTCTAATGAATAACGATAATTATTAGCCATCATGTATTGACCATCAGTCTCCATCGTGTCAGAACAGGCCCCCTCATGGAAAATGGCATCAACCTTGCCAAATTTTCCTTTAGCAAAAGCTTCAACGAACTCTGACTTATCTAGATAGTCACTAATTTCTAAATCAGCAAGATTGCGATATTTATCAGCCGGCTTTAATTCATCAACTGCGATCACATCTTTAATGCCTCGAGCATTAAGTGCTTGCACAAGATTCGCGCCAATAAAACCAGCTGCGCCAGTCACGATATAAGTCATTGCAATTCCTCTAAAGATACTGTTGCCGTACCCAATTTACCAACGACAATGCCGCCAGCTTTATTTGCTAATTTCATCGCCTGGCCTGCAGGCCATTTTGCAGCTAAGGCAACAGCCATAGTAGCAATCACTGTGTCGCCAGCTCCAGACACATCATAAACTTCGCGAGCCTGAGCTTTTACATGCTCAACACCTTGAGCAGTAAATAAACTCATGCCCTCTTCAGACCTTGTTAACAAAAGACATTCTAATTTCAAATCTTCTCTTAATTGTTGAGCCTTTGCCGTTAAGTCAGCCTCATCTTTCCAACGACCAACCACTTGTCTTAACTCTGAGCGATTCGGCGTAATAATGGTAGCGCCTTGATATTTACTATAGTCATCGCCCTTAGGGTCAACCAAAACAACTTTTCCTGCTGCTCTTGCTGCTTCAATCATTTTTGTCACATGTGTCAAGCCACCTTTGCCGTAATCAGAAAAGATGACCGCATCAACTTCTGAAAGCAAAGACTGAAATTGTTCTAACTTATTTAATAGTGCCTCATGCGTTGGAGCCTGCTCAAAATCCAAGCGGATCAATTGTTGCTGACGGGCCACCACTCTTAACTTAACAGTTGTTGGCAAGCTCGCATCTCGCTGGAGAAAGCTTTTGACACCTTGCGCCTCCAATAACTCTTCAATACGTCTTCCAGGCTCATCATCACCAACCACGCCCAAGATTGAAATTTGCGCGCCAATACTTGCGGCGTTGCGTGCTACGTTAGCCGCACCACCTAAACGCTCATCATTTTTACTGACCAATACAACAGGCACTGGCGCTTCTGGTGAAATTCTTTCAGTGTCACCAAACCAATAGCGATCCAGCATCACATCACCAACAACCAGCAATCTTGCTTGGCGGAACTGCTGAATATCAGCTGCAGATAATTGAATGTCCATAGTGTCTATTTTTGTCTGTACTTTTATAAATGAAGTCCACTATTACATCGATGGACCTGATGGAGCAGCACCTTCACCACGTCTTGGTGAATATGATTCCCAATGATTACAACCTGGGCACTGCCAATAAAAACGTCGCGCTCTAAATCCACAGTTGCCACATGTGTATCTCGCTAATGAATTGGTTCTTTGCTTCAAGAGCCCCAATGAAGCTTTAAATTCTTGTGCGGATTTGTCATTTTGAGCATCTTCTGCCAACATCAAACGCGCTTGCACCCTTAAAGCCATGGCACTTAAGCTAGGCGTATGCCGCATAACCTCTGTCATTAAAGCTTCGGCCTGAGGCACACCCTGCAATGCCATCACATGCTTAAAAGTAATATCTAATAACTCACCACCCGCTTGAGTTTGCAAGGCATCAATGAGAGTTTGCAAACCTTCCTTAGCCCTACCCAATACTTTGTGAACATCAATCCAACGATCAGCCACTATAGGTAAATAAGCCACATGATTTTTAGCGATGAGGGTCCAAGCATTTAATGCTTGGTCTAATTGATTTTGAGCAACAAACCAATCGCCCTTTAAAATAGTTGCACGAGGATGGTTGGGTACTGCTTGCATCGCGTAATCAATATGCTCAAGGGCAACACCAGTATTTTTGCGCGCTAATGCTTCTTCTGCTAACTGGCAATGAAAGTGGGCAATCTCTTTATGATGACTCTTGCCCTGCAATACCTCTAATTCTTGAGAAGCCACAATCGCCTTTGCCCAGTCTTTTTCAATCTGGTACATCTCCAATAAACTTTCTTTAGCCGGAATGCCATACTTACTATGGCTACCCACTTGGTGCAAAGATGTTTCAGCTCGATCAAGTAAGCCAGCTCTCAAGAAATCGCGGCCCAACTCATAGGCTGCATGGTCGCGATGCCTTGATGGTAAATCCACTCTACCGGCCAAATGTTGGTGGACTCGAATAGCTCTTTCAGTTTCGCCACGACGACGAAATAAGCTACCCAAAGCAAAATGTAATTCTGTTGTTTCTGGATCTAATTGCGCAATCTGCACCAGGGCATCAATTGCTTTATCAGGCTCTTCATTAAGCAATAGATTCAAACCCTTGAAGGTTGATTTTTGCTGAGCTAAACGTTCTATTTCATCTTCGCGTTTTTCTAAACGCATATCCCAGCGAGCACCTAACCAACCCAATCCAAAAACAATGGGTAAAGCAAATAACCACCAGGTCTCAATCTGTAACACGATTTATGAACGACTTTTTTTGAAGCGGCCCAAAGTAATGCCACTCAACAAGGTAAGCAAAATGCCTAAAGCAAATGCGATGAATAAAACCAAGATAAGAGGTAATTCCCATGCCAAACCTGGAATTAACTGAAAACTAATCTCTTGAGTATTTCCTAATGCTAGTAATACCAAAAGAATAAAAATGATGATTCGTCCAATGATCCGCAATGCTCTCAATGCGGCATTCAGAAACGCGGTCATTCTGAGGATTCGTCCTTTTTAGGAAAATCTACGCGCTCTCTCAATTCCTTACCTGGCTTGAAATGAGGCACATGCTTTTCTGGAACCATGACTGTCTCACCCGATTTTGGGTTGCGACCTTGACGTGGTGGACGGTGATGCATCACAAAGCTACCGAAGCCGCGTAGTTCGATACGCTTACCTTCAGCCAAAGCTTGTGACATAGTGTCGAGCAAAGTTTTGACGGCCAACTCCACATCACGCGGCAATAGCTGCGGGAATGCCTGAGCCAAAAGCTCTACCAATTCTGATCGTGTGATTGTCGATGAATCACTGCGTTCTAAATCGTTCATAACTCAACAATATTCTTTTTTTCTCATTTTGAAAATCCCCGCACCAAAAAGAGCGAGGATTCCCCGTTACATTACACCAAAGTAGATTAGCTACCTTGATTATCCAACTTAGCCTTCAACAAAGCGCCCAAGTTTGTAGTACCTGCGCTTGCTTCGTTTTGCAACTTGCTAATAGCTTGTTGCTGATCAGCGCTGTCCTTAGCTTTGATAGATAAGTTAATACTGCGTGACTTACGATCAATATTGATGATCATTGCGTTAACAGCGTCACCTTCTTTGAGTAAGTTACGTGCATCTTCAACGCGGTCAGTTGAGATCTCAGAAGCGCGCAAATAGCCTTCAACTTCATCAGCCAACTGAACAACAGCGCCCTTAGCATCAACGCTCTTCACAGTACCGTCAACAATGCTGCCTTTGTCGCTTGTAGATGTGTAGTTGTTGAATGGGTCACCAGACATTTGCTTGATACCCAAAGAGATGCGCTCTTTTTCAACGTCGATAGCCAAAACAACTGTTTCAACTTCATCACCTTTTTTGTACTTGCGAACAGCTTCTTCGCCAGTCTCTTGCCATGACAAGTCAGACAAGTGAACTAGACCATCGATGCCGCCTGGCAAGCCAATGAACACGCCAAAGTCAGTGATTGACTTGATCGCGCCGCTCAACTTCTCACCTTTTTGGTGTGTGCGAGCAAATTCATCCCATGGGTTTGCTTTACATTGCTTCATGCCCAAGCTAATACGACGCTTGTCTTCATCAATGTCAAGAACCATTACTTCAACTTCCATACCCAATTGAACTACTTTACTTGGAGCAACGTTCTTGTTTGTCCAGTCCATTTCTGAAACGTGAACCAAACCTTCAATACCTGTTTCGATTTCAACGAATGAACCGTAGTCAGTTAGGTTAGTTACCTTACCGAATAAACGTGTGTTTGGTGGGTAACGACGAGCGATACCAACCCATGGGTCATCACCTAATTGCTTGATACCCAATGAAACACGGTTCTTGTCTTGATCGTACTTAAGAATCTTAGCTGTCACCTCTTGACCTACAGTCAACATTTCGCTTGGG
>JBEGTH010000007.1:0-52163 GCA_041179505.1 Pseudomonadota bacterium | reverse complement strand
TCCCGACCTGACCAGGTTACCAAGCCACCATGCGAGGAGGCCCGTCCTCTGACATTCTACTGCCTTCTACTTGTAGAATGACAATATGACTGCATTAGCTTTAGCCCGAAAGTGGCGCCCTCGAGATTTTTCAACCTTAGTTGGCCAGGAACACGTGGTCAAAGCCCTGACTCACGCCCTAGATCAGCAGCGTCTACATCATGCTTGGCTATTCACTGGCACAAGAGGGGTTGGTAAGACAACTATTTCCAGAATTCTGGCAAAAGCACTCAATTGCACAGGTGCAGATGGTCAAGGTCAAATGACATCTCAACCTTGTGGTCAATGTCCTGCCTGTACAGAAATTGATGCTGGTCGCTATGTTGACTATATTGAGATGGATGCTGCGAGTAATCGTGGCGTTGACGATATGGCCCAGCTTTTAGAAAAAGCAATGTATGCGCCAAGTAGTGCTCGTTTCAAGGTTTACATGATTGACGAGGTTCACATGTTAACTGGGCATGCATTTAACGCAATGCTCAAAACATTAGAAGAGCCACCACCCCACATTAAATTTATTCTAGCAACAACTGATCCTCAGAAGATTCCAGTTACTGTGTTGTCTCGTTGTTTGCAATTCAATTTGAAGCAAATGCCTATTCCATCAATTGTGGAACATTTGCAAAAAGTTTTAGAGGCTGAATCAGTCTCCTATGAAATAGGTGCCTTACGTATATTGGCTAAAGCGGCCCAGGGTTCAATGCGCGATGCGCTGTCTTTAACTGACCAAGCTATTGCTTATGCTGCTGGCCCAGTCAGTGAAGCTTCAGTGAGAGCTATGTTGGGTACCTTAGATGAGGCATATCTGATTGGTGTTCTTAATGCACTACAGGCTAGAGATGGTGCTTCTTTAGTATCCATCGCTGATGAAATGGCAATTAAGAGTTTGTCGTTTTCGCTGGCGCTTCAGGATTTAGCTTCCTTGCTACAGAAGATTGCTTTAGCTCAAACTGTGCCATCAGCAGTTTTGGATGATTGGCCGGAAGCGACTGAGGTTAGACGTTTAGCAAGTTTGTTTACTAAAGAGGAAGTTCAGTTGTACTACCAGATTGCGATTACGAGTCGTCCAGATTTATCTTTGGCACCAGATGAGCAAACAGGTTTCACAATGGCTTTACTTCGCATGTTGGCATTTAAGCCAGGTGATGGATCTGGCTCTCCAAAATCAGCTGGCCCAGGAAGAGCTATGCCTACTGCCTCAGGTCCAGCAGCGGCCAAAGCAGCTGCAATTGGGCAAAGGTCAGCTCCAGCTACACCAGTATTAAAACCTGCTGTAGCAAGTGCACCCGTGTCGATGGACTCAGTGCCCGCTGCAAAAGCGGCTGTTAGTTATAACGCTGATGATCCTGATTGGCAGTCATGGATGAAGGCTTTGCCTGTTCGTGGCTTGGTTCAACAATTAGCATTTCAAACAGAATTACAACATTGGGAAGAGTCACCATCTGGCATTAGAGCAACAGTGATTGTTGGAATGCCTCAGCTAGCAAGTCCTGAAAGTGTCAATCGTCTTCAAGAGGCCTTATCTCATTACATTGGCAAGCAAATTAAAATTTTGATTGAAGCAGGAAAAGCAAGTCAATCTATTGCGGCGGTTGAAGCGAAAATCAAACAAGAGAAGCAAGAGGGTGCTGAGCATTCGATTGCCAATGATGATTTTGTTAAAACAATTCAGGCTGAATTTGGTGCCACGGTTGTACCTGGCAGCATTCGGCCAATTCAATAATTTCACTAAAGGAAATTCGAGATGATAAAGGGTAATATCGCTGGCTTGATGAAACAAGCTCAGCAAATGCAAGAAAATATGAAGCGTGCTCAAGCTGAGCTTGAGGCCCTAGAGGTACTTGGTCAAGCGGCGGCTGGTGCAGTCAAAATTACAATGACTGGCAAGCACGTTGTTAAGCGTGTTGAAATTTCAGACGCAGTGATGGATGATCGTGAAACTTTAGAAGATCTTCTGGTCACAGCTTATGCCGATGCATTCCGTCAGGCTGAAGAAACCGCTAGTCAAAAAATGTCAGGAGCAACAGCTGGTATGCCAATGCCTCCAGGCTTTAAGTTGCCTTTTTAATTGAAATAGATAATGACAGAACACGCCCCAGCAGATCAAGCGCAGGATGCATTACAGCGCATGGTCCAAGCTTTAAGAGCATTGCCCGGTGTTGGGCCAAAGTCTGCGCAAAGAATGGCTTTTCATCTATTGCAGCATGACCGCAATGGTGCGGCTGTTCTCGGTCAAAGTCTATTGGATGCAGTTAATCACATTCAACATTGTTCTTTATGTAACACATTTTCAGAGTTAGATATTTGTAGAACTTGTTCGGATGATCGAAGGGATGCTGGCATTCTTTGTGTTGTTGAGACGCCGGCTGATCAATTGATGGTTGAACAGACTTTGACTTATCGAGGTTTATATTTTGTTCTCATGGGACGTTTATCACCTTTAGATGGGTTGGGTCCTAATGAAATTCATTTAGATCGTTTGATTCAGCGTGTTGAGCAAAGCAAAGAATCGGTAAGAGAAGTGGTTTTGGCGACTAATTTCACCAGTGAAGGTGAGGCTACAGCCCATTACATCGGTGAGATGATGAAGGTCCGCGGTATCAAGGTTTCAAGAATCGCTCGAGGTGTTCCAGTGGGCGGTGAGTTAGAGTATGTTGATGCAAGTACTTTAGCCAGAGCGATGATGGATCGTCGTTCAGTCAGTTAAGTTGTTCTAGTTTATTTTTGAGAGGAATCTTTAAATGAAAAATCCATGGTTAAAACAGCTATTAATTGGCTTGGCTTTATTTCTGGCAGGTTACTTTATGTTTGGTGGTGCTGATATTGGTAAAAAAGAGCCAGAGCAAAAGGTTTCCACTTTAGTTCAAGCGGTTAAGGCTTAATGCACATTCTTGTCGCTAATGATGACGGCTATTTAGCGCCGGGCTTGTTAGCCTTGGTTGATGTGTTGCGTCCTTTAGGTCGTGTGACTGTGATTGCTCCTGAGCAAAATCATAGCGGGGCATCTAATTCACTAACGCTATCTCGTCCATTAACTGTCAATAAAGTAGTGGGTGGTGAGCGGGACGGTTTTTTATATGTCAACGGCACCCCAACGGATTGCGTGCATATTGCTTTGACCGGATTATTAGATTCCATGCCTGATATTGTGGTGTCTGGCATCAATCAAGGTGAGAACATGGGTGAAGATGTTCTTTACTCAGGGACTGTTGCTGCTGCTATTGAAGGTGTTATGTTTGGCATTCCAGCGATTGCCTTTTCTCAAGTCGATAAAGGTTGGCAAGGCCTTGATGCTGCGGCCCAGGTTGCTCGCGATATCGTTTTACAACAAATCAATCATCCTGTTGATGGTGCTTTAAGTCCAGGCACAAAACCAACTCTTTTGAACGTGAATATTCCGAATCATTCTTATGAGCAGTTGAATTCATGGCGTGTTACCCGCTTGGGTAATCGTCATCACTCTCAAGATGTGATCATGCAAAAAAATCCACGTGGCGAGCCTATTTATTGGATTGGCCCCCCAGGGCTGGCTAAGGATTCAACTGAGGGAACTGATTTTTGTGCCATTCAAAATCGACAAGTTTCCATTACACCTTTGCAATTAGATCTCTCTCATCTAGCTATGCGTGAGCAGATGAAAGCTTCTAATTGGAATAAAAATTAACTCCAATAATTGCTAGATTGATAGGTTAATAGTGCAAAAGGAAGATCCTGGTTACGATAAGGCACGGCTAGTTCTTGCAGAGAAGGTCGCTGCAGCTGGTGTGCGTCATCGTCAAGTTTTAGAGGCTATTGCCACAGTACCTAGACACGCATTTATCGACCATGCTTTAGATGCAAGAGCTTATGAAGACTCTGCTTTGCCTATTGGTCATCAACAGACTATTTCAAAGCCATCGGTGGTTGCAAGAATGGTTGAGCTTCTTTTTAAACCCAAAAAGGAGCTTGGGAAGGTTTTAGAAATTGGTACAGGGTGTGGTTATCAGGCTGCAGTATTGAGTTTGGTTGCTAATGAGGTCTATTCCATAGAGAGGATTAGACCGCTTCATGATCAGGCTAGAGCTAAATTGAGACCTTTCAGAATTCCTAATTTACGTTTGGTATACGGTGATGGCATTCGTGGCTTGCCACAAGCGGCTCCATTTGATGGAATTATTCTGGCAGCTGCTGGCTTGGGTATTCCTGATCCATTGCTTGATCAGTTGGCTATTGGTGGCAGGCTTGTCGCCCCAGTTGCTAAGAATGAAGAGGAACAGCAGTTGGTAGTTGTTGAGCGAGTCAGTTCTCAGCGATATCAAAGGACTGTGCTTGAAGAAGTTTTCTTTGTGCCACTGCAATCAGGCACTGTGTAATCATAATTACTATAATTGATCCATGAATTTATCTCGTACTAGCTTATCTGCCTTATTAATTATTCTTGCTGCAAGCCACTTTGGCTGTGCAACAAGATCTGCGCCAGCCCCTGTTTTTGATCGTTCTACAGGTGCTAATTATGAGCCTGTACCCGCTGGTTTTTACCGTATCAAGCGTGGAGATACGCTGTTAAGAATTGCTCTTGATCATGGTCAATCGCATCGAGACATTGCTGAATGGAACAACATATCAGATCCTAATGTCATCGAGGTGGGCCAGGTCATTAGAATTGAATCAATCAAAGCACCTAAAGCAACAGCCTCCAAAATGGAGGTGAAGCAAGAAAAGCCTCTGGAGAAAAAGCCGCTGAATGTGGCTAAGCAAGAAAGAGCCGAAAAGCTTGATGCTAAAACTCAGCCTGAAAAAGCCAAGCAAGATTTAGCTACAGAAACTGGAATCCGTTTATCTTGGCCTTCCAAAGGTGAGGTCATTGAGCGCTTTGATGAAGGCAAGAACAAAGGTATTGGTATTGCTGGTAAATCAGGTGATTCTGTTCAATCAGCTGCAGATGGCAAAGTAGTCTATGCCGGTAACAGTTTGCGAGGTTATGGCAACTTAGTCATTGTGAAACATGACAATACTTATTTAACTGCTTATGCCCACAATAAAACGCTCTTAGTTAAAGAGGGAGACACTGTTAAAAAAGCCCAAAAAATTGCTGAAATGGGTAATACAGATGCTGATCGTGTGAAGCTTCATTTTGAACTTCGTAAAAATGGCAAACCAGTTGATCCAAGCGTGTATTTGCCTTAACAAATGAAATCACCAGACTCAGATAAGCATTCTTCTAGTGAATTTTCTGATCTAAGTGAATTAAATGATCAGGAGATCACTCCTGAAGAGTTGAAAGAGGTATTGGCTGCAGAATTAACTGCTGACTTGGTCCAGCGTTATTTGCAGCAAATCGCCAACAAGCCACTATTCACACCTGCTGAAGAATTAGAGACTGCTACTCGAGCGAAGTCCGGTGACTTTTCTGCGCGCCAAGCTATGATTGAACATAACCTGCGTTTGGTAGTTAGTATTGCCAAAGGCTATATGAATCGTGGCCTCCCTTTTCCTGACTTAATTGAAGAGGGTAATTTAGGTTTGATGCACGCACTTGATAAGTTTGAGCCTGAGAGAGGCTTTCGATTTTCTACGTATGCCACTTGGTGGATTAGGCAAAGTGTTGAAAAGGCTTTGATGAGTCAAGTAAGAACTGTGCGTTTGCCGGTTCATGTGATTAGAGAAATCAATCAGGTTTTAAGAGCGCGTCGATATTTGGAGCAAGCCTTGGCAGCAGAGGCTCGAACTCCTCATATTGAAGATATTGCTAGTTTGACTGGTAAAACTATTGAAGATGTTGCGGATGCTCTTGCTATGGCTGAGCACACCACTTCACTCGATGCACCCAGAGATTTAGATCCTGGTTCTAGTTTGTTAGATTTAATTTCTGACGAACGTACAGCTGGACCTCATGAGGGCGTAGCTAAGTCACAGATGGATGAGATGCTTCATGGCTGGTTAAAAGGCTTAAAGGATGATCAAAGAGTAGTGATTGTCAGGCGTTATGGATTGGACAATCAAGAACCAGCGACTTTGGAAGACGTTGCGAAAGAAATCAATCTATCTAAAGAGCGCGTTAGACAGATACAGCAAGAAGCATTGGTAAAGCTCAAAAAATATCTCAAAAGTCATGGCCTTGATAAAGATGCCATTCTTGATAATTAATTAAGGAAAAATTATGGCCGGTGTATTGGTTTTTGATATCGAAACTATCCCAGATGCTGCGGGTATTCGCCGCTTAGAGGGTATCCCTGATTCGGTTAGTGATTTAGAAGTGGTAACAAAGGCGCTTGCTGATCGGAAAGAAAAAACTGGCACAGAATTCATGCCTTTGCATTTACAAAAAGTGGTGGCTATCTCTTGCGTTATTCGTAGAACCACTAAAGATGGTTTGCCACAATTCAAGGTGGGAAGTTTAGGTGACGCTAATAGTTCTGAAAAAGAAATTGTGCAGGCCTTTTTTGATTTAATAGAAAAGTACACGCCTCAATTGGTCTCTTGGAATGGCAGTGGCTTTGATTTGCCAGTTTTACACTACAGAGCTTTATTGAACGGTGTGACATCTTCAAGATATTGGGAGATGGGGGAGAGTGGTGATAGCGATAGTAGGGACTTTAAGTGGAACAACTACATTAGCCGATATCACATGAGACATATTGATCTGATGGATCTTTTAGCTAAATTCTCGGGGCGAGCCAATGCGCCACTAGATGCCTTGGCAAAAATGTGTGGTTTCCCTGGAAAGATGGGTATGGATGGTGGTCAAGTTTGGCAAGGTTTCTTGGATGGCAAAATCAAAGAAATTCGTGATTATTGTGAGACTGATGTAGTCAACACATACTTGCTGTATTGCCGCTTTCAAAGAATGCGCGGTGGTGTTACTCCCGATGAATATGATGAAGAAATTAAGTTTGTTAAAGACGAGTTGCTCAAAGAATCAAAAACTCCAACCGGCGCATTCTGGCAGCAGTATTTAGAGTTGTTTTCTGCAGATCCAAAAGATTTATCATGACTAGAGTTGTTGTTGAATCCCTCAATCTTGAAGCTCAAGGCGTTGCTCGTCCTCGTGATGAGAACGGCTTACCTGGTAAAGTTGTTTTTATTCATGATGCGCTACCTGGCGAGGATGTGGAGTATCAATCCTATAAGGTAAAAAGTAAATTTGAGATGGCAAAGCTACTCAAAATATACAAACCATCACCTAGCAGAATCCAGCCAAGATGTCCTTCATTTGAAGAGTGCGGTGGCTGCTCGATGCAACATTTAGATACGCGCGCTCAGTTAGCTATGAAGCAGCGAGTGCTTGAAGATAATTTGAGGTACTTGGGTAGAACAAAGCCTGAGGTTCTTTTGAGGCCTATTGCAGGACCTTCTTGGGAATATCGTTATAGAGGCCGCCTGTCTGTTTTTAAGATCCCTAAAGGCAGGATCTTAGTCGGTTTTCATCAAAAGAAAGCTAGTCGTATTACAGACATGTTGTCTTGTGACATTCTGCCAAAGCATCTTTCTGATTTATTGCCACACTGGCGTGACTTAATTAGTTCGCTTTCTAAACCAGAAGCGATTCCTCAAATAGAGTTTGCTGTAGGTGAGGATCTTCAGCCGGGTAGTCGTAGTTCTGTTTTTGTTCTTAGGCACATGGCAGTACTCTCAAAGAGTGATCAAGAGTTGATTAAAGCTTTTGCTCAATTGCATCAAATTCATATTTGGTTGCAGCCTGGTGATCTCGATACCGCTTATCCCTTTTATCCAGAGAAAAGTCATCTTTGTTATCGATTGCCAGAATTTAATATTGAAATACCTTTTAAGCCAACTGATTTCACGCAGGTTAATCATCAGATTAATCAAGTTCTAGTGGGTTATGCCATTCGTTTGCTGAATCCGCAGAACCATGAGCGTGTCTTGGATCTCTTCTGTGGCATTGGTAACTTCACATTACCTTTGGCTCGTTTGTCTAAAGAAGTTTTTGGTATCGAGGGTAGCGAGGGTTTGACTCAACGAGCCCAAGAAAATGCACGACACAATCAACTTTCCGATAGTGTTAATTTTGCTTGTTCTAATTTATTTGAAGTAACTCCAGAGATTATTAAATCTTGGGGTATTGCTTCCAAATGGCTCATCGATCCGCCTCGTGATGGTGCGATGGCTTTAGCGACCGCTTTAGCCTCATTGGCTAGCTCAGAGAGGTTATCCGATCACGAGTACCTACCTAGTAGAATTGTTTATGTCTCTTGTAATCCTGCAACTCTGGCTAGAGATGTGGGTATTTTGGTGGGGCAGGCTGGTTACCGATTGAAGTCTGCGGGTGTCATCAATATGTTTCCTCATACCTCTCATATTGAATCGATTGCGCTATTTGAAAGACCTTAACCCTCTAGCGCAAGCCCCACAAAAGAAAAAACCGACTAAATTACTTTAGTCGGTTTCTTTTTAAAAATTAATTAGCTTAGTCTTTTTCGCCACCAAAGATACCAAGAAGCGCTAGCAAGTTACTGAATACGTTATATACGTTTAAGTAAATGCTTAGGGTTGCAATCACGTAGTTAGTCTCACCGCCATTGATGATGCGTTGAACATCCACCAAGATGAAGGCTGAGAAAATCGCAATAGCTGCAACGCTGATCGTCAACATCAATGCAGGCATCTGAAGCCAGATATTGGCAACTGATGCAACCAACAATAGAATCACGCCAGCAAAAAGCCATTTACCAAGACCTTCTGATAAATCCTTTTTGACGGTACTTGCTAGAGTTGCCATACCTGCAAAAATGATGGCTGTACCACCAAAGGCTGTCATGATGAGGCTAGCGCCGTTGCTAAATCCTAGGATTGAGCCAATCAGGCGAGAGAGCATCAAGCCCATAAAGAATGTAAAGCCGAGTAGTAATACAACGCCTAAGCCGCTGTCCTTGTTCTTTTCAATTGCCCAGAAGAATCCGAAAGCAATCGCCATAAATGCGATAAGTCCGATGAAAGGACTGCCGGCAAAAAGTGAAAAACCTGTAGCAACACCAATCCAGGCTCCTAAAATTGTAGGGACCATTGATAAAGCCAAAAGGGCATAGGTGTTACGTAACACCCGGTTGCGGACTTGAACGCTAGTTGTTGCGCTTCCGTGCCCAAAACCATAAGTGTTGAGATCGCTCATTAAAACTCCTTTATGTATTAAACATGACTCGCCCACCACTGGGCTCGTACCATTAAGTATAGACATTTCGTGTGAATTTCAAGGGTTTTTTGGATAGTTGATATGGTAATAGGGGTGATTTCTAGGGGTAACAGGTCTAAAGACCCTTGATTTAGACTACTTTTCCTTAAAAATCAAAGCTTTTAAAGGCTGTGAGGCGGGGTAAACCCTTTCAAAAGTTGTATAATTTGGGGTTTTAATCTATCTATCAATGGAGTTTAGTCATGGCAATTGAGCGCACACTTTCTATCATCAAACCAGACGCAGTAGCTAAAAACGTTATTGGTCAAATTTACGCACGTTTTGAGCAGGCTGGCTTGAAAGTGGTAGCTGCAAAAATGGCTCACCTTTCACGTCAAGAAGCCGAGCAGTTTTACGGTGTTCACAAAGAGCGTCCTTTCTTTAAAGATCTAGTAGATTTCATGATCTCAGGTCCTGTAATGATTCAAGCATTGCAAGGTGAAGGCGCGATCGCTAAGAACCGCGATTTGATGGGTGCTACAGATCCTAAGAAGGCTGAAAAAGGTACGATTCGTGCTGATTTTGCTGACAGCATTGATGCTAACGCCGTTCACGGTTCAGATGCTCCTGAGACTGCAGCTGTGGAAATCGCCTTCTTCTTCCCAGGCATGCAAGTATTTGCACGTTAATTTAACGCTACACATTGATTGACTCACGCACCAACCTGTTGAATTTCGACCCTGAGGGGCTCAGCGAATATATCGCTAGCCTTCAGGAGAAGCCTTTTCGCGCAAAACAGTTGATGCGTTGGATCCATCAACGAGGAGAGGCCGATATCGCTCAAATGAGCGATTTGGCCAAATCCTTCCGTAGTACCTTATCTGAAAAAGCAGAAATCTCTGCTTTACCGGTAGTGAGTGATCAGCATGCATCCGATGGCACCCGCAAGTGGTTGTTGGACGTTGGTGCTGGCGATGCTGTTGAAATGGTTTATATCCCAGAAGATGATCGAGGCACTTTGTGTATCTCTTCTCAAGCCGGTTGCGCAGTTAACTGCCGCTTCTGTTCAACGGGTAAACAAGGCTTTTCTCGTAATTTATCCCTTGGGGAAATTATTGGCCAGCTATGGATGGCTGAACATACCTTGCGCCGTGAACCTAACGCGATTAGACGCATTGATAGTTATGACGGTACGCCGATTCAAGAGCATGAGGGTCGAGTCATTTCGAATGTGGTTTTGATGGGCATGGGTGAGCCTTTGCTGAATTACGAACCTGTTGTTGGTGCTATGCGTTTGATGTTGGATGACCATGCTTATGGCTTGTCTCGCCGACGTGTGACTTTATCGACATCCGGTGTTGTTCCTATGATGGATCGTTTAGCTAATGATTTACCAGTAGCTCTGGCAGTGTCTCTTCACGCACCTAATGATGCTTTGCGTGATGAATTGGTGCCAATTAATAAGAAGTATCCCCTAAAAGAATTAATGTCTGCGTGCATGCGTTACTTACCTTTTGCGCCGCGTGACTTTTTGACATTTGAATATTGCATGTTGGATGGTGTTAACGATACAGATCAGCATGCTAAGGAATTGATTGATCTTTTAAAGAAGATTCCTTGTAAATTAAATTTGATTCCATTTAATCCATTCCCTGAATCTGGTTTGAAGCGTTCATCAACAGCTCGCGTTCAAGACTTTGCAAAGCGTTTAATGGATTCAGGAATCATCACAACAGTTCGTAAGACTCGCGGTGATGATATTGCTGCAGCTTGTGGTCAGTTGGCGGGTGATGTTAAAGACAGAACTAATGTTCGCGAAAGAATGCAAACCATTAAGTTTGACAAAGGAGTCATGGGTTCATGAGTGATGGAGTGAATGCCGCAGCCAATCGACGTCTTTCAAAGCAAGCTTTGATTCAATGGCAAGACAATCTGATCACTGTTGGTGGTGATGCTCCTGTACGCGTTCAATCCATGACTAACACCGATACAGCAGATGCGATCGGTACAGCTATTCAAGTAAAAGAGCTTGCGCAGGCAGGGTCTGAAATAGTTCGTATTACTGTTGATACCCCGGCCGCCGCCGCCGCTGTGCCTGCTATTCGTGAGCAGTTGGATAAGATGGGTGTATATGTCCCGCTAGTAGGTGACTTTCATTACAACGGTCACACGCTTTTAACTGATTACCCTGATTGTGCTCAAGCACTTTCAAAATATCGAATTAATCCTGGCAATGTTGGTCAAGGTGCGAAACGAGATACTCAATTTTCACAAATGATTGAGTTGGCTTGTCGTTATAACAAACCAGTTCGTATTGGCGTTAATTGGGGTAGCTTAGACCAAGATTTATTGGCTAAATTATTGGATCAAAATGCCCTTCAAGCGAACCCTCTTGAGCTAAGACAAGTCATGGCTGAAGCTTTGATCCAATCAGCCCTTCAGTCAGCTGAACGTGCGGAAGAGTTAGGCTTGCCTGGAAATCAAATTATTTTGTCATGCAAGGTCAGTGCTGTTCAAGATTTGATTGCTGTCTATCGCGATTTAGCTAAACGTTGTGACTACCCGCTTCATCTAGGTTTAACTGAGGCAGGTATGGGTAGCAAAGGAATTGTTGCTTCAACTGCTGCGTTATCTGTCTTATTGCAAGAAGGTATCGGTGACACGATCCGTGTGTCCTTAACTCCTGAGCCTGGTGCTCCTCGTGAGAATGAGGTGATTGTGGCTCAGGAAATTTTGCAGACTATGGGTTTGCGGAATTTCACGCCGATGGTGATTGCTTGCCCTGGTTGCGGTCGAACGACTAGTACGTATTTCCAAGAGTTGGCTTCTAAAATTCAATCTTATCTTCGTCATCAAATGCCAGTGTGGAAAAAAGACCACCCAGGTGTTGAGGCCATGAGTGTTGCCGTGATGGGTTGTATTGTGAATGGCCCAGGTGAAAGTAAGCATGCCAATATTGGTATTTCATTGCCTGGCACTGGAGAGTCACCTGCAGCACCTGTATTTGTTGATGGCGTTAAAGTAAAAACTTTACGCGGCGATAAGATTGCCGAAGAATTTCAAATCATTGTTGATGAGTATGTAAAAAATACTTATCAAGTTAAAAGTTAACAATAGGCAAATGCATGAGCCAAACTAATAACCAAGAAAAACAAAGCAAAATTACTGGCGTAAGAGGGATGAATGATCTCTTACCAAGTGAGGCCCCCCTGTGGGCGCATTTGGAGCAATCTATTCAGAGTTTGGTTAGATCTTATGGTTATCAGCAAATTAGAACACCCATCGTTGAACAAACTGCGTTATTCAAACGTGGTATTGGTGAAGTAACTGACATTGTTGAAAAGGAAATGTATTCCTTTGAAGATAGTTTAAATGGTGAAAAGTTAACGCTAAGACCTGAAGGAACTGCTGCTGCCGTTAGAGCTGTGATTGAGCACAACTTGTTATACGAAGGACCTAAGCGACTTTGGTATACCGGTCCTATGTTTAGACATGAGCGCCCACAGCGAGGTCGCTACCGTCAATTCCATCAATTAGGTATTGAAGCCTTAGGTTTTGCAGGCCCTGATATTGATGCTGAAATTATTCTTATGTGCCAACGTCTTTGGGATGATCTTGGTTTATTTGGCATTAAATTAGAATTGAATTCTTTAGGTCAAGCCAACGAAAGAGCTGCTCACAGAGAAGCGCTGATTGAGCACTTTAAGAAGCATGAGTCAGATCTTGATGAAGATGCTAAGCGACGTTTGCATACCAATCCATTGCGGATTTTGGATAGTAAAAATCCAGCCATGAAGCCAATTGTTGAGTCAGCTCCTCAGTTGTTAAATTTTTTGGGTGAGGAGTCACTCAAGCACTTTGAAGGTGTTCAAAGATTGCTAAAAGCCAATAATTTGCCATTTACTATCAATCCTCGTTTAGTGCGTGGTTTGGATTACTACAATCTCACTGTTTTTGAGTGGGTAACTGACCAGTTGGGCTCTCAGGGAACTGTGGCTGGCGGTGGTCGTTATGATCCCCTTATGGCTCAAATGGGTGGTAAGCCATCTCCAGCCTGTGGTTGGGCCATGGGTATGGAGCGAGTGATTGAGTTAATGAAAGAGCAGGGTATAGCTTCTGATCTTGAGTCTGTTTGTGATGTTTATGTTTTGCATCAGGCTGGTGACACTCTTGAGGCTGCCATGGTGGTAGCTGAGAGATTAAGAAGTGCGGGCATTGAAGTGATATTGCATTGCTCTCCAGACGGACAAGCAGCCAGCTTTAAATCCCAGATGAAAAAAGCAGATAGTAGCGGGGCGGCTTATGCCGTTATTATTGGGCCAGATGAGTTGTTGGCTGGGCAAGCTCAATTAAAAGATTTACGTCGCGATGGTCAGCAAATGACAGTAGCGATTGATGGTTTGGTTGATGCAGTCATCAATCAGTTGGTAGCAATTTCAGAATAAGTGATCAGAACATGCATTTTAATTTAGAAGAACAAGAACAATTAGCTGAATTTAAGGCTTGGTGGAAACAGTATGGCAAGTTGCTAATCGTAGCTGCTGTTTCTATTTCATTAGCTTACTCTGCCTATGTTGGATATGGCTGGTGGCAAGAACGTCAATCAATGGGCGCTAGCAAGCTTTACGAGACCCTGTTGTTGTCTGCTCAAAAGCAGGATATTCAAGGAACTCTCAGGGCTGCCAATGATCTACAAGATCAGTACTCTTCCACAAGTTATGCTGGTATGTCTGCTTTGGTTGCTGCCCAGGTTGCGAACTCTTCAGGAGATATGACTGGAGCAGAAAAGAATCTGCGTTGGTCTGTTGAAAATGCTAAAGTGGATTCACATCGAGATATTGCAAGATCCCGTTTGGTTTCATTGTTAATTGATAAAGGCGATTTTGCGGAAGCACAAAAATTGGCCGCTGCTTCAGCCTCCAAACCTTTTGAAGCCTTGATGCTTGAAAGACGTGGTGATGTTGAGTTGGCTCAGCAGAAAAATCAAGAAGCTCGCAAGTTTTACCAAGAGGCTTGGAATAAGTTAGAGAAAAATCCAGAAGCCGCTGATGAAGCTAAGCGTTTATTAAAAATTAAGTTAGATGCAGTAGGAGGTCGTTAATGTGCCATCCCATGATTCGAGTTGTTGCTTTTTCAATAGTGTTTGCAAGCATTGGTCTCACGGCTTGCTCTAGCTCTGACAAGCGAGAGCCATCCAAGTTAGTGAGTGTTGAAGAGAAATTAACTGTTACTTCTATTTGGTCGACAAGTGTCGGTAAATCTGAAAAATTTGTGATGCGTCCAGTGGTTGCGGGTGACTATATTTACACTTCGGCGGGCAATGGGCTCGTAAGCAAAATTGATATTTTGAGTGGCAAGCATGTTTGGGAAGTTAAAGCCCCAACTGAGTTGTCATCAGGTCCCGGTAGTGACGGTAATGTAGTTGTTGTTGGAACAACGAAGGGTCTTGTTTATGCATTTAACGCTCAGGGTGAAAAAATTTGGGAAGAGAATGTTGGTAGTGAAGTATTGACGGAGCCCTTAGTGCTTAGCGGAGTTGCTGTTGTAAGAACAATTGACAATCGTTTCTTTGGTTTGGACGTTAAGACTGGAAAGCGTCGTTGGTCATACTTGCGACCACAAGCAGCTTTGTCGTTGAGAACTAGTTTCGCGATGGTTCCAGTTGCTGCTGATGCATTTATTACAGGTTTTTCAGGTGGCAAATTAGGTGTTATTGGATTAACCAGCGGTAATGTTTTATGGGAAACGTCATTGGCATACCCTAAGGGCTTCTCTGAAATTGAACGTATGACCGATGTGGCTGCAAGACCAAGCACGGTGGGTCGTCGTCTATGTGCTGTTGCATTTCAGGGGCGAATTGGTTGCGGTGATCTAAATACTGGCAATTTCACATGGACAAAAGATTTTTCTAGTTATACCGGAACTGCCCAATCACAAGAGTTTGTTTTTGCGTCTGATGAAAAATCACATGTAGTTGCTTATCGCGCTGATGATGGTGTTGAAGTTTGGCGGAATGAGACAATGACTTGGCGTGATGTGGGAGAGCCATTATCAGTTGGTCGCTTATTGGTGATGGGCGATAAACAAGGTTATTTGCATTTCTTAGAGCAATCTAGTGGTAAGCCAATTGCTCGTATTCGCGTAGATAGAAGTGCAATCAGTGCCGCGCCGATCGTAGCGAGCGGTATGTTGATTGTGCAAACTAGAAGCGGCTCTTTGGCGGCCTATAAACCTAACTAAGCTGAGCTAAGACCATATAAAAATAATAATGATCAGAAATGGTCTTAGACAATAGTTAGAAAGTTAAAAGTATTTATGAAGCCAGTTATTGCCATTGTTGGACGTCCTAACGTAGGAAAATCAACGCTATTTAATCGTCTAACGCGTTCGCGTGATGCTTTAGTGGCAGATTTTTCTGGTCTAACACGTGATCGTCACTATGGTAATGGCCGTGTTGGTGATCGCGAATTCATCTGCATTGATACAGGTGGATTTGAGCCTGTTGCTAAAACTGGCATCCTAGCTGAAATGGCTAAGCAAACAAAACAAGCTGTGGTTGAGGCTGACGTTGTTATTTTTTTGGTTGATGCTCGTTTGGGTATGGCGCCACAGGATCGAGTCATTTCTGATTTCTTGCGCAAAACAGGTCGCCCCGTTATTTTGGCCGTGAATAAAGCTGAGGGTATGGCTTATTCGACAGTAACAGCTGATTTCTATGAATTAGGTTTGGGTGAGCCAATTGCTATTTCATCAGCTCATGGTGACGGCGTCCGCTCAATGATTGATGAAGCTTTGGATGCATTAGGAATACCTGATGAGCCCGAGGAAGAAGATCGTACTGATAAACCAATGCGTATTGCTGTTGTTGGCCGTCCCAACGTCGGTAAGTCAACTTTTATCAACACTCTTATCGGCGAAGAGCGTGTGATTGCATTTGATATGCCAGGGACTACTAGGGATGCGATTGACGTGCCATTTACGCGCAATGGTAAGCCTTACGTAATGATCGATACGGCTGGTCTCAGAAAGCGTGGCAAAGTTTTCGAAGCGATTGAAAAGTTCTCAGTTGTAAAAACTTTGCAGGCCATCGCAGATGCCAATGTCGTCATTCTGATGCTAGATGCTCAGCAAGATATTTCTGAGCAAGATGCTCACATAGCAGGTTTCATTGTTGATGCCGGCCGAGCCTTGGTCCTTGCTGTTAATAAATGGGATGGCATGGATGATTACAACAAAGAACGTGCTAGAACTGATATTGCTAGAAAGCTTCGTTTCTTAGATTTTGCAAACGTTCATCCAATTTCAGCCATTAAAGGTTTTGGTATTAAAGAGCTTTTCAAAGATGTTGATGCAGCCTATGCTGCAGCCATGTCTAAGCTACCAACTCCTAAGTTAACTAGAATCTTGGAAGAGGCCGTGGAGTTCCAGCAACCCAAGCGCGTTGGCATGTCTCGTCCTAAGATGCGGTATGCGCACCAAGGTGGTTCCAACCCACCGATTGTGGTGATTCACGGTAACGCTTTAAGTGGTGTGACCGATAGTTATCGCCGTTACTTAGAAGGTCGCTTCCGCGAAGCCTTTAAGCTGCGTGGCACACCACTTAGAATGGAATTTAGAACGGGGCAAAACCCTTTTGTTGACCAGGATAAAAGCAAGAAAAAAAAAGGTAAGTAGCAATTTTCTACAGCTTAGTTACACTGATGCTGTAGAAAGACAAGTTTTAATAAAAATAGAGTAAGACTCCAAACAATTAAAAAGAAAGAAGGAGCGGGCATGAACACTAATAAAGGCCAACTTTTGCAAGATCCATTTTTAAACGCTTTGCGTAAAGAACACATTCCTGTTTCCATTTATTTGGTAAACGGCATTAAGTTGCAGGGCAATGTTGAGTCATTTGACCAATACGTCATTTTGTTGCGTAATACAGTGACTCAAATGGTCTATAAACACGCCATCTCAACGGTTGTCCCAGCCCGCGCAGTGGAGTTCCGTGATGACGAAGGAACGCCTGCCGCTTAACTCAGGTATGGACGCCGTTAAAGCAGCTCTTGTTGGAATAGATCCTGGAGGTAAACCTGACTTCGCAGATAGTATGGCGGAGTTAAGTTTATTGGCTTCAAGTGCTGGGTCTCAACCAGTCATGACCATGATTGCTAAGCGCGCTAAACCAGATCCGGCTCTGTATATGGGTTCTGGTAAAGCGACTGAGTTGCGTGAGCAAATGGAAGCTAATGAGGTTGAATTAGCAATTTTTAACCACGCACTTTCCCCCGTCCAGCAACGTAATTTAGAACGTCATCTGAAGTGCCACGTGATTGATCGTACTGGTCTCATATTGGATATATTTGCCCAACGTGCAAAAAGCCACGTAGGTAAAACTCAAGTTCAATTAGCAAATGTCCGCTATCAGGTATCTAGATTAGTCAAAGCTTGGAGCCACTTAGAAAGACAAAAGGGTGGTATCGGTATGCGCGGTGGTCCCGGTGAAACTCAGATGGAGTTGGATCGGCGGATGCTTGAAAATAAGGCGAAGCGTTTACAAGCCGAATTAGAGAAGTTACAAAAACAGCAAGCCACTCAAAGACGATCTAGGGAAAAGGGCGGTGTTTTTTCAGTTTCTTTGGTGGGTTATACCAATGCGGGTAAATCCACCTTATTTAATGCTTTAACGAAGGCGGGTTCTTATGCCGCTGACCAGCTTTTTGCTACTCTAGATACAACTTCTAGGCGTGTTTATCTGCCAGTTATTGGCAATGCTGTGATTTCAGACACTGTTGGATTTATTAGAGATTTGCCACATCAATTGGTAGAGGCTTTTAGAGCCACCTTAGATGAGACCGTTCGTGCTGATTTATTGCTCCATGTAGTTGATGCCAGCAGCTTAGATCGTGAGCAACAAATGATCGAAGTTGATAAGGTTTTAGCTGAAATTGGGGCTGATCAAAGCCCTCAATTAGTTGTGGTTAATAAGATTGATCAAGTTCCTGCTTTAATGGAGCGTGGCCCAGTTCTTCGATATGACCGAAATGGCAAGGTGGTTGCTATTTATATTTCGGCTAAAGATGGCCTTGGTTTAGATCTATTAAGGGAGACTTTAGCTGATTTGGCAAAGAACACTGATAGAATTAAAGCCCCGGTGGATGTGGTTCCATCAGTGGCTGATTTAGATTCACCGGCCCCAGCTAAGCGTTGGGAATCTTTAGATGTTTTTCATACTCGTACAGGACTGTATTCTCCCAACGATGCGTAAATTACTACAAATATTTTCGGTTAATGATCCCGGTTGGGGCAATAACCATCAGTCAGACCCTAACCGTGGTCGTGATGAAAAAGATGCGAATTCTTCCAAGCCAGAAGATAGGCCTCGTCAACCTCAAAAACAAGATGGCCCGCCTGATTTAGATCAGTTGTGGAGAGACTTTAACAATCGTCTTAATGGTTTATTTAAAGGCAAGGGTCAGGGTGGTGGTAATAACCAGCCACCAAGTTCAAAGGGTCCTGCTGGTGAAGGTATGAATCCTGGCATTGGTGCGGGCGTGATTGTCTTAGTGGCAGTTGTCGTTTGGGTATTTAGTGGATTTTTTATGATTCAAGAAGGCCAAACCGGGGTTGTTCTTCAGTTTGGCAAATACAGCTACACCACTCGTCCTGGTATTAATTGGCGTATGCCATGGCCTATTCAGAGTCATGAAGTGGTCAATCTGTCTGCGATTCGTTCTGTTGAAGTTGGTCGCGCCACAGTCATTAAGGCATCTAACTTAAAAGACTCCTCTATGTTGACTGAGGATGAGAACATCATTGATGTTAAGTTCGCTGTTCAGTATCGATTGAAAGATGCTTCTGAGTACCTCTTTAACAATAAAGAACCGGATGCATCAGTAGTCCAAGCAGCTGAAACTGCAGTTCGAGAAATTGTTGGTAAGAGTAAGATGGATAACGTCTTGTATGAGAATCGTGAAAAGCTAGCTGTTGATTTGAACTTGTCTATTCAGAAGATTTTGGATGGTTATAAAGCTGGTATTTTTGTTACAAGTGTGACAGTTCAAAACGTTCAGCCTCCAGAGCAAGTTCAGGCTGCTTTTGATGATGCTGTTAAAGCAGGTCAAGATCGTGAGCGTCTCAAGAATGAAGGTCAGGCTTACGCGAATGACATCATTCCTAAAGCGCGCGGTGCCGCAGATCGTTTAATGCAAGAAGCTGAAGGTTACAAGGCAAAAGTTGTTGCAACAGCTGAAGGTGATGCGACTCGATTTAAGTTAGTTCAAGCTGAGTACGCTAAGGCTCCACAAGTGACACGCGAGCGTATGTACATCGATACGATGCAAGAAATCTATAACAACGTGACTAAGGTTATGGTTGATCAGCGCGCTAACGGCAGCAGTCTTTTGTATTTGCCTTTAGATAAGTTGATTCAACAGGTAACTCCTTCAACAACACCTGTTGTTCCTTCATCCAATACAGTCTCAAATACTCCGGCTAATACATCGACTTCAACATCGACTTCACCGGTTGTTAATCCTAACCCTGCACCTAGTGATCGAAGAGATAGTGCTAGTGGCTTGCGTAGTCGTGAGCGCTAGGAGTTAAACATATGACAAATCGTATCTTTCCAGTTTTAGCAGCTCTTTTAATTACATTGGGTTTGTTGTCTTCAACTATTTTTGTTGTTGATCAACGTCAATATGCAGCTGTATTCTCATTCGGTGAGTTAGTTCGTGTGGTCGAAGAGCCAGGCTTGCAATTTAAGATGCCACCACCATTTCAGAGCGTCCAGTTTTTTGAGCGTCGTATTTTGACGATTGATACACCAGATGCAGAGCGTTTTATTACGGCTGAAAAGAAGAACTTATTGGTAGATTCCTATGTGAAGTGGCGCATTGTTGAGCCTCGTCGCTTCTTTATTAGTTTTCGTGGTGATGAACGTTTGGCCCAGGATCGTTTAAACCAACTTGTTAAATCAGCATTGAATGAAGAATTTACCAAGCGTACAGTTCGTGAATTGATTTCTGAGCAGCGTGAGCAGGTTATGCAAAATATTCGCAAGAAGGTCGCTGAAGAAGCCGCGGATATTGGTATTGAAATCGTGGATGTTCGTTTGAAGCGTATCGATTTGTTGGCTGAGATCAGCGAATCAGTATTCCGTCGTATGGAAGCTGAGCGTAAACGCGTTGCTAATGAACTTCGCTCAACAGGTGCTGCTGAATCTGAAAAGATTCGGGCTGATGCTGAACGTCAGCGCGATATCATTTTGTCACGTGCTTATCGTGATGCCCAGAAAATTAAAGGTCAGGGCGATGCCCGTGCAACTGCGCTTTATGGCGAATCATTTGGTCGTGATCCTCAGTTTGCTCAGTTTTACAGAAGTTTGGATGCTTACCGTAATAGCTTTAAGACTAAGCAGGATTTGATGGTGATAGAGCCTAATTCTGAATTTTTGAAGTTTATGAAAAGCAGTCGTTTTAATGGATCTAATCCCACCCCGGTAGCTAAATAATGAATCGTTGGTTATTACCTGAAAATATCGCAGACGTCTTGCCGTCTGAGGCAAGAAAAATAGAAGAATTGCGCCGTATCTTATTGGATCGTTTCCAAACATATGGATATGAGTTGGTAATGCCTCCGATGTTGGAGTATTTGGATTCTTTGCTAACTGGTGCAGGCCAGGACTTGAATCTTAAAACCTTCAAATTGGTAGATCAGTTGTCAGGAAGAACTCTTGGCTTGCGTGCTGATATCACCCCCCAAGTTGCCCGTATTGATGCCCATTTATTGAATCGTCAGGGTATTACTCGACTTTGTTATGCAGGTTCTGTCTTGCATACACTGCCAGCGCCTGGTGCTATGTCTCGTGAACAACTTCAGTTGGGAGCGGAAATTTATGGTCACGCTGGTTGGGAGGCTGATTTTGAAGTTCAAAAATTGCTCAATGAAGTATTAAATTTGAGCAAAGTAGGGACTGTTACCTTAGATATGAGTCATGCTGGTCTTTTGACCGCTATTTTGGGTGATTACCAACCTGAATCCGATGCCTTAAATACCCTTTACGCTTCTCTGCAAACTAAAGATTTGCCAGGTTTAAGCACCTTATTGGCCTCATGGCCTGCGAATATCAAGGAATCTATCTTGGCTTTAGTGGCTCTGAGTGGTTCTCCTGAATCGGTTTTAAAAGTGGCTCGTCAAAGTTTGCCTAATTTGCCAGGCGTTTTGAGTGCTCTAAATGATTTAGAGCGTCTTTGTCAGGCAATTTCAGTATTGCCTAATGCTCCTCAGTTGAACTTAGATCTGTCTGATCTTAGAGGTTATCAGTATCACAGCGGGGTTATGTTTGCTGCTTATGTCGCTGGTTTACCTGCGGCTGTAGCTAGAGGTGGCCGTTATGACATGGTGGGAGCTGCTTTTGGTAGACCAAGGCCTGCAACAGGTTTTTCTTTGGATATCATGACTTTAGCAAGGGTTTCTAATATTGATTCTAGGAGATTTGCTATTTTGGCTCCATGGTCAAATGATTCAAAATTAAGTCAACAGATCACAGAACTGCGCCACCAGGGCGAGGTAGTTATTCAGTTATTACCCGGTCATGAGCAAGATGGCGAGGAATTCCATTGCGATCGCGAGTTAGTTGATCAAAAAGGTGAGTGGGTCGTCAAGACAAGAGCGTAAAATGCTCCTTTCTGCGTTTTCTATTTAATTTTTCTTTTTCTTGGTTTATATGTCAGTTCAGAAATCAGCCAGCAAGTCTGGCCGCAATGTTGTTGTTATTGGTACCCAATGGGGTGATGAAGGTAAAGGCAAAATCGTTGATTGGTTAACAGACCACGCTGAGGGCGTTGTTCGTTTCCAGGGCGGCCACAATGCTGGACATACTTTAATCATTAATGGTCAAAAAACTATCTTACGTTTGATTCCATCAGGCATCATGCGTCCTGGCGTGACATGCTATATCGGTAACGGTGTTGTTTTGTCACCAGAAGCCTTGTTTAAAGAGATAGGTGAGTTAGAAGCTGCTGGCGTTGATGTTCGCTCACGTCTAAAGATTTCAGAAGCAACAACCTTAATTCTGCCGTACCACGTGGCTATTGACCATGCTCGGGAAGCAAAACGCGGTAATGCAAAAATTGGTACAACCGGTCGAGGTATAGGCCCAGCATACGAAGATAAAGTTGCTCGTCGTGCCTTACGTGTTCAAGATTTGTTTTTCCCAGAATCCTTTGCTGATAAGCTAAAAGAAAACTTGGAATATCACAATTTTGTACTTACTCAGTACTTTAAGGCTCCAGCATTAGATTTTGCTGAAGTTAGAGACAGTATGCTCAGCTATGCTGAACAACTACGCCCATTGGTGGCTGATGTTTCAAGTGATTTAGATGCTGTTCAAAAAGCAGGTAAAAACTTGTTGTTTGAAGGTGCTCAAGGTGCTTTATTGGATATCGATCACGGCACTTATCCATTTGTAACGTCTTCAAACTGCGTGGCAGGTAATGCTGCAGCCGGTTCGGGCGTTGGCCCTGGAAGCTTGCATTATGTTTTAGGTATTACTAAAGCTTATTGCACACGCGTTGGTTCAGGCCCATTCCCAAGTGAGCTATATGACCACGACAATCCAAAAGCTCAAGATCCTATCGGCTTGCGTTTAGCTCAAGTTGGTAAAGAGTTTGGTTCTGTGACTGGTCGTCCACGCCGCACGGGTTGGTTAGACGCTGCTGCATTAAAGCGCTCCATCCAAATCAGTGGTGTTAGTGGCTTATGTATGACTAAATTAGATGTTCTAGATGGTTTGGAGCAAATCGGCTTGTGCGTGGGTTACAACCTTGATGGTAAGAAGCTTGATGTTTTGCCTCGTGGTTCTGATGCTGTTGCCCGTTGTGAGCCAATTTACGAGACTTTCCCGGGTTGGAAGGGAAGTACTGTTGGTATCCAAGATTGGAATCAATTACCTAAAGAAGCGCAGAATTATTTACGACGCGTTGAAGAGGTGGCTTGTGTACCTATCGCTATGGTCTCAACAGGTCCAGATCGTAATGAAACAATCCTTTTACAACATCCATTTGAAGCTTAAGCTTGTTTATGTTGAGTTAAAAAAGGCGCTTTTAGCGCCTTTTTTGTTGTGGAACGTGGCCGTATCCAGGGGTACAAAAAGTGCTTTATGAAAGTCTTGATAAAGTATTGTGAGATTTCACATTCTTATAAGACAATGGGGCATGACTAAAAAAAATAATAAAGGAACTTTAGCTTTGTCTGAGGCTAAAGCACGCAATTTGCCAGAGAAGCAAGGAACGGTTCAAGGTCACCGAGATGGCTTTGGATTTGTTATTCCAGATGATGGTGGTGAGGACGTTTTTTTAACAGAACGAGAAATGTCTCGTGTGATGCATCAAGATAAAGTCATTGTTAAAGTGACTGGCTTAGATCGTCGTGGCCGTCCTGAAGGTCAAGTTAGTGAAGTTATTCTACATGCCAATAAATTTGTTATTGGACGTTTATTAAATGAAAACGGTGTACTGATCTGCGCTCCAGAAGATAAGCGTATTGGCCATGATATTTTGATCCCGCCTAAGGGTCAGGGTAATGCTAAATTGGGACAAGTTGTTTCGGTTGAGATCATTGATTATCCAGATAGTTATCGTCAAGCTGTTGGCCGAGTGGTTGAGGTGCTTGGTGAAATAGATGATCCAGGTATGGAGATTGAAATTGCGGTTCGCAAGTATGGCGTGCCACATGAGTTTTCACCTGCAGCGACTAAAGAAGCTGAACTTTTGCCTGATGAAATTCGTGCTGAAGATCTAGAGGGCCGAATTGATTTAAGAGATATCCCACTTGTTACGATTGACGGTGAGGATGCTAGAGATTTTGATGATGCGGTTTATTGTGAGCCGGTTACTTGGGGTAAAGAAAAGGCTTGGCGTTTAATTGTTGCCATTGCCGATGTGTCGCATTATGTAAAGCCGGGTCAACCGCTTGATGCAGATGCGATTACAAGAGCAACCTCTGTTTATTTTCCACGTCGCGTTATACCGATGCTGCCGGAAAAAATTTCTAATGGCCTTTGCTCACTCAAGCCTGAGGTTGATCGTTTGTGTATGGTTTGTGATGCTGTGATTGATTTTCATGGAGAGGTTCAAGCCTACCAGTTCTATCCGGCAGTTATGCACTCAGCACAGCGTTTCACCTACAACACTGTGTGGGAAATTTTAAGTAATAGTAATGGCCCAGAAGCGGCAAGATTTAAGCATCTTAAAAAGAATTTAGACCGACTTTATAGCTTATATAAAGTTCTGAGGTCTGCCAGAGATAAGCGTGGCGCCATCGATTTTGAAACTACTGAAACTCAAATCATTAGTAATTCATTGGGTAAGATCGAACGCATTGAACCGCGTATTCGTAATGAGGCTCATCGCGTTATTGAAGAGTGCATGTTGGCGGCTAACGTTTGTGCGGCGGACTTTTTAGATAAAAATGGTCATGACTCTCTATTCCGCGTTCACGCAGAGCCTTCTGTTGAGAAGTTGTTGACACTCAAGCAAGTATTAAGAACGGCTGGTCTTCATTTAGGTGGTTCTGATAAGCCACGACCAAAAGATTTTGCTAAATTAATTGAAGAGATTAAGCCAAGACCTGACGCTAGTATGTTGCAATCAGTCGTTTTGAGGTCTATGCAACAAGCTGTTTATCAACCTGATAATTATGGGCACTTCGGCTTGGCTTATGACGCTTATGCGCACTTCACAAGTCCTATCAGACGTTATCCTGACTTATTGGTGCATCGATCGATTAAGGCAATCTTGGCGAAGAAAAAATATTCGCCAGCTATTCCTTCAGAAGTTGTTTTGAATTTAGCGATGCCCAAGAGTGGTCCGGGCCGTGTCAATGCAGCTAATGCTAAGAAGTCCCATGAAGAGGCTAAATCAAAGCCAGCTCTTAAAACAGCAAGGGGTTCTAAGGCAAAGCAAGAAGCATCAACAGCTACAGCCGCTTGGTCTCAATTGGGCGTTCACTGCTCCTCTAATGAGCGTCGGGCTGATGAAGCCTCGCGGGATGTGGAGGCTTGGTTAAAGTGTTATTACATGCGTGACCACTTGGGTCAAGAATATGCTGGCACGATTACCGGTGTTGCAACCTTTGGTTTGTTTGTTCAGTTAGAGAGTCTTTTTGTTGAGGGCATGATTCACATTAGCGAATTGGGTGGGGATTACTACCAATATGATGAGGCTCGGCAAGAATTACGTGGTGAGAGAACAGGTATTCGCTATCGTTTAACGGATCGAGTTCATGTTTTGGTCAGCCGTGTAGATCTTGATGCTAGAAGAATAGAGTTTAGCTTGGTAAAACCAGGTCAAGACAAAGGTGTTGGCATTGGTGCTAGTGCAAAGTTTGCGCCCATGGATAATTCAAGATCCAATCGTCCTGCGCGAGATAACCGTTCTGGAGGTTCTTTTAGGGATACTTCGTCGAAACGTCGTTCTGGAACTACTAAATCAAGGACTAGTTCCTCGCCTGATGTATCCCCAGCGAGAACTATTACAGGTTTATCATTACCCCCAGCAAAATCCCTAGCTTCAAAAAAAGCTACATCAAGGGCTGGGAAAAAACCAAAAAAAGCCAGTAATGCCAAATCAAAAGGGCATGAGCTAAGTATTCGTAAAGGTCGTCGTTAATGTCAGGTAAAGAGCAAAAGCCAGGTTTTAAACAGGAATCTAGGCAAGGTGGTGATGGTAAACAGATGATTTTGGGTTTTCATGCTGTTATTGCAAGGTTGCGCCAAGATCCTGAATCTCTAAGAACCGTTTATGTTGATCCCGCAAGACGTGATCGTCGTATGCAAGACTTTATTAAATCAGCAGAGCCTATTTTGGGTAGGCGATTGCATCAAGCTGATACGGAACGTCTAAGAACTCTAGCTGGTAATGATCGTCATCAAGGTGTAGTTGCTTTTGCTGATGCTGTTTCTAAAGTTCAAACTCTTGATGAATTATTGGATGCCTTACAAGGACCAGCCTTGTTGTTGATATTAGATGGTGTGACAGATCCACATAATTTGGGTGCATGTCTTCGAGTTGCTGATGGTGCTGGTGTTGATGCTGTCATTGTTCCTAAAGATCGGTCTGCTCATTTAAATGCAACAGTGAGTAAGGTCGCTAGTGGTGCAGCAGAGACTATGCCCTTAATTGCTGTGACTAATCTGGCACGGACGATGCGTGAGTTACAAGAGGCTGGTGTATGGCTTATTGGTACAGACGATCAAACTGAAAAAACTTTATACGATGTCGACTTGAGTGGTCCAGTTGCTTTGGTCATGGGCGCTGAGGGTGAAGGTATGAGAAGGTTGACCAAAGAAACATGCGATGAGCTGGTCAAAATTCCTATGCTCGGAGGTGTTGAAAGCTTGAACGTATCAGTTGCAAGTGGCGTCTGTTTGTACGAGGCTCGCAGACAAAGGCTTGCTAAAGGGTAAAAATAAAAAAGTGCCAAATCTGTTAGATTAAGAGCACTTTTTTATCGAGCCAATGACTATCGCCTATTTTTTTAATTAGCCAGTAACTTTTCAAGTTTCTCAATATCTGCACAGAATAAACGAATACCCTCGGAAAGTTTCTCTGTCGCCATGGCATCTTGATTTAACTGATATCGGAATGATTTTTCATCTGCTTTGATCGCAGAAGAACCTGTTGCTTTTGCCTTAGTTAGACTCAGAGCGGGAGAGAGCACTAATTGTTGATTTTGAAGTTCTGCAAGTAACTCAGGACTAATTGTTAGCAAGTCACATCCAGCTAAATTAATAATCTGATTGATGTTCCTGAAACTTGCACCCATTACCTCGGTTTGAATATTAAAAAACTTGTAATAGTTATAAATATTTTTAACTGAGACAACGCCTGGGTCATTAGCACCACCATGAGTTTCATCTTTCCAATCAGCACCCAAAGACTTTTTATGCCAATCTGTGATGCGACCAACAAATGGTGAAATCAACTGTGCTTTTGCATCGGCACAAGCAACTGCTTGTATTAGGCTAAATAACAAGGTCATATTGCAAGAAATGCCTTCTGCTTGCAAAATTTGAGCTGCTTGGATGCCTTCCCAAGTGCTTGCGATCTTAATTAAAACTCTATTTCTGGAAATTCCAGCCTGTTCATAGGCTTTAATAATTTCTCGAGCTTTCTTAATAGTTAATTCTGTATCAAAAGATAGGCGAGCATCAACCTCTGTCGAAACCCTACCTGGAACAATCTTCAAAATCTCAAGACCAAATGCAACTAGTAAAGCATCAATGATTTGATCTACTGATCGACCTGCGTTTTGTGACTTTATTTGGCTAATCAGCGCTTGATAATTTGGAAGTTGGGCGGCTTTTAATATTAGAGAAGGGTTCGTTGTTGCATCTTGAGGCAAAAAGGCCTGCATGCGCTCAAAGTCGCCTGTATCTGCGACTACAGTGGTGTATTGTTTAAGTTGTTCTAATAGTGTGCTCATTGGAGTATTTTAGAATGCTTCTGTAAATAAAAAGAATTTAGCAGACATTTTTGCTGAATAATTAAGTTAATTTAAAAGAAACAGTATTTATAGGGCATTGTTTTATGTATACGCAGGATCAACTGAAGGCAATGGTAGCTGATGCCGCCAAAAATGAGGTGCTAACTAATATGGCGCCCGGTGGTATTTTGGGTATTGGAACTGGTTCAACTGCTAATTTATTTATCGATGCTATTGCGCCTCATAAAGGTCATTTCTCTGGAGTCATTTCTAGTTCCCAAGCAAGCACAGAGAGACTTCAAAAGCATGGATTTAAAGTTTTGGACAGTAATTCAGTGGTTAGCGTTCCTATCTATGTTGATGGCGCTGACGAAATTGACCCACAAGGTCATATGCTCAAAGGTGGCGGTGGTGCTTTAACTCGAGAAAAAATCGTTGCTCAATTAGCTCAATCTTTTGTTTGCATTTGTGATGCCAGTAAAGAAGTGGATGTCCTTGGTAAGTTTCCTTTACCAGTTGAAGTTATTCCAATGGCTCAAGCTCAAGTCACGCGTTTTTTAGAGAGTTTAGGTGCGACAGTCTCTTTAAGAAAAGTAAAAGGCGGCGATCAAATTTTTGTGACGGATAATCAGGGATGGATTTTGGATGCCAATGGTTTGAAGATCACAGACCCCGCTTCATTCGAATCAGAGATCAATCAAATTCCTGGTGTTATTTGTAATGGTTTATTTGCTCGCAGAAAAGCAGATGTGCTTCTTATTGGTGAATCTAAGGGTGTTCGGCGTCAAGTTTATTAATTCGATTTGTTTCGTATATTAAAAAAGGACGCTAATGCGTCCTTTTTTAATATGTTTGACAATTATTTGTCCTCAGGGACATAACCTTGTGCAGTGTCTGCACCTTCTCCATAAAAGTATTTTTCTACTTGCTTCAGAAGATATTGGCGCGCGCGGGTATCAGCCATATTTAGTCGATTCTCATTGATCAACATGGTTTGTTGTTTTAACCATCCTGCCCAAGCTTCTTTAGAAACTTCTTGCCATAGCTTCTTACCCAATTCACCTGGCATTGGTGGGAAATCTAAGCCTTCAGCTTCTTTATTTAATTTAATGCAGTTAACCATTCGAGCCATCTTGCTACTCCGTAATTTCAAAAGTGATTAATTATAGGTTTTTAATGAGAACCATCGATTTACGTTCCCAGTTATATAGTTCTTTACGCTCTGCTGGCAAATCATCAACGCTGGCCCTTACGAAACCACGTTTTAAAAACCAGTGTTCAGTTCTGGTTGTTAGAACAAAAAGTTTTTTAAGTCCAGAGGATCTGGCTCTAGCTTCAATTCGTTTTAATAAACGTTCACCATCGCCTGATTCTTGAGCTTCTGGATCAACAGCTAAACATGAAAGTTCACCAACACCATTTGAGTAAGGAAATAGAGCAGCACATCCGAACAAAACACGGTCATGCTCAATGACTGAAAAGTGAGTGATGTCACGCTCGATCACATCGCGACCGCGCGCAACCAGAATACCTTCATCTTCTAAAGGTTCAATTAGTTGCAAGATGCCACCTACATCATCTAAGTTGGCTTCACGGAGATGTTCGATATCAGATGCTGCAATCATGGTGCTGATGCCGTCGTGTGTAAATAGCTCTTCTAGCAAAGCGCCGTCACGATCGTGAGGCAATAAATGAACACGACTGACGCCAGACCTAATCGCGCGAATAGCATTTTGCAAAAGAACCTTTAAATCGGCATCAGCTAGTGTAAGCCCACTGATATGTTCTTCAAGTTGACGTAATGAGAACTCTTTGATCAACTCGCCATCTAAGTCTGTAATACCGTTGTATTCAGTTAAAAAGATCAATTTATCTGCTTTAACCGCCATGGCTGTCGCTGTAGCAACGTCTTCATAAGCAATATTGAATGCCTGGCCAGTAGGTGAGAAACCGAGTGGAGACATCAGAACAATCTTATTGTTGGCCAGTGAATGAGCAATAGACTCTGAATCCACCTTACGTACTAAGCCGGTATGCATAAAATCAACACCATCAACAATGCCGACCGGTCTTGCGATGATGAAATTTCCTGAAATAACTGAAATGCGAGATCCAGCCATCGGTGTATTGGGTAAACCTTGGCTAAAAGCCGCTTCAATATCGAGGCGCAACTCGCCTGAAGCTTCTTTAGCGCATTCCAAAGCCGCTGGATCAGTGATACGGTAGCCGCTCATGGGGCCTGTGCCATAACGACTGCTCACTTTTCTTAAATCAAGTTGTTCTTGTACTTGTGGGCGGGAACCATGAACGAGCACAATACGCATTCCCATGGCATGCAGCATGGCCACATCTTGAATTAAAGCCTCTAGGCCGCCTTTTTGAACAAGCTCTCCGGCAAAACCAATCACAAAGGTTTTACCTCTAAAGCTATGGATGTAGGGAGCTACATCGCGCAGCCAAGCAACGAAGGGAAAATTATTTTGGACTTGATTAGTAGGCATAGTGGAAAATTATAGGGTGCAACCAGTAAAAATGACCAAAAATTTAAAAATTCAGTTTCCTGAGAGCTTACCTGTTTCTGGACAGAGGGAGAAGATCGCCTTAGCTTTGGAGCAGAATCAGGTCATTATTGTCTGTGGTGAGACAGGTTCAGGGAAAACGACTCAATTACCTAAGATCTGTTTGGCTATGGGGCGCGGTCGTGCCAATGGCACAGAAAAGCTCATTGGCCATACCCAGCCTAGAAGAATTGCTGCCACATCTACAGCCAAACGAATAGCCCAAGAGTTGGGGAGTCCAATTGGGGAAGATGTTGGCTATCAGGTTCGTTTTGCTGATAAAACAAGCACAAGCGCATCCATTAAGTTAATGACCGACGGTATTCTGTTGGCTGAAACCCAAAGGGACCCACTTTTAAAGGCTTATGACACGATCATTATTGACGAGGCTCATGAGCGAAGTCTCAATATTGATTTTTTATTAGGGTATTTGAGGCAATTACTGCCTAAGCGTCCAGATTTAAAAGTGATTGTTACTTCAGCGACGATTGATGCCGACCGCTTTGCAAAGCATTTTGGAACTGCTGGGCATCCAGCCCCAGTCATTGAGGTAAGTGGCCGTTTATTCCCAGTGGAAGTCAGATATCGACCATTGTTGGAGCAGGGTAAGAAAGAAGCCCAAGAAATCCCTGAGGCGGTTGTCCAGGCTATTGGCGAATTATGGCGAGATGGCGTGAATAGTGCAGGCGATATATTAGTTTTTTTACCTGGTGAACGCGAGATTCGTGATTGTGCTGAAGCGATTCGAAAAGATCATGTTTTGAGTCAGCGTTTTCATCCAGAGATACTTAGTTTATTTGCTCGTCAATCTGTTGCAGAACAAGAGCGGGTTTTTCAGGGTAGTGGTGGTCGTAGAGTTGTATTGGCGACTAACGTTGCCGAAACATCACTAACAGTACCGGGTATCCGTTTTGTTATTGATGTTGGTTTGGCTCGTGTTAAACGCTATTCCTATCGAAACAAGGTTGAACAGTTACAAGTTGAGCCAATTTCTCAAGCTGCAGCAAATCAGCGTGCAGGCCGATGCGGCCGTGTATCAGATGGTATTTGTATACGACTCTATGATGAGTCAGATTTCATAGCTAGACCTAAATTTACTGACCCAGAAATTTTGAGAAGTTCTCTGGCAGCCGTTATTTTGAGAATGCGTGCTTTGAAGTTGCCACGTATCCAGGAGTTTCCTTTTATTGAAGCCCCTTTGGGTCGAGCGATCAGCGATGGAGTTCAGCTTCTTGAAGAGTTGGGTGCTATGGAGTCTGAGGGGCCTCGTCAAGGCGCTTTAACACCTGTTGGCAAGCAGTTGGCATCCTTACCTCTAGATCCTAGAGTGGGCCGAATGTTGTTGGCTGCGCGAGAACATCAAGCCTTGAGAGAGGTTTTAATTATTGCCACGGCCATGGCTAGTCAAGATCCGAGAGATCGGCCCATTGAGTACGCCCAAGCAGCTGATGCAGCACATAAAACTTTTGCCGATGAGCATTCAGAGTTTCTATCATTTGTGAAATTGTGGGATTGGTATCAAGAAGCCTTGGTTCATAAACAAAGTAATCGACAGCTTGAGAACTTATGTAAAAGCAAGTTTATATCTCCAAGACGTATGCGTGAGTGGCGGGATGTTCATGGTCAATTGCATCATTTATTGATGGAGCAGGGCTGGAAAGAAAATGCGACCCCAGCCACTTTTGAACAAGTGCATTTATCTCTTCTAACTGGCCTGTTAGGAAACATCGCTAAACGTGCAGAGGATGATAAAAATGGACCCAATATTTATGAAGGTGCAAGAGGTATTAAATTAAATATTTGGCCAGGCTCAACTATAGGTAAAAAGGCTGGGGCTTGGATTTTGGCCTCGGAGTTGGTTGAAACCAGTCGATTATTTGCGCGTACTATCGCAAAAATAGAGCCTCAATGGGTCGAGAAGGTCGCTGCGCATCGCCTTATTAAGACCTGGAGTGATCCATTTTGGGATGCACGTCAAGGTGAAGTCATGGCGCATGAACGTGGCACTTTATATGGTCTGCCAATTTTTAACGGTAGAAAAATTCGTTTTGCACCGAAGGATGTTGAAGAAGCTCGGAATATATTTATTCAAAGAGCTTTGGTGGAGGCTGAATTATTTGGGCAATTAGAAGCAGCAGCGGCACAGAAGCAAGCAGGTCCTGCGTATGTATTTTTTTGGCATAACTTGTCATTAATAAAACAAATTGAAGCGCTTGAGCATCGTTCTCGTCGTCAAGACGTTTTGGTTGATGATGAGTTGTTATTTGCTTTTTATAATCAACACCTTCCCAATGAAGTATTTAGCCGTGCAACTCTCGAGACATGGTTAAAAGAAGACCTTAAAAACATAGCCATTCTTAAGTTAGATAAGACTGATCTCATGCGTCATGAGGCCGCAGGGATTACTCTTGATAGATATCCAAAAACAATGAGGATGGCTGGTGGCGAAGTTCAGTTAACCTACCATTTTGAGCCAGGGAGCCCAAAAGATGGAGTAACCATGATTGTACCTCTGGCTCTTTTAAATCAGATTGATCAGCGGCGGTGTGAGTGGTTAGTTCCTGGGCTGTGTATTGAAAAAGTACAACTCTATCTCAAATCTTTACCTCAAAAACTCAGAAGAAATTGTGTTCCATTACCGGACTATGCCAAAAAGTTTGTGGAGCGCTGTACTGAGAAAAATACTTTTGGGGTGGGTGATTTTCTAGAAGAATTGATAGCTGATATTCGAGATCAAACCCAAGTTCAAATTCAGCGTGTTGATTTTCGACCTGAAAATTTACCTCTGCATTGTTTTATGAATTTCCGTTTGGTGGATGAATACGGTCGACAAATTGATCTAGATAGAAATTTGGGCAAGTTAAGATCAGAGTTTTCACAATCAGCTAGAGAAGTTTTTCAGGAGGTTGCTGCTAGTGCTGTTGGACGTTTGACGCCGTCGACTTTAAATAAGAATCTAAGTGGCAGTTCTCCTCAAACTCAAATAAAGGAGGAGGGTAGATCTAAGACTGCCTCCAATGTTTCACAAACTGACAATATCAAAGAATGGAATTTTGGCGAGTTGCCAGAAATGCTTGAAATTAAACGTGGCAAGCAAACTTTGTATGGCTACCCAGCTTTGGTAGATAAACAAACGCATTGTGATCTGGAGGTTTTTGATGATCCTGATCTTGCTAGAAAGACTCATCGACAAGGTTTAAGACGATTATTCGCGCTGCCTATGCGTGAGACCATTAAGGCTCTTCACAAGCAATTGCCTGGGGCCCGAGACCTTAGTCTGCTATTCATGAATATCGGGCAATCAGATGAATTAATGACTCAAGTCATTGATCTTGCATTAGATAGAGCTTGCTTAATGGATCCCTTGCCCAATAATGCCCAACTATTTAAAGAGCGTTTAGATGCCGCTAAGCCTAAATTAGCTTTGATCGCTCAAGAAATCGCTCGCCATGCCTTAGCGGGTTTACAGGCCCATGCTGACCTTCAAAAGAAGTTGGCACAATTAAAAGCTCTTTCAAGTTCTGCCCATGCTGATGTCAGCTCGCAAGTTCAGAAACTCATTCATCCTAAATTTGTTGCTGAAACACCTTACGAGTCACTTGTTCATATTCCTCGCTATTTAAAAGCTATTTTGATGCGTATTGAAAAATTGCGGGCCAATCCAAGTCGAGATGCGCAATGTCAACTTGAATGGCAGTCAATTTACAACCCTTGGATCAAGTTGCTTCAGACACAAAAAGTCCATGGGGGGCAATTAGACCCACGTTTGGATGATTTTCGCTGGCAATTGGAGGAGTTGCGCGTCGCGCTATTTGCCCAAGAACTCAAAACTCCAACGCCTATGTCTGCTAAGCGACTGCAAAAGATTTTAGATAGTCTGCATCAATAACCATTGAATATCGTTTAATAATATTTGTGTGATATCAATAAAATCTCTGTTGGTTTTGGGACTTTTACCAATTTGAGTCTTAAAATCTGAAGATGCACACAACAAAATCATACTCACTCCCAAAATCATTTTTGCCAAGTTTGGCCTTTATGTTTTTCATGGCCAGCAGTGCTGCTATGGCAAGCTCACCTGAGTCAGTTAAGAAAACAGCAATTGTTCTTAATTCTGGAGATGCCAGTGTTAGTTTGATCGACATGGCTTCGAGAAAGGTATACAAAACTTTCCCTGTTGGTAAAGAGCCGCATCATTTAATGATCACCCCAGATCAAAAGTCAGTACTAGTTGCTAATGCCACAGGTAATGACGTTGTTTATTTAGACCCTAAGACTGGTGACATGCAAAGACGTGTCCCGAATATTGTGGATCCATATCATATAGGCTATTCGCCTGATAAGAAGTGGTTTATTGCAGCCGGCAATAGATTAGATCGCATTGATGTTTATGAGGTCCATGATCAAGAGTTAAGGTTGGCAAAAATTGTTAAAGCTGCAAAAACACCAAGTCACATAGCGTTTACTGCTGATAGCAAAATTACATTTGTTACATTGCAGGATTCCAATGAGTTGATTGCTATCAAATTATCCAATCAAGAAATTATATGGCGCATGCCTATTGGAAAAATGCCGGCTGGGGTTTGGATGACGCCAGGTGATAAATATCTTTTGATTGGTTTGACTGGATCTGATGCTGTTCAAGTTGTTGACTGGAAGAATCAAAAAGTTGTGAAAGAAATTAAAACAGGTAAGGGCGCTCATAACTTCAGACCTCTGGGTGATAAGCGTCATATTTTCTTATCTAACCGTGTGGCATCTACGATTAGTATTTTAGATATGGAGAAGTTGGAGAAAGTTGCTGATATTACTGGTATTCCATCTGGTCCTGATTGCATGGATGTAACCCCTGATGGTAAAGAATTATGGGTGACCTTTAGATTCTCAAAAAAAGTTGGAATCATTGATATTGCCTCTCGACAATTGGTCACGACTATCCCAGTCGGTAAGAGTCCACATGGCATTTTCTTTTTCCCTAGTGCTTCATGGGAATAGTCCTTTTAAACCAAATAAAAAATATGATGAAAGCCAAATCAGCACTTTTAGGATTGCTCTTGGCTTCCCCTTTGGTAGATGCGACAACATGTTCTAAGCCTGTTTACTTAACTTTTGATACCGGCAATATGGCCGTTGCAGAGTTTGTTGCAAAAACCTTGAAGCAACATGATGTGAAAGCAACATTCTTCTTGGCTAACGAAAAAACCAAAAGAGGGGACTACTCTTTAGATGAATCTTGGAATGGTTTTTGGCAAGATCTCAAAAAAGAAGGCCACGCTTTTGGTAACCATACATTTCATCACACCTATTTCATTAAAGATTTGGGTCAAAGTAAAGTCTTAACAAAGCCTCAATTTGGATCTCAAGCAGGTAAAGCGGTAGTTACTGATCAACAGCAACTCTGTCAGGAACTCAAACTGGTGAGTGATCGTTTTCTAAAGATTACGGGTAAGCCTTTAGACCCGATTTGGAGAGCTCCAGGAGGTAAGGTTTCTCCGCAATACATTGAGATGGGACATGTTTGTTCATACAAGCATGTGGGATGGTCGTCCGCTGGATTTTTGGGTGATGAATTAGCCTCTGAGAAGGTTTCAAATGCAAGTCTTCTTGAAAAAGCCCTAAAAAACATACAGCCAGGTGATGTCCTCATGGCCCACTTGGGTATTTGGTCAAGAAATGACCCTTGGGCTCCAGCAGTTTTGGAGCCATTGATTATTGGACTAAAGAAAAAGGGTTACTGTTTTAGCACCATCTTGGATGCTCAGCAGGATTCGCGATTATCTAGAATAATTCAGTAAATGATGAATCAGATAAGTACCTGGTATGCAACTCTTCAAGAGTGGATGATGCAGAATATCGTCCTGCCATTCTTATATGCTACGAACGGAATGGGATATGCAGATGATGCAATTACTGGTCTTGATTGGTTCTTATTTGGTTGCATTCAAGTCTTTGTCATTGCCGTGATCTTTAAACCCTTGGAAAATTTCTTTCCAGTTCAGTCGCCAGTTAGTGATTTTTCTGGAACTAAGAAACTCAAGCTTCAAACAATTGATTTCTTCTATACATTAATCCATCGATTGGGTATTTTTAAACTCATTTTGTTTTTAGTTTTTTCAGATGCATTCTTCTGGTTTGATGGTCAACTTCACGATCTAGGATTTCAGCGTTTAAATGTTGAAAATTGGTGGCCTGGCGTGACATCAATACCTTGGGTTAGTTTTTTAATTTATTTAATCATTCTTGATTTTTGTGAGTATGTTTATCACCGAGCTTCACACCATTGGAATTGGTGGTGGCAGTTACATGTGCTTCATCATAGTCAGCAGCACATGACTGTCTGGACTGATAATAGAAATCACGTTTTAGATGACCTAATCCATGCCGCTGTATTCTCAGGATTAGCGCTGATGATCGGTGTCGAGCCTATCCAGTTTTTATGGATTATTGCAATCAGTCAGCTAATTCAAAATTGGCAACATGGTAATTTGAATTTTGATCATGGCTGGATCAAGTATCTTTTGATTTCACCAAAATTCCACCGTCTACATCATGCTATTGGTATGGGGCATGAGGTACCAGGTAAGCCAGGAGTTTTGGGCGGTTGTAATTTTGGGATCTTATTTCCCTGGTGGGATATGCTCTTGGGAACTGCAATTTTTGGTGAAAAGACTCATCCAACAGGTGTGCGGGGGTTGATTGTCTCCAATAATCCTTTGGTTCATCAATGGCAGGGCTTGATTCATTCTGTTAAAGCATTTATCTCAAAGTAACTCTTTTAAAGGTATCCGTGTTTAGATCACTTGGTTCTGCAATCCTTGGCTTGATGCATCCAAGAATTCTTTGGTTAAGTTTTAGACCTTTCCTCTTGGTTAGCTTAATTTGGGGTTTTCTATTCTTTTTATTTTGGGAGCCCGCTATTGAATCGATGCGATTGTTTATTACTAATTCATTCTTAACTACTTGGTTATCAGAGATGCTATCAGCAGGAGGTTGGGATGAGTTGAGGGCTGTGGTGGCACCTCTTTTGCTTGTTGTTATCTTAATTCCAATCATTACCATTTCACTTTTAATTTTTTTAGCATTTTCTTCAGTGCCTGCTGTGATTCAACATCTCATGAAGCAGCAACGCTTTGCACTCATTTATGAAGCCCATGGTGGAGGCTTATTGGCTAGCATCGGTTATGCCGTGATATCCATCCTTATTTGTTTGATTCTATTGTTGTTAACTTTACCTTTTTGGTGGGTCCCACCTATGGTGGCAATTTTGCCTCCGTTGCTGTGGGGATGGTTGACTATGAGATTGATGTCTTATGATGTCCTAGCAAGGCATGCAAGCTCTGATGAACGAGCAGCGCTTATGAAAAAACATTACTGGCCCTTGTTAGTGATGGGGATTGTTTCTGGAATGATGGGAGCGATTCCGACATTTTTCTGGGCTACATCTGCCGTAGCATTTATTTTCTTCCCTGTAGTTTCTTTTTTTGCTTTGTGGATTTATTCCATTATTTTTATTTTTGCTTCATTGTGGTTTGCATACTATCTCTTGGATGCTCTTCGTGAGCATAGAGAGCTAAACGGAGTTACTCATGTCAACTAATTCTGATAATAGAAAATTTAGATTGTTTGTAATTGGTGATGAAATTCTGTCGGGTAAGAGACAGGATAAGCACATGTCTAAATTAATAGAACTTTTATCTGAGCGGAGTCTTAGTTTGAGCCAGGTCGAATACATCGCTGACGATCGTGATGCAATTACCTCTGTGCTTAAACGTAGCTTTGCAAGCGGTGATATTGTCTTCAGTACGGGCGGTATTGGATCTACTCCTGATGACCATACTCGCCAATGTGCAGCCGCAGCTTTAGGGTTGCCTCTAAAGTTGCACCCAGAGGCTAGACAACTTATCACTCAACGAATTATCACGATGGCGGAGGGGGATACTCTTAAAGCTGACCTTTCTTCCTCAGATAACCTGCAGCGTATGAAAATGGGTGAATTTCCCGAGGGTAGCGAGATTATCCCAAACCCTTATAACCAAATTCCTGGATTTAGGATTAAAGAACATCATTTTTTACCGGGGTTCCCTGTTATGGCGGCCCCTATGATGAGCTGGGTCTTGGATCAGCACTATCACCACCTATTCCACAAGCAAGACTTTATTGAGAAAAGTTTTATTGTCCCTTTGGCAATGGAATCTAGTTTGACACCACTGATGGAAAGCATTGAAAATAAGCATCCTGGCATTAAGGTTTTTAGTTTGCCCTCTGTTGGTGATTCAAGCAAAGGGGGTGTCTTTGCAAGACGCCACATTGAGCTTGGTTTAAAGGGTAAAGAGGCTGATGTTTTATTGGTTTTGCCAATTTTGCGGCAAGGAGTTCAAGACCTAGGTCATGAAACTCATGATTTGCCCATTATTGGTGCTTGAAATTAATGAAAGTATATTTCAGTGCGTATATGCACTAGAATAGTGCATATACATCAGATTAAAAGAATTGTTTTAGCCTAAAATGCTATTAACGATATGAGGCATGTTTTGGCATGCTTTGTGCATAGTTTGTATTAGCTGGTCAATGACGCTTGTCATTGACTAATTTGAGATTGTTTAACAGGAGATTTGCATGACCACGAAGACCGTCGCAGATGTAATGAAGCTTGCGAAAGAAAAAGAAGTTACTTTTGTAGACTTCCGCTTTACAGATACCAAAGGTAAAGAGCAGCACGTATCAGTGCCTGTTTCTCACTTTGATGAAGATAAATTTGAGAGCGGTCATGCGTTTGACGGTTCTTCAATCGCAGGTTGGAAGGGCATTGAAGCTTCTGACATGTTGTTGTTGCCAGATCCTACAACTGCTTACATCGATCCATTCTATGAAGAGCCAACATTAGTGCTTTCATGTGATGTGATTGAGCCATCTGATGGCAAAGGCTATGATCGTGACCCACGTTCTATCGCTAAGCGCGCTGAAGCTTATTTAAAGAGCACAGGTATTGGTGATACAGCTTACTTTGGTCCAGAGCCAGAGTTCTTTGTATTCGATAGCATCACTTGGGGTAACGACATGCAAGGTTGTTTCTTCAAAGTTGAATCAGAAGAAGCTCCATGGTCATCAGCTACAAAATTCGAACACGGCAATACTGGTCACCGCCCAGGTAAGAAAGGTGGTTATTTCCCAGTTGCTCCAGTAGATACATTCCAAGACATGCGTTCTGAAATGTGTTTGATTTTGGAAGCTTTAGGTATTCCTGTTGAAGTTCACCACCACGAAGTTGCTGGTCAAGGCCAGAACGAACTTGGTACTAAATTCAGCACACTAGTTCAACGTGCTGACTGGACAATCCTACAAAAATACGTGATTCAAAACGTTGCTCATGCTTATGGCAAAACAGCTACATTCATGCCAAAACCAATCGTTGGTGACAACGGTTCAGGTATGCACGTTCACCAATCAATCTGGAAAGATGGCCAAAACTTGTTCGCAGGTAACGGCTACGCTGGTTTGTCAGACCTAGCTTTGTACTACATCGGCGGTATCATCAAGCACGCTCGTGCATTGAACGCGATTACTAACCCAGGTACAAACTCATATAAGCGTTTGGTACCAGGTTTTGAAGCTCCAGTTAAGTTGGCTTACTCAGCACGTAACCGTTCTGCTTCAATTCGTATTCCACACGTATCAAATCCTAAGGGTCGTCGTATCGAAACTCGTTTCCCAGACCCATTGGCTAACCCATACTTGTGTTTCGCTGCATTGATGATGGCTGGTTTGGATGGTATCCAAAACAAGATTCATCCTGGTGAAGCTGCTGACAAGAATTTGTATGACTTGCCACCAGAAGAAGATGCAAAGATCCCAACAGTATGTAACAGCTTGGATCAAGCTCTTGAGGCATTGAATGCTGACCGTGAGTTCTTAACTCGTGGCGGTGTGTTTACAAATTCAATGATTGATGCATACATCGAATTGAAGATGGAAGAAGTTACTCGCTTCCGTATGGCTGCTCACCCAGTCGAGTTCGATATGTATTACTCACTCTAATCGAGAGAATAGAGAAGAGGGTAGCGCAGATATGTTGCGCAAACCAAGTAAAGGGGCAGCTAAAGCTGCCCTTTTTTCTCCCTACGCGGCTTGGGATCAGTTACCCAACGCTGTTTTGGTGGTCGAGTATGTTCATCAAATGGTGGTTTATGCAAACCCCATGGCAGAGGTGAGCCTAGATCTTTCCAAAAAGATTTTGGAAGGATTAAGTATTCATGATTTATTTGGACACCATCCAGACTTAATCAAGATGCTAGATTCGGTTAAGGGCGAACATATTGAAGCTCAGCGACAAGATTTACAACTAGGACCTGGCCCATCAAGAGCAGATCATCATCCTATAACTGCCCACGTTGTTGTGGGGGCTTTGGATAATCCTGATCTTGTATTAATGGAGTGGTTACCCCTTGATCAACAGATTCGCAGTGAAAGAGATGCTAGGTTAGTTCAACAGGTTGAAGCAAATAAGAGTTTGATGCGTAATCTAGCGCATGAAATTAAAAATCCCCTCGGCGGTATTCGAGGGGCTGCTCAGTTGCTCGAGTATGAATTACCTGATCGAACGCTACATGAATATACGCAAGTCATTATTAAAGAGTCTGACCGTCTACAGACCCTTGTAGATCGTTTGTTAGCACCTCATCGTAAGAAGCATATTGATGAAGACGTCAATATTCATGAGGTCTTAGAGCGTGTTCGGAGCTTGGTATTGGCAGAGTTTCCTCAAGGTCTCAGTATCAAGCGTAACTATGACATCAGTATTCCTGACCTTTTGGGTGACAAAGAGGCTTTAATTCAAGCCGTCTTAAATGTGGTTCATAACGCTGCTCAAGCCCTTCGAGATCAGATTTCTCAGGGAACTGCAGTGATTGAACTAAACACCAGGGTTGCTAGAAATGTAACTATTAGCAAACAAAGGTACAAACTGGCACTGGACTTGCATGTGATTGATAACGGCCCTGGAATTCCTGAGGAAATTAGAGACAAAATCTTTTTCCCACTTGTTTCAGGTAAAGAAGGCGGTAGTGGCTTAGGTCTTACATTAGCTCAAACCTACGTGCAGCAGCACTATGGATATATAGGGTGTGTGAGTAAGCCTGGTTGTACCGATTTTCAAATGCAATTGCCTTTCCGTGTGAAAACCGGCGAAGCTTAATTAATGTTGGGATTAGATATGAAGCCAGTTTGGATTGTGGATGATGATCAATCAATACGCTGGGTATTGGAGAAAGCTCTGCAGCGCGAAAAGATTCCTTATCGCAGTTTTAGCAATCCACAAGATGTCCTTGATGCATTTGATAAAAAAGAAGAACCTCAGGTTCTAATTTCAGATATTCGTATGCCAAGAGGTAACGGTATCGATTTATTGCAACAAGTAAAAGCTGAGCATCCTAATGTTCCTGTCATCATCATGACGGCTTATTCAGATTTGGATTCGGCTGTTTCTTCTTTTCAAAGTGGTGCTTTTGAATACATTACAAAACCATTTGATTTATCCAAAGCTGTTGAGTTAATTCGACGTGCTATTGATGAGAGTCTTCGTCTTCAAACTCAAACCCGTGATGTTGCAGATCGTATGCAAGAATCTACCGAGATTCTTGGCCAGGCGCCTGCCATGCAAGATGTTTTCAGAGCGATTGGTCGTTTATCGCAGTCAAATGTAACCGTCTTGATTACTGGCGAATCAGGATCAGGGAAAGAATTAGTGGCCAAGGCTTTGCATAAACATAGCCCACGTGCATCAGGGCCATTTATTGCACTTAATACTGCGGCTATTCCAAAGGATTTGTTAGAGTCTGAATTATTTGGACACGAACGCGGAGCATTCACAGGTGCTCAAACAATGCGAAGAGGGCGCTTTGAGCAAGCTGAAGGTGGCACTTTGTTCTTGGATGAGATTGGTGATATGCCATTTGATCTACAAACACGTTTGTTACGAGTTTTGTCAGATGGTCATTTTTACCGTGTGGGCGGCCACGACTCTTTGAAATCTAATGTCAGGGTAATCGCTGCCACTCATCAAAATCTAGAAACTAGAGTTGCAGAAGGTTTATTCCGTGAAGATTTATTCCATCGCCTCAATGTGATTCGTCTTCGATTGCCATCACTCCGTGAACGTCGCGAGGATATTCCTTTGCTAGCAAGACACTTTATGCAAACTTCTGCAAAGGCATTAGGTATGGAACCTAAGCGACTTTCTGATGATGCATTGCTAGCTATTGGCCAGTTGCCATTCCCTGGTAACGTTAGACAGCTAGAAAATCTTTGTCATTGGTTGACGGTCATGGCTCCTGCGCAAGTGATTGGTTCTCAGGATTTACCTCCTGATGCTGTTGTGATGGGTGCTGAATTACCTGAAGGCTCATCCATTAGCGAGGTCAGCTCAACATTCAAAACTGGCCATGCTAGTGATTGGGAGGCTGGTTTAGCCCTAGCTGCTAAACATCTACTGCAAGACGGCACAAGAGAAGTTTTTGACATTCTTGAATCAAAGTTTGAAAAAGCCCTTTTAACTGCTGCTTTAGAGGTTACTCGTGGTCGTCGTGTTGAGGCAGCAGAGCGTCTTGGTATTGGCAGAAATACAATTACCCGAAAATTGCAGGAGTTAGGTATCGACTCGTAAATATTGATTGACTGCGTTATTCATCGATCATGCGTTTATGACCATTTTCATCAATAGCCACATAGGTGAGTGTGGCATCAGTAACTCTCACAGTCACTGGGCTCTCAGGATTTCTTTCTGCGATTACATCAACGTGAACTGTGATTGATGTTTTACCCACTTCTTTAATGGTGCAATAAAAACTCAATTGATCACCAACTGAAACTGGTTGCTTAAAAGTAAATGAATTAACAGCAATGGTTGCCACCTTGCCACGCGCTTTTTTCATGGCAATAATGGCTCCAGCGACGTCAACGTTCGCCATAATATAACCACCAAAAATATCGCCGTTCCAGTTAACATCAGCTGGCATGGGGACAACTCTGAGAACTAATTCGGCGCCTGGATGGGGCTTATGGATATTGGTTGTAATGTCTTCACTCATAAATAAGACTTTACACTGATTTGACGTTCATAATGTAGTCTTTAAATGACTCACATTGTTCTTATGTCTTCTATTCGTATTGCTACTTGGAATGTTAATTCAATCAAAGTTCGCTTACCTCACTTGTTGCAATGGTTAGCGTCACAAGAGAAAAAAGATGCCCCGATTGATGCACTTTGCTTGCAAGAGCTTAAGTTAACCGAGGATAAATTTCCTTTTTCCGAACTAGATGCCGCTGGATACTTTGCCCTTGTTGCTGGGCAGAAGACTTATAACGGAGTGGCTCTGTTGTTACGCAAATCGTCTTTGGCGGCTACAGCACAAGATGCTGAAACAGCATTTTTGTCACCAGTTAAAAATAATCCAAAATTTACTGATGAACAACAACGTTTAGTTTCAGCTACTGTTGCTTTTAAGGGCAGAGCGCCCATTAGGCTAATTTCTGCCTACTTTCCAAATGGTCAAGCTCCTGGCACTGAAAAATTTTCTTACAAGATGAATTGGTTGGCAGGCCTGCACGACTGGTTATTAGAAACCATTGAAGAGCACCCTAGAGTTGCGCTTTTAGGGGATTACAACATTGCTCCAGCTGATGAAGATGTCCATGATCCAAAAGCTTGGGAAGGACAGAATCTTGTAACGCCTGAAGAGCGCGATGCTTTTTCTGGATTTATTGAATTAGGTTTATACGATAGTTATCGTTTATTTGAGCAGCAACCTAAAAGCTTTAGCTGGTGGGATTACCGCATGATGGGCTTTAGACGTAATGCGGGCGTTAGAATTGATCACATCCTATTAAGTGAAGAACTTAAAAATGAATGTACCGCGAGCTTTATTGATAAAGTGCCTCGTGGATGGGAGCAGCCATCTGACCACGCTCCCGTGATCACCACTTTAGGCTAATCCACCGTGTCTAAGTAAGGCATCAATCTGAGGTTCTCTTCCTCGGAATGCCTTAAAAGATTCAGCTGCGGGACGACTGCCACCTACCTCAAGAATTTCTTGGCGATAGCGTTCTCCAGTTTTAGCATCAAGGATGCTGCCGCTGAGTTTGGCGGCTTCCTCAAATGCTGCATAAGCATCAGCCGACAATACCTCAGCCCATTTATAGCTGTAATAACCGGCTGAGTAGCCACCTGCAAAAATATGACTAAAAGTATTCGGCCATCTAGAGATGTCTGATTGTGCAGTGACATGAATCGCATTATTAATTTTTCTAGATAAAGACAAAATATCAGTAGCTTCAGACTCATGCGGGTTAAAAGTGGAGTGAAGTCTCCAATCTGTTAGAGAAAACACAAGTTGCCTTAGGGTTCCTAGACCATTTTGATAATTCTTGGCGGCAATCATTTTCTCAAAAAGGTCTTTAGGTAAAGTGGCACCTGTTTCAACATGCGCTGTCATTTTTTGGAGCACTTCCCATTCCCAGCAGAAGTTCTCCATAAATTGACTCGGTAGTTCAACAGCATCCCATTCAACACCATTAATGCCTGAAACACCTAAAGTCCCAACTTGGGTCAACATGTGATGAAGACCGTGCCCACATTCATGGAACATAGTGATGACATCATCATGGGTGATAGTTGGTTGTTTAGTAACGCCCTCAACAGTCACTGGAGGTGGGAAGTTACACACCAAATAAGCAACAGGTGTTTGAACTTCTCCAGTGGCCAAAACTCGTCGTCCTCTAGCGTCATCCATCCATGCACCACCACGTTTGCCTGGTCTTGCATAGGGGTCCAAATAAAAGTTGGCTATGAGCTGACCTTTTGAATTAGTGACCTTGAATGATTGAACATCCTTATGCCACTTGGGCAATGAGTCTTCTTCGATTTTGACGCCAAATAATGTTTGAATGATTCCAAATAAACCATTCAAAACTTGGGGGAGTGGAAAGTATTGTTTGAGTTCGTTTTCAGAGAATGAGTAACGCTCTTGCTTTAATTGCTCTGATGCATAAGCCATATCCCATGGCTCAAGCTTTTCAATTGTTAACTTTTCCTTGGCAAATGCTTGTAAATCTTCCCAGTCTTTCTGACCGTGAGAGCGAGCCCTTGTTGCAAAATCTTCAAGAAATTGATCTACTTCTGAGACGGTTTTTGCCATTTTGGGAGCAAGACTAAGAGCCGCATAGTTTGCAAATCCCAACATTTTTGCTTCTTCATCTTTTAGCCTGAGTTGATCAAGCATATTCTTCGTATTATCCCATTCAGGTTTTCCATCACCAAACTTTGATCCTAATTCAGATGCTCTTGTGATGTATGCCTGATAAAGGGTCTTTCTGAGTTCTCTGTTCTCAGAAAATTGCATGACAGGAAAGTAAGAGGGAAAATGCAGGGTAAATGCCCAACCATCTAATTCTTTTGAGTCGGCAGTTTCCTTTGCTGCAGCAACGGCATCTTCAGGAAGACCTTTTAGATCGCCTGAATCTTTTATTAAATGCACAAAATGATCTGTTGCATCTAAAACATGGTCAGAAAATTCCTTAGCCAACTTGGCTTGCTCATCTTGAATTTCTGCAAAGCGGGGCTTTTGCTCATCATTTAATTCGGCGCCCCCAAGGCGAAAATCTCGAAGAGAATTTTGGATAACCTTTTGCTCTGAAAAATTCAATGATTTGAATTCAGGAGACTCACTTAATGCTTTATATTTTTTATACAAGGCAAGGTTTTGACCTAAGCTGCTCCAGAAGGCAGTCACCTCTGGCAACATTTCACCATAGGCTTCACGAAGTTCTGGTGTGTCAGCGACACTATTCAAGTGACCAATGATGCCCCATGACCTTCCTAGGGATTCTGTTGCATTTTCTAGGGGTTCTACCAGATCTTTCCAAGTGGTACTTGTGTCAGAAAGAAGCGCATGATCAACAGACTGTTGGGCGATTTTTAAGAGTTCTTGTATTGCTGGCTTAATATGTTCAGCTTTTATGGCTGAGTAGTCTGGTAAGCCATGACCAAATGAGAGTAGTGGGTTTTTCATAGGGATATTATCTATCGAAAACCAAAAAAAATCAGACGCTGATTATGAGCGCCTGACAGTTTTACCAATACTGAAAGTCTTATATTCTTTCAGCTGCTTCTAAGGTGTTAAGTAGTAGCATAGTAATAGTCATAGGACCAACACCTCCAGGAACTGGGGTGATCGCACTAGCAACGGTTTGGACTGATTCAAAATCGACGTCACCACACAATTTGCCATCTGGTAAACGGTTGATACCAACGTCAATGACAACAGCACCTGGCTTGACCATCTCTCCTGTAATCATTTTTGCTTTCCCAGTAGCTACAACCAAAATATCAGCTTCTTTGGTGTGTGCTGTTAGGTCTCTTGTTTTGCTATTACAAATAGTAACTGTTGCACCGGCCTGTAAAAGCAACATAGCCATAGGTTTACCAACAATATTGGAGGCGCCAATAACAACAGCTCTTGCGCCACGAATAGGGTAGTCAATGCTTTCAAGCATTTTCATACAGCCATAAGGTGTGCAGGGTCTAAATAGAGGTGCGCCAATCATGAGTGCGCCAGCATTAGCTACGTGAAAACCATCCACATCCTTTTCAGGTGCGATTGATTCAATCACGCGATGACTGTCTATGTGTTTCGGTAGTGGAAGTTGTACCAAGATGCCATGGATACTTTTATCTTGGTTGAGCTCGTTAATTCTTTGGAGTAACTTCTCCTCGCTTAAATCGGCTGGATGTCTTTCCAAGATTGAATGCATGCCAACATCTTCACAAGCTTTCACTTTATTGCGAACATATACCTGACTTGCTGGATCTTCACCAACTAGTAATACTGCTAAACCTGGTTGGATACCTCTGGCAACTAGCGAAGCCGTTCTTGTTGCAATTTCAATTCTGATTTTTTTGGCTAAAGCGTTGCCATCGATGATTTGAGCAGACATATTGATTAAGAATTAGTTTCTGATAAGGCTAAGCGTAATAAATCTGCAACGGTGTTGACGTTGAGTTTTTCCATGATATTGGCGCGGTGTGCCTCAACTGTCTTAATGGAAATATTTAAGTCGTCCGCGATTTGCTTATTTAATCTTCCGGCCACAATACGTTCTAAAACTTGCTTCTCACGGCCTGTGAGTTTGCTCAAAAGATTTTGAGTGTTCTTTTGTGAGTCTGCTTTAGCGTACTCAACTCTTGCTCGAGATAACATCTTCTCAACAAGTGTTTTTAGCTCAGATTCTTTGAATGGCTTTTCAATGAAATCTACAGCGCCTTTTTTCATTGTGGATACCGCCATTGAGACATCACCGTGACCAGTGATGAAGGCGATAGGCATTGGAATACCTTCAGTTAAAAGACGTTCTTGAAGTTCTAAACCTGACATGCCTGGCATACGCACATCTAATATCAGGCACGAAACAGTTTCTTTATCATCACCTTGAAGTGACTGTAAAAATCTTTCCGCACTTGGCTGGCATTTAACAGAATAGCCATTGCTCTCTAAAAGCCAAGTTAATGAGTCTCTAACAGCCTCGTCGTCATCTACGACATAAACGATTTCAGTTTTAGTATTCATGTTCTTTATTATTCCAGTGGAAGCAGTATTGTAAAGGTGCAGCCGGTGCTACTCTGATCTTTTTCATTGCTATGATTGGTGACCCAAAGTCTGCCTCTATGAGACTCAATAATAGATCGGCAGATATTTAAGCCAATACCCATCCCATCTTGTTTGGTACTGAAAAATGGTTCATATAACCTATCAAGTGCATCTTCAGGAATACCTGGGCCTTGATCAATGACTCTAATTCTCAGCATTTCAGGGCTAAGTGATTGATCAATATCTACTTTTAAGGCAATGATTTTGGCATTTGGGATGTTATTTGGACTTTTTTTCACAGCATCAATGGCATTTTTCAGCAGATTAACAAGAACTTGCTGGATCAAAATAGGGTCTAAAGACACCATTGGTAAGTGATCTGCAATTGAACTGCTGAGCTGAACACCATGACGTTGTGCTTCAATTTCGGCTAAACCAACTGAATCTTCAATAATTTCATGAATATCAACGGTTTTACTTTGTGGCTGGCTTCTTTTGACAAAGCCTCTAATCCTTTGAATAATTGTTCCAGCCCTATGAGCTTGGGTCGTAGCCTTTTCAATGGCAGGCAAGATATCCTTTTCAATATCATATGGTTGGCTAGATTTCAGCCTGTTGGCAATGCCTGTGCAGTAATTGCTAATTGCTGCCAATGGCTGATTAAGTTCATGAGCCAAAGATGATGCCATTTCACCCATGGTTGTTAGGCGACTAGAAAACTGCATTTTTTCTTCTTGCTGTCGAGCCAGTTCATCTGCATTTTTTCTTGCAGTAATGTCAGTTGCAACAATTAATTGTGCAAGATGACCATCAACCCATGAAATATAGCGTCGTCTCACCTCGTACCATGACTTAGAGCTCTTCATTTGAATCTCTCTAAAGTCTGATTCTGTCGGGGTCAACTCTGATGCTGGTAAACCAACAAATCCATCGATACTATCTATATCTAATTCATCAATGTCGCTCGGTTCTATTTCATGACCAGCTAAATCAAGGTGAGCCTGTGTCGTTGTTCCAAAGTGATCGCGATAATATTTATTTGCAAACAATAGGTGCCCACTTTGTAGAGATATCACCGAAACTGCAGCATCCAAACTTTCTAATACAGTGGTAAATCGTTCTTGTGCTAAGGCTAATTCTTGTCTTGCTTTGACAGGCTCGGAAATGTCTACTATTGAACTAACCCATCCAACTTGCTGACCTTTTTCGTCAATTAATTTAGAAACAAATGTTCTTATATTGATAGTTGAGCCATTTTTCTTTTTTAGAATAGCTTCAAAGCCTGTTTTAGGACTATTACCAGTCAGGGCGATAGCCATCATTTTATTTAAATCAGGAATTAATTCATCAGGCCAATATGGAAATGGTGGTGTCATACCAATCAATTCATCCTTGGTCCAGCCTACCATCTCACAAAATGCAGGATTTACATATGTGATATTCCCTTGTAAATCATGAGCTCTCATACCAATTGATATGGACTCTTCCATAGCTCTGCGGAAATTGGTTTCAATCTGAAGGTCTTTTTGAACTGCGTATCTTTGAGTTGTTTGCTTCCATACTGACCATAAGCTCCAAATAACAAAGCCACTCAGTCCAATAACAAGCCAAAGTAAAGTTCTGTATGTGAGGTTAGTTGGGGGAGGATAAGCACTAACATTCAAATTAAGTGGTGTACCAAATTTATCAATAGTTACATTGTGTTCTATTGATCTACCACTTGTTTTTTTGGGGTTAGAAGTAGCAATTTCTTTGCCACCTGTATCCATTAAAGAGAATCTATACAATCCCCCCAGCTCAGTTGGAATCATATGTTTGAGAACTCTTCTTGAGGAGTAGATTACTGCTATGGTACCAATCACTTTGCCTTTTTGTATGACAGGGGTGACATGCCAAAAAATACTCTCTCTATCTAAGCTGGCATTATCTTTTTCGTCATAGTTAAAGCTAAGAATTTTTCCATATTCAGCTTTATTAGTTTCTGATGCTATGGCAACTAAGCCGGCTAATTCTTTTTCTAAAGTTGGTTTAACTTTCGCACGCTCAAACCATTCTGGATGATTTAACGTAACCGGAATATTCCATAATCTATTTCTGTCAGGATCTATCCATCTTAAATGCAATATTTCTGGGCTATCTTGTATTAGCGTAGTTGCTCTACGTAAAAAAGCTTCAGGATTTTGCATCTGAATGATGGAGGTGCTAATTTCTCTACTTAAATCTAGTAAAGATTCTTCATTTGAGGCAAATCGCATCATGATGCGTTGCTTGGCGTAGGCGCTTTCCCTATATAGAGTGTACTGTTGCTGATTCTTATCTTGGTAATTTAGTGTCCACAAGATTAATGCCATAACGCTTGTGAAAATCACAATTGCTAGGATTGGTATGAATAAGAATGTATATGACCTTGTTCTCTGATTTAGAGCCTTTGGCAATAACTTTTCTAAAAACTCTTCAAATTTTGTTGCGATTCTTGTTATCAACTCTAAATTCTCATTAACTAGGGGAAAACCATAGAAGACACGAGTTTAATTCGGGCCGACAGTCGGAGTTATATTTTATTTTTTTAATTCTGCTGCTCAGCAATAATATTCCATATTATGAGAAATACATTCGTTATGTGGTAAATAACTTGCTGCCTTTAGTTCTGTTTTTTAGAATTTGTCAAATATAAATATTGGGTTTTATAGCCCACCGGTTAATGCTAGATAACTAGGAGTTAATAATGGCTGCAGGACAGGAACAAGTACCAGGCTCAATTCAGGCGCAAGATATAGATCCCATTGAAACAAAAGAGTGGATAGATGCCCTTAATGGAGTAATTGCCAAAGAAGGTGTTGATCGTGCGGCCTATTTAATAGACGAACAAATATCTCATGCTCGGGTTAACGGAGTGGTTCAGCCATTTCATGCTGAAACTCCCTACATCAACACCATTCCTGTCGATCAGCAAGCAAAACTACCGGGCAATCACGAAGTTGAAGAGCGTATCCGTGCTTACACTCGCTGGAATGCTATGGCGATGGTATTAAGAGCTAACAAAAATACCAACGTTGGTGGTCATATTTCATCATTTCAATCTGCAGCTACTCTGTATGACGTAGGTTTCAATCATTTCTGGCATGCACCTTCAGAGAAACACGGCGGAGACTTGGTATTTGTCCAAGGTCACGTTGCCACTGGTGTTTATGCGCGTGCATATATGTTGGGAAGACTATCTGAAGAGCATTTAAATAACTTCCGTCAAGAAGTGGATGGTCAAGGTATCTCTAGTTACCCGCATCCATGGTTAATGCCAGACTTCTGGCAATTCCCAACCGTATCAATGGGCTTGGGCCCGATTATGGCTATTTATCAAGCCCGCTTCATGAAGTATTTGCAAGATCGCGGCTTTGCTCAAACTGAAGGACGCAAAGTATGGGCATTCTTAGGCGATGGTGAAACTGATGAGCCTGAATCATTAGGTGCCATTGGTATGGCTGGCCGTGAAAAGTTGGATAACTTATGTTTCGTTATTAACTGTAACTTGCAACGTCTAGATGGTCCTGTTCGTGGTAACGGTAAGATTATTCAAGAACTTGAAGGTGAATTCCGTGGTTCTGGTTGGAATGTAATCAAGTTAGTTTGGGGTACTCATTGGGATGCTTTATTTGCACGTGACAAAAAAGGTATTTTGATGAAGCGCCTGGGTGAAATTGTTGATGGTGAATACCAAACAATGAAATCTAAGAATGGTGCTTATGTCCGTCAGGTGGTATTTAATACGCCTGAACTACAAGCTCTTGTTGCCGATTGGAGTGATGAAGAGGTTTGGAATTTAAATCGCGGCGGTCATGATCCGTACAAGGTCTATGCTGCATTCCATGCTGCAAATAACCATAAGAATCAACCTACAGTTATTTTGGCAAAAACCATCAAGGGTGATGGCATGGGTAGTTCTGGTCAAGCAATGAATATTGCCCACCAGGCTAAGAAAATGAATATTGAGGACGTTAAAGCCTTCCGTGATCGCTTTAAGATTCCTGTCTCAGATGACAAGATTGAAGAGTTACCACTTGTTAAGTTTGAAGAGGGTAGCGTTGAACTGAATTACATGCGCGAAAGACGTATGGAGTTGGGTGGCTATTTGCCTCAACGTCGAACTAAAGCTGAAAGTCTTGATGTTCCAAAGTTAGATACTTTCACACCTTTGCTTGAAGCTACTGTTGAAGGTCGTGAGATTTCAACAACAATGGCATTTGTTCGCATGCTGAACATCATCATTAAAGATAAGTTGATTGGTAAGCGTGTTGTTCCAATTGTTCCGGATGAGTCTCGTACTTTTGGTATGGAAGGTATGTTCCGTCAGTTGGG
>JBEGTH010000006.1:0-69127 GCA_041179505.1 Pseudomonadota bacterium | reverse complement strand
AAAATTAATAAACAAATAAGGTTTATTAAGTGATTTAAAAATTAGAGGTGTATGTCTCTCCTCTAAACTTTTGCCACTCCTCGGAGTGGCTTTTTTATTGCAAAGCACATATCCATAAAACAGACTAAGATGATGTTAAGTTGGATATTAGTTGAGACATTTATATAGGAGGCTGATGTGAGCTCTGTAGATAAGCGCTGTTGTGGATCAGGAGTTTGCATCATCAACACTCAAGGTGAGTGCTGGTGTGGTCAAGTATGGAATGGTGAAAAAATGGTTCATCCCCCATTAAAGATGAATGAGCAATCCGATGCTTTAAGTGATCCGATCTCAAAATCGAATACCAATAATAAGAGTTCATAGTTACTTTATGAATACTCAAGCCAGTATTGAATTAAAAGATCTTCTGATTACCACCCAGATTGGTACTTATGCAAAGGGTGATGTCATTCCAGATCAACATCTCCTAGATCTAACCCTATGGATTGATGCTGAGCTTGTATTAATTGAAGAAGATCACATGAAACACGTCTTTGACTATGATCCATTGATGAAAGATATTGATCGACTAGCTCGTGATGGCCATTACGAAACTCAAGAAAGACTGATCACGCGGATCGTTCGTGCCTGTGCCACTTATGCCCCCATCAAAAGCTTAGAGATTGGTTTAAGAAAATCTCCAGTTATGAATCAATCAGGTTCTTTGGGGATAAGACTCATTGTTGATGCGCACACGCTCAATCAAATGAGATAAGTTAGTAAGAGCTAGTAGAGCTATTGGACTTTATTTAGCGAGCCGACGAACTACAGACTGGATGGCGGGGCGGACCTTCAAAAAGCCCCTGTAGGATAACTCCATCAAACAAAGCATTCCCGGTATTTTTGAAAATCTAGCCAGCCATCGCCACCCTGGCAAGCGTTCCCACATGGCTGCAAATGCTTGGGCTCCATCCACTCTTGAGCCATCCATTCGTTCCACGTGAAATCTAGCTAAAAGTTGCTCTTTATCATCTTGGTAACAAGCTAATTGAGGGTCATTGCTACTGATGTCAATAAATAACAAGCCACTTGCAGGGGTTTTATTAGCTAAGCCCTTCACGTGCGCAATTTCAGTGCGACACATAGGACATGCCCCGTCATAAAGGACCTTGAGTGTTTCAGACGTATTGAGATGCTCAGTTTGGGTATGAGTCTGATTCATTGAATTCATTACCAACAAAAATTACCGAATCTAATTATGATGTTAATTCGGAAATAATGTTTGTAACTGAGATAAATAACAAACCATCATGAAAAAACAGCACATTGGCATTATCGGAGCAGGAATTTCAGGCTTAGCCTGTGCTACAGAATTAGCTAAGGCTGGCTTTGAAGTCTCAATTTTTGATAAAAGTCGAGGTGTAGGTGGCCGCATGAGCCATCGTTCCTATGAGACCTGGGGTGCTGACCATGGCGCTCAATATTTCACATCAAGAGATCCACTTTTTCGGGCTGAACTGCAGCGTTGGCTCGATGCCAAAGTTGCAGAAGAGTGGTGTGGGAAGATTGTTAGTTTAGGTAAAGAAGGCGTCAAAGAGTTGCCAAAAGAAACCCGACGCTATGTAGGAGTGCCAACAATGAGCGCGCCCGCAAAATACTTGGCTGAAAAATTAAAAGTATTAACCTTGCACACTATTACTGAGATCAAGCAGTCAAATGGAAAGTGGCAAATGATCTCAAAAGAGAATGGTCTATTACCAGAGATTTTTGATCAAATCATCTTAGCCATACCATCTCCCCAAGCTCAAGCATTAGTATCTGAACATTCTGAAGAATTAAAAAATGCATGTGCGCCAGTGGTGATGCTCCCTTCCTGGACGTTGATGGCATATTTAAAGAAGCCGCTGCCACTTTCGTTTGATGCTGCTTTCGTGTCTGATAATTTGTATGCTTGGATTGCTCGCGATAGTCACAAGCCAGGCCGCTCCCCCTATGAAACATGGGTGGCTCAAGCGAGTCATCAGTGGACTGCAGACAACATAGATTTAGACCAGGTCTCTGCTGAGGAGTATTTGCTTAATGCATTTAAGGAATTAACCGGTGTTGAATGCGATCTTTACCAAACTCACTTATGGCGCTATGCAAAACTAGAGACGCCTTCAGAGACAAACTTCATCATGGATCCAAAATTGAAAATTGCCTTGTGTGGAGACTGGCTAAAAAACTCAACAGTGGAGGGGGCCTGGATTAGTGGCTATAGCCTTGCCAAAAAGATCATCTTGCTTAATAGTATTAATACTATTCAAGAAATGAGTGATATTTCCATATAAATATCAGAGATGTTTATATGCCAGTAATTATTTAAGTGAACTCTATGAGAGTGAGCGAGTGATTTGGCTTGTGTTCTCAGCACGAATTCTGTTTATCAGCTAAATTACTTTTAATAAATACATAAAAATGAATGGATGAGACATATGTTTTTACAGTTACGCATTAAGCTTGCGCGTTGGATCTTGGGGCAGCATTGTTCTTGCTACCAAATGGGCTATCACCCTTTAGTAGATTTTAGGGAGCGTAGTTGTCAAAGAGTGATTAAGCAAGATGCCAAAAATAGCTAGGGATTTAGAGGTATTCATAAATCATGCAACATGATTATCCTGATCTCGCTTTTGTAGATATTGAAACAACTGGTTCTAATTTTGACAGAGACCGAATTACTGAAATTGGTATTAAGGTTATCTCCAAAGATTACGAAGAAACCTGGGAGAGTTTGCTCAATCCTGGCACTTTTATTCCTCAGAACATACAGGCACTCACAGGAATTCGTCCAGATATGGTCGAAAATCAACCGCCATTTGATGAGTTGGCTCAACAAATTCTGGATAAGTTAGATGGTAAAGTTTTTGTTGCCCACAATGCGCGGTTTGATTATGGATTTTTAAAAGCCTCTTTCAAAAGATTGGGTATCGACTTTAAGCCTAAAGTTTTATGTACGGTCAAACTATCAAGACTATTATTTCCAGATCAACCCAGACATAATTTAGATACTATTATCAGTACTCATGGCCTCAATGTGAGTGCAAGACACCGTGCACTAGGTGATGCAGATCTATTAGTTCAATTTTGGAAGATATGTGAGTCAAAGTTTGGAAAGGGTAGGTTGTTGGCTGCTGTCCATGAGCTAACTGGCCACTCTAGTTTGCCACCCAATATTGATAAAAGCATAGTTGATGAGTTGCCAGAAAAGCCAGGGTGTTACATTTTTTATGGCGAGCATAAGGCACCAATTTATATAGGCAAAAGTATTGCTATCCGCAGTCGGGTGATGAGTCACTTTCAGGCGGCACTCACTCAGCGTAAAGAAATGAAATTATCTTTACAGATTAGAGAGATTGATTGGATTGAGACGAGTGGTGAATTAGGCGCTTTACTACTTGAGTCGCGATTAATTAAAGAGCGAATGCCAAGTATGAACATTAAGCTTCGCCGATCAAAAGATCTTTGTGCTTGGAAAATTCAAGCAGATACAGAGGGGATCCTTGTACCTAGACTAGTTACCCACCATGATTTATCAGCTGGTTTACAGGATGATATTTATGGACTTTTTTACAGTAAACGAGAGGCCAACACTTATCTAAAGTCTATAGCTAAAAAGCATCGTTTATGTGAGTCTTTGCTGGGGCTTGAAAAGCGAACTGAAGGTAAATCTTGTTTTGGTTATCAGATTAAGCAATGTACAGGTGTATGCATAGGTAAATCTCCTATCAAGTTACATAATTTGCAACTAACAACAGCGTTGCAGTTACTCAAAGTGCAAATCTGGCCATATCAAGGACCGATTGCCATCAAAGAGGGCGACCAAATGCATGTGATTGATCGTTGGTGCTACTTAGGCTCAGCTATTAATCATGATGAATTAGATGAGTTAATGAGATTTAGTGATGCTGAATTTGACCTTGATATTTACAAGATATTGCAAAAAGCTCTCTCTGCCACCGCAAAATATCAAGTTATACAGCTAAGCTTGGGGCATGAAGCTATTTGAGACTGCTTGACAGCGTTTAAATGGGTGATTCTTGGTTAAATAAAGGCTCAAGCAAAAAATCACTGATGTTCATATAATCTAAAAACTATAAAAAATTAGCTTTTAGCTTATATAACGGGGACTTAGAGATGCGCATTGAAGATACCGATCCAGCTCGCCATGCCAGTATTGAATATCCTATGGAAGTAGGATCACCAGTTTTTGCTCCCATCAAGGTCACTGAAGAAAAAGATAAGGCCGTTAACGTTGCCCGCCAAAATGCCAAGCATGAATATGATCGCATCATGGAACAGGCCAATGTTTTGATGAAGCAAGCTAAGGCATTGCAATCAAGACTAGATGTCACTGAGCAAGTTCACGCTGCCAAATTCTCTTTCATTCCATTACACGGCAAGATATATCACCTGTATTTTGATCATCGTCAACAGACCAATGTACTCATTCAAACTGGACCCAAAGAATGGACCTGTGGCGTTCCTGAACATTGGACATTCAAGCTAACGGTTAAAAAGTTAGGTGATAGCACTTGGGAAGAACTTGAAACTGATGAAAATAAGCCTTTGATCAATTCTTGATCTTTTGAATCTTTTCCTAAATTAATTTTCTGATGCAGAAAATAGCTATTTATCTTTTCCGACAAGATCTCAGATTGGAAGATAACCCTAGCTTTTCTAAAGCTTGTGCCAATAGTGATTTTCTAATCCCTATCTACTGTCGATCGACTACTCATCAAGAAGATACTCAATGGGGTTTTCAAAGAGAAGGGCTGCATAGAAGAAGATTTCTGGATGATTCTCTTAAAGGCCTATCAGAGCAACTACGACTAAAAGACTCTGATTTATTTCTATTTGAGGGATACATTAACGAGGTTCTTCAAAGTTTGATCAGCTTTGGCCATATTGATGCCATTTATTGCGAAGATATTGTGGCTCCTGAGGAGCAGGCGGAGTTGAAGTGGATTAGGAAATTGGGCATACCTGTTCACGCTACTTGGCAGTCCAGCATGATTGATCCTGAGGATTTACCTTTCTCAGCCCATCAAATGCCAGAGCAGTTCACCCAATTTCGTATTCAGATCGAAAAAAGAAAAACACTATTTACGTCGCCTATCCCAACGCCTCAAGTTATTCCCCCTTTACCCGTCAATCTTAAAAAAGATTTGAAGTCTCCAAAGAGTGTAGATGTAAATGCAGATGTAAATTCAAATTCAGACTTTAAGGCCAAGTTAGTCCAGATAGAGGATTTAGATTGGATGGGGCAAGACTCATTAAATGCTCCTAGTTCATTTCCTTATTGGAGAGATAATTTTCGTGGCGGTGAGTTGTTCGCTAAAAAACATCTTCGGCAATATCTCAAAAGACGTTTACCTCACTCTTATAAGAAAACTCGTAATGAGCTGTTTGGAGTCGATTACTCCAGCAAATTCTCTCCATACTTAGCAAATGGTTCTTTATCGCCAAGGGTCATCATGGCTAAATTAAGGGAATTTGAAAATGAGTTTGGGGCTAATGATGGAAGCTACTGGTTATGGTTTGAATTACTGTGGCGTGACTATTTCAGAATATTGCATCTCAAATGGGGTAAGTGCTTATATGGTGTAAGAGGTCTTGGCGATGCCCTGCCTCCTCAGCATTGTCAAACATCCTTTCGCAAATGGTGTTTAGGTGAAACTGGTGAATCAATCGTAGATGCAGGCATGAGGGAGCTGAGAGCTACAGGGTATCTATCGAATAGACTTAGACAAGTTGTTGCTAGTTATCTGATTTACGATCTCAATGGTGATTGGCGAGCTGGTGCAGCTTGGTTTGAGTCACAACTGATTGATTATGATGTTTATAGTAATCAAGGAAATTGGTTATACATTGCCGGCAGAGGAACAGACCCTCGGGGTGGCAGACGTTTTAATCCTCAAAAGCAAGCCAATGATCACGATTCAGATCATTCTTATAGATCTATTTGGCTAAAAAATGAGAAATATTCCTGATATTCTTTAAGCTATATATCTTCTCTCCAATTAAGTAGCTTTAATTAACTCATAAAAGATCCCTCAATGAATCTTGTCTTCATGCCAGGCTTTATGCTGAATGAATCCTTATGGGATGATGTACTGCCATTTTTAGATCAGGCTGATCAGCCTATATTTGGTGACCTATCCTCCGGCAATTCAATTGAGGCGATTGCGCAATCCAACTTAAAAAAAGCGCCAGAATCTTTCACACTAATTGGTTTTTCAATGGGGGGCTATGTTGCCCGTGAGATGGTGCGTCAAGCTCCGCATCGAATTCAATCTCTGATTCTGATTGCTACATCGGCGAGAGCTGATAATGATCAGCAAGCCCTTCAAAGAATTACTGCAGCGAAAAATATGAGCTCAACCAACTTCAGGGGCCTGAGCCAGTCATCTATCAAAGAGTCTCTTGGAGACTCTTCTGCTAAAAACCCAGAGTTAATTGAAAAAATAAGACTCATGGGTGCTGGACTTGGTAAAGATGCGTTTATTGCCCAGTCTTCCATTAGAAGAATTGGTGATATCAGTCAACTATCACTGATTCAGTGTCCAACATTAGTTGTAGCCGGTGACCAGGATCGTCTACGCAGCGTAGCTGAAATAACAGAATTGCAGCAGGGTATGCCTAACTCAGAGTTAGCGGTCATTAAAGATTGTGGACACATGATTCCACTTGAAAAGCCTGACGTGCTTGGTCCTATGATCTCAAGATGGGTGACGCAGCATTCTTAATTTATCTTGTAGAATCATCAACAAATGATTCGTAAATATAAATTCCTATTAATTGCCTTGTGCTTAAGCCTTGTCTTATTCAAGGCTTTGACGGCTAATCGATTCGTAGAGAATGGTATTAAGCGAGCTGAAATCTATGCGGATTACACTGGTTTTATAGTTGCCCAGCAAGCTATCGATGATTCCAATTTGTCAGATGGTAAGAATGCGATTACAAGTCTTTTGCCCATCCATATGGTTGGCATCATCGTTGCTCTGATTTTCTTTATTGCTCAAATTAATTTAATGGAAGTGTCTAGGCCTGTTAATGAAGTATTAAAGGCGTCTCATTTTCTTGAAAGAATCTTTAAACCCCCAAAATATATACATATACCCGTTTAATTTTTTTTATTTAATTTTTAAAGGAATGTATATGTATAAGTTAGCAAAAATTCTATTTGCTTTAGCTTTCGTGTCTCTTGTTGGAGCTTGCAGCACAACAGACTCAAATAAGGTGGCCTCAGTTGATGTGACTCAACAATCTATGGGCTACGACCCTATTAACGATCCAAAGACAATTGTTTATGGCAAGCGAAGTATTTATTTTGACTTTGATAGTTATAAAGTTAAACCTGAATATCAGGCTGTTATCGAAGCACATGCTAAATACCTCCGTGACAATAAAGATAAAAAAGCAAATATTGTCATTCAGGGTAATACAGATGAGCGTGGCACTACTGAGTACAACTTGGCGCTAGGCCAAAAGAGATCTGAGGCTGTTAAAAAGGCTCTATCTTTGATGGGGGCTGATCAATCTCAGTTAGAGTCAGTTAGTTTCGGCAAAGAAAAGCCAAAGGCTAAAGGTTCTAGTGAGGAAGCTTGGAAAGAAAATCGAAGAGCAGATATTGTTTACAAATAAACAGCCTATAAAAAACCACCTTCGGGTGGTTTTTTATGATTTAAATATTTTTGAGTGGCTTGTGATTCAGAGTCATAGTTTATTCAAAACCAAAATACTTGGGAACTGATCTGCTATCTAAAACTAGCCCACCTTTTTGTGGAGATAGACCTAAAGAATTTAGTAAATCAGACGATAAAGGTTGTAACTTATCGTAATCATTGGAGCGGCTAAAAACCCCGTGTCGCCAGTTATAAACTTCTAGTAATTTCTCATGGTAGAAAAAATAATGACCATTGTCATTATAAAAATCATCAAACTTCGCTCTACCCATATAAATTGAATTCGAACCCTCATACCCAGGTTTGTCAGAACTGGCCGGGTCAGTATTGATGAAATATACCCAATCACCAGGAATGAAATTCAATGGTGCAATATTGTGTTTGACGCTTAGTAATTTTCCGTTTTTAGATTTTATTTCTGGTTGATCTTTTTTTAGAAAATGCCACATTGCATCAGGTTCAATATTTACTAGTACCTCCCCATCGCTTCTGAGGAGTTTTTTTACTTCATTTGCTTTTGCGGAGTCTTTCTTGATTCTTTGGTAATAGTCTAGAACACCTTGAATAATGACGATTTTGGTGGCCGTGTAGCATCCAACAGAGCATTGATCAGGATTGATAAAGAAGTCAGTCATAGCCTCTAGTAGAGGCTTATCAGGTTTTAAAGTACCGTCTTTCCAGTAAGACTGATTCCACTGGGCATTTCCTCCGTCGGGAAACTTCCAATGTAAGTTTTCTGCCCAAGCAACAATCATCTGACGAACCAGAAGATGATCTTCAAAGGCCTCAAAATCACAGGATTGACCAGAAAAAATAGTATTTCTTCCCGATTGCATAAGGGCTAAAAGAATTTCTTTTTTTGAGACTGTTAATACCTCTATGTGGCCTGTGCTTGTTGGCAAGTAAACGATTTCATCTTCTATTTTGTACTTAGGTTCCCAGCGAATATAAAGGGTGCTGGTGTCGGGAGAATTATTTTTTAAATTAAATTGAATTGAATTTTTTTGAATTTCTTTATGAAAGAAATGTTTTTCAATCTTTAGCTTATTAAAATATTGCTCAAGTTGGACTTCAATTCGTTTGAGATTGGTTTCATCGCATTCAAACACCAAGCCCTCAGAAAAACTGTTCTGGGAAGTAATCAATAAAAATAATAATATTATTTTTCTAATAAACATTAATTGCTTGACTTGATTGCAGTTTCAATTCTTTTGAGAGCCTCAATGAGTGTTGCTTTTGGTACGCCAAAATTTAAACGTCCAAATTGACTATACTCAGCGCCAAATTGGCTTCCAGCTGATAGCGCAAGACCATTTTTTATGAGATGTTCTTGCACGTTATTCCAGCCTAGCTGACTAAAATCAAGCCAAGCTAGGTAGGTTGCTTCGGAGTTTTTCCAGCTGACTTGCTTGTGATGGACAAGCCAATCTCTAATCAAGTCACGATTGCCTCTTAAATGTTGAATCAGTTCAGAATGCCAAGGACCACCCTCATCAAGTGCTGTAGTGGTAGCTGTATAGGCTAGAGCATTAGGGTGATGTGCTTGAGCCGTCATATAGTTTTTGAGTTTTTGGCGAATGTCTGGGTTGGTGCAGACGCACCAAGATAAACCAATCCCTGGGAAATTGAATGCCTTATTTAGTGACATGAGGGTAATGGTTCTGTTAGATATTTCAGGGCTTAGACTAGCTATTGGGATATGTTTGACATGTTCATCTAGAACAAGTTGAGCATGAATTTCGTCGCTGCAAATTAACAAATCTTTTTCAATACAAAGCTCACCAATTTTTAAAAGTTCATCCCTAGAAAAAACAGTGCCGCCTGGATTTTGTGGGTTACAAATCATCAATAGGTTTGTGTTGGGTTGAACAAGACTGTGCAGTTCATCAAGATCAAAGACCCAACGATTGTTAATAACTTTTAAATGGGTGGAGCTGAAAGCTCGATGAGCTTGTTGCATTGCCAAAAAGAAGTGATGATAAATAGGTGCCGGTAAGATGGCATGATCATCATGATCCATTAAAACTTTTGGCATCATATATAGGCTTGGTACAACACCAGCACAAATAAGAATATCTTCTCGATTCACTGACCAAGAAAATTCTTCCTTTAAATAAGCTTGGATTTTTTCTGTTAGATTTCCTTCATGAGAGTACCCAAGGATGCCATGCTCAATGCGCTTAACTAATGCAGCTTGAATTTCTGGAGCGATGGCAAAATCCATGTCTGCAACAGACAAAGGCAATATATCTGTTGATTGATATTGATCCCACCGACTTGAGTTGGTGTTTCTTCTATCAATAATCTTGTCAAATGAATATGTCATGTCATTAGCTTAAGCGGGGAGGCTCATGAGGTCTGGAATGTGCTCATCTAACCAGTCATCAAGAGTTATTAAGACATCGTTAAAAGAATTGCCAAATTCTGTTAATGAATATTCAACCTTAGGTGGGATTGTTTTGAAGTCATGTCGTGCAACTAGACCATTGATTTCTAGTCGACGAATTGTCTGTGTCAGCATTTTTTGTGAAATGCCTTGAATTTGAGTCATTAGTTGACCGTTACGAAGAGCCCCATTTGCTAATGCGTGCAATACTAGCAAAGCCCATTTATCGCCAATAAGTTCAATAAAGCGACGGGATGGGCAGGCTTTGAAGCAAGGATTTATTTTGCGATTATTGTTCATAACAGCCTATAGGAACTAAAAGGTGCGTACTTTACCTTTGTAAAGTATATCAATACTATAATCATTTGCATACACATCTTGAAATAAAAAATATGAATACAAGATTTCCTCGCACGCCTTTTTTGGCAGGTGCTGATATTGAAGTGAAAAGAAATGAATTATTAAATTATTTTCACGCTACTTTTGATCGCTATGAATCACTTTTTGAATTATTAAGCTGTGAAGATGCTTTTTATAAGAAATCAATTTCTTTAAGACATCCCCTCATTTTTTATTTTGGACATACGGCTACATTTTTTATTAATAAATTTATGGTTGCTGGCTTAATTGATAAGCCAATTGATCAAAGGCTTGAATCAATGTTTGCTGTTGGTGTTGATGAAATGAGTTGGGATGATTTGAATGATGCTCGTTATGATTGGCCAACTGTCGACGAAGTCAGATCTTATAGAAAAAAAGCAAGAGATGTTGTTGATGCAGTTATCAAAAATTCACCATTCACTCTTCCAATTGGTTGGAGTGATCCTTTTTGGATTGTATTAATGGGAATTGAGCATGAGCGTATTCATTTAGAAACATCCTCAGTACTTATTCGCCAGCATGCTTTGAACTACGTTAAGCCTCACCCTGATTGGCAGCCTTGTCGAGATGGCGGGGATGCTCCTATTAATACTTTGATTGATATTCCTGGTGGTCAAGTAACGCTGGGACGCCAACTCACGGACCCTATCTATGGATGGGATAACGAATACGGCCATCATCATGCTGAAGTATCAAAATTTCAAGCTTCGAAGTACTTGGTTACTAATGGTGAATTTCTAGAGTTTGTTCAGAATGATGGATATAACAATGATCGTTATTGGGATGAGGAAGGACTTGCATGGAAAAAATTTGCAAAAGTTACCCATCCTACATTCTGGGTTAAAGATAAAGATAGATCAGGTGCATGGAAGTTACGTCTTTTAGCTGAAGAAGTTCCAATGCCTTGGGATTGGCCAGTTGAAACTAATTGTTTAGAAAGTAGAGCTTTTTGTCGTTGGAAATCAGAAGAGTCTGGCTTGCCAGTCCGACTCCCAACTGAAGATGAGTGGAATCGAATCTACGACCATGTTCAGCTAGCTGATGTGCCACATGCTGACTTGGCAAATGGGAACTTGCATCTTGATCATTGGGCATCAAGCTGTCCCGTCACTCATTTTTCACATGGTGACTTAAATGATGTTGTTGGTAATGTTTGGCAATGGTGTGAAACACCAACCTATCCATTTGATGGATTTGATGTGCATCCAATTTATGATGATTTCACCAGCCCCACTTTTGATGAGCGCCACAACATCATTAAAGGTGGCAGTTGGATATCAGCTGGAAATGAATCGCGACATGTTTCGCGCTATGCTTTTAGAAGACATTTTTTCCAGCATGCAGGTTTTCGCTATATCGTGACAGATACACCGATTACAAACCCAGCTTCTACTTATGAAACAGATGCTATGGTTTCTCTTTATGATGAATTCCATTATGGTGACGATGCCCTAGGTGTTCCTAATTTCATGAAGGCAATGTCTGAATTATCAATTGATGCTCATCGCCAGCATGGTAATGGTTCGCAAGCTAGAGCTTTAGATTTAGGGTGTGCTACAGGCCGAGCAACCTTTGAGTTAGCCAAGTTTTTTGAAAAAGTAGTTGGCATTGATTTTTCTGCACGATTTATTCAAGTAGGACTTCGCATGGCGGAATTGGGATCAATCCGCTATTCAATTCCAGTTGAAGGTGATCTCACCAGTTACCATGAGCGCCGTTTAGATGCTATGGGATTAAGTGAAACTGTTGCTAAGGTTGAGTTCTGGCAAGGTGATGCTTGCAATTTAAAAGATATACACACTAATTTTGATCTTATTCTTGCTGCTAATTTGATTGATCGTCTCTATTCTCCAAGACGTTTCCTTGAATTAGTTTCTGAGCGCTTAAATCATGGCGGATTACTGGTGTTGGCATCACCCTATACATGGTTAGAGGAGTACACCAAAAAATCAGAGTGGATTGGTGGGTTTAAAAAAGATGGTGAATCATTCACCACTTTAGATGGCCTGAAAGAAATACTTGGAGCGAATTTCTCTTTAGTTGAAGGGCCCAAAGCTGTGCCATTCACCATTCGAGAAACGGCTCGCAAGTATCAACATACTCTAAGCGAGGTGACAGTATGGAAGCGCAAATAATGTCAGCAGAAGATAAGGCTCTTATAAGAGATCGTTCGCTCGGTGCCTTAATGGGTGCCTTTATTGGAGATGCCTTGGGGGTTGGCCCCCACTGGTATTACGATCTTGATCAGTTGGTCAATGATTATGGGCCGTGGATAGATGGTTATACGCAAGCGAAAGTGGGACGCTATCATGAGAATATCCATCCAGGACAGTCTTCACAGTCAGGCATTATTCTTGAATTAATGTTGCGTTCCCTTGTTGAAAGTGGTGCCTATGATGAGGCAGATTTTTGTCAACGACTAGATCAAGATCTTTTTCCGCTTTTAGATGGCACGCCTATGAATGGGCCAGGTGGCTATACCAGCCAATCGATTCGTGATGCTTGGCGTAAACGAGTTATTGAGGGTCTTCCGTGGGGAAGTATTGCTGGTAATGCAGATAATACTGAAGCAGTTGAACGTATTGTTCCTATTGCTATACGCTATGCACTTAGGCCATCTGAATTAGCAAGTGCTGTCATAGCTAATACATCTTTAACCCAAAATGATGGAACAGTTTTAGCTATGACTGCAGCTTATGCTTCAGTACTTGGTATGTTAATTGAGGGGCATCGTTTGGATGAGGATATCTCTGAAAAATTACTGATGCGAGTTAAAGCAGGTTTATTGCCATTTCATACTATTACAAAAGGTAAGTTAGAAGCGCCTGATAAAAATCAAAAAGAGATTCGTGTTGATGGGGTATTTCCATCTCCAGATGCCTTATTAACGCCATCAAATATTGCACGTGCTGCGAAAGATCCAGCTATTTCAGTTGAGCCAGCTTCTAAGGTGGCATTGTTGTATGGTCTGCCGTGTGCTGTTTATCATCAGTTCCCCGCAGCGTATTACTTAGCAGCACGTTTTTCTAATGATTTCGAATCTGCGGTATTGCACGCTATTAATGGTGGGGGACAGAATCTTTCTAGAGCCATGCTTGCTGGAGCCCTTACTGGCGCGATGGTGGGCTTATCTGGTATCCCTGAGAGATTTATTTCAGGTCTAGATCGTGCTGATTCTTTATTAGCACTTGCCAATCAATTGGTTGATGACATGCTGGCTTAAACTACTTTGGATGTTTGATCGGTTAAATCAAATTAACCTTTAAGAGTTTTTGATGGGTATTCACCAAATTTAGCGTAATAAGATTCGCTGAAATGACTTAGATGCATGAAGCCCCAGCGCAAAGCTACTTCAGTAACTGTAGTGTTTGAGTTACTCAGTTTTGCAGCAGTTAAATCCTTGTGGACTAAATCTAGTCGGAGATTTTTCAAGAAGTTTTTCGGACTATTGTTACGGTATTTTTGAAAGCCATTGTGTAATGTTTTTAAACTGATACCTACATACTCGGCAACATCTTGCAAAGTAATAGCCTCTGCCGCTTTTTCCCGCATATACTCTTCAGCCCTCTTAATATATTGAGGCGTGATAATTTTTTCTGGTTGGAGTAACTCTAGAGAGTATTGATTTTTTTGATTAAGTAGCAAAGAACTAACTAATAACTGTTCTATTTGCTTGGTAATCATTGGAAAAGTTTTTGCTGACTCCGACACAAATGGGTTTGATGCCAACAAATGAATGATGCTTTGATACATTTCAAAGCCCGACGACATGTTCAAGGCTGATGCAAACTTAACATCTTGTTTGATTGGGTGGCCTAGAAGCGTTTCACAGGTTCGATCAATTAACTCTTTATTGATTCTGATGATCAATTGATTGCAATTCTCTCCCCATTTCATTGAGAGGGGGTCGCTCGTATTAATTAGTGCTGCTGTGCCTTTGTTGGCATTAACAATGCCTTCTTCAACGGTTGCATCCATCACACCTGTCATGGGTAACATGATTAATAAAAATTTCTCAAATGGATCGCAGGTGATGTTGACGCCAGCTCCGTACCCCAAAGTGTTAACAGAGGTATTGTCGAGCTGTAAATGATTCATGTCAGCGCTTAAATGCTTTTCTTGACCCAGAACATTTAAGTTGTGTGGGACAAAAACATTCCCCACTTTGTGACGCACCTCATCAACCTCATCACCGCTGTGAAAAAGTGGATATTTATCTAACCATGAAGTTAGCTTAGAGAGTTCTTCTGTTTTCAGCATTATTAATACGGTTTATTGCTTGTTTAGAGTTTCGTAACTTTTGGAAATTCTCGATATTAGGGTAAATATGGATGAGGGTAATTCACTATAAAAAGCTTAAAAAAGTGTTTATTTATTAGGGTAATCCTGTAGAAATTGACCTGCTTTTTTTTAAATTACCTTTTAAGGATACCCCCTTCACTAAAAGGATAGGACATGAAATCAATCCGATGAATGATTGACCCAAATCAACATTTACTCGGATTCATTTTGCAACTAACTCAAAACATAAAACCTATTCAAAAAACCATGATTGGACATGGCTTATTGATGATGCTTGTAGGACTAGCTACAGGATTATTGCTATGGGTTTCTTTGTTGGGAGGCTTTGAGATTTATCCCGGTTTTATTTTAAGTTTTAACTTGGGTGGGACACCTGAAGGCTGGGCAAAAGTTCATCGAGGTATTCCAATGAACTCATTAATGGTTTTGGTATTTGCTTTTGTAGTGGGAAGTCTTGGTTTTAGTTCTAAAAAAGAAAATATTTTGGGGTGGATATTTATTGCTACTGGTTGGGCCAATACGATTTTCTATATTGCCGCCAACTATTCAGGTAACAGAGGTTTGAGTTTTGGAGCGAACAAGTTTGGGGCTTCAGATATTTTTTCTTTCATAGCTTTAGCACCAGCTTATTTGTTCGGAGTTTTAAGCATGATAGTTATTTTTCAAATGGCAGTTCATTGCTTGAAGAAAAGTTAATTTCTTTATTTTTAATTATCAGTTGTAAGGAGTAATCATGACTAGGTTAGATAGATCGGAGTGGTACAACATTGTTCGAGATACCAATTGGACACCAAGCTATGTGAAACAGGAAGAACTGTTTCCTGAGCAAATGTCAGGTGGGATGGGCATTTCACCAGAAGCCTGGACGGCTTACGATGAGCCTTACAAGCAAACTTATCCAGAATACGTAAAAGTGCAACGCGAAAAAGATGCGGGTGCTTATTCTGTTAAGGCTGCATTAGAGCGTAGCAGTATTTATGAAAATGCTGCTCCCTCTTGGCAATCTGTTCTAAAACTTCATTATGGTGCAGTTCCTCGTGCAGAATTTTCAGCTGGCAGTGCTGAAGCTCGTATGGCTCGTTTTGGACCAGCCCCAGGTATGCGCAACATGGCAACATTCGGAGCAATGGATGAAACTAGACACGGTCAAATCCAGTTGTATTTCCCGCATGAACATGTGAATAAATCACGCCAGTTTGACTGGGCTCACAAGAGTATGGATACAAACCAATGGGCTGCTATTGCTGCGCGTCATTACTTTGACGACATCATGGTTACTCGCGATGCTATCAGCGTATCAATTATGTTGACCTTTGGATTTGAGACTGGCTTTACCAACATGCAGTTCCTTGGTTTAGCTGCTGATGCTGCTGAAAATGGCGACTTTTCATTCTCTAGTCTAATTTCTAGTATCCAAACAGATGAATCACGTCATGCGCAAATTGGTGGTGCAGCGTTGAAAGTTCTTTTGGCTAATGGCAAAAAAGAAGAAGCACAGAAGAAATTAGACATTGCTTTTTGGCGTTCATGGCGTCTCTTCAGTGTATTAACAGGTCCTGCAATGGATTACTACACACCTCTAGAGCATAGAAAGTCATCATTTAAAGAATTCATGAACGAATTCATCATTAATCAATTTATTCGCAATATTGAAGATATTGGTTTGGAAAAGCCATGGTACTGGGATATTTTCCTTGAAGAAGTTGAATCAACTCACCATTCAATGCAAATGGGCTTGTATTTCTGGAGACCAACTTTATGGTGGAATGCTGCAGCTGGCATGAGCCCTGAAGAGCGTGATTGGTTAGAGGAAAAGTATCCAGGGTGGAATGACAAGTGGGGTCAATGTTGGGATGTCATGATTGACAACATGGTAGCTGGAAAAATGGATAAAACTTATCCAGAAACATTACCTTATGTCTGCAATATGAGTCAGTTGCCGATCGTTGGCGTACCAGGTAAGGCTTGGAATGTGAAGGATTACTCATTGGAATACAAAGGACGTATGTATCACTTTGGTTCTGAGCCAGATCGTTGGTGTTTTGAGCAAGAGCCAGAGCGCTATGCCGGCCATCAGTCACTCGTTGATAGATTCCTTGATGGGCAGATTCAGCCGCCAACTCTTGAAGGTGCACTGAACTTTATGAGCTTGTCTCCAGGTGAAATTGGGGATGATGCGGATAACTATAGCTGGGTCGAAGCATATAAATCGGCTCAATTTAAAAAAGCAATTTAAGAGGAGCAATTGATGGCTTTATTTCCTTTGTGTTGCAACTTTGAAGGCGACTTCGTTTTGCAATTAGTTCCGGTTGATTCTGAAAATACGATGGATGAGGTAGCTAAAGCGGCTGCGCATCATTCAGTTGGTCGTCGAGTGAAGGATCAGCCCAGCAAAATTCTCCGCGTTAGACGTTCAGGAGAGAGTTTCTTTGCAAGAAATATGAAGGTTTCCGAAAGCGGCTTAAAGCCAACGGAATGTGTCGAAATAATTTGGGAATAAAAGAATGGCGTTTAAAAAAGTTTGCACCGTTGAGGATGTTTGGGAAGGCGAGATGGATTCCTTCGAAGTCGACGGTAAAGAGGTTTTACTAGTTTGCAAGGATGGTGGAGAGTTCACGGCGTTTCAAGGTGTCTGTCCCCATCAAGATATTCCGCTGGTTGAAGGAACATTTGACGGCAAGATTATTACTTGTAGGGCGCACTTATGGACGTTTGATATTTGCTCTGGTAAGGGCATTAATCCTTCTGATTGTGCGTTGGCTGAATATCCGGTGAAGGTGGATGGCGAGGATATTTATGTTGATGTAGAAGGCATTGAGCCATTGTTTGCTCACACTTAAGGATATGAAAATTTATGTCAGGACTTAATAGTGTTGGCCCAGTAATGAGGTCGGGAGAGTTGGCTTTTGCAGTAGCAGAAGCAGCTGAGGAAGATAACCCTGGGAAGGAAATTAGGGTTGATGATAAGCGCGCTTATTTGAGAATTGAAACAGATGACGAAATGATCCTCAGAAGAGAAACAATCGAGCGAGCATTGGGTAGGCCATTCGCAATGAATGATCTTGAAGTTGATCTAAGTTCATTTGCTGGGCAAATTGAAACTTTGCCTGATGCAATTCGATTCTATTTTACGAAAAAAGTTTGATTTCTTAAGGAATAAATATATGTCAAACGTAGAAGTTTTAAAGCCATTAAAAACTTGGAGCCACTTAAGCAACAAAAGAAGGAAGCCAAGTGAGTATGAGATTGTTAGCGCTCGATTGCATTATCACGATAGAGATGCAAACTCTCCATACGAGCAAGATCCAAATACATTCATGAATGAATGGTACAAAAAGAATACTTATGGTAGCGCTTTAAAGCATGATGATTGGAATGCATTCCGTGATCCGGACGAAGTTGTCTACAGAACATACAACATGATGCAAGATGGTCAAGAGACTTATGTTTTTAGTCTATTTGATCAATTTGCTAAGCGTGAGCACAACAAATCTTTAGAGTCAGGTTGGTTAGGAACTTTAGGTTTGAGATATACGCCTGCACGTTATTTATTTCACACTTTACAGATGGCTTCTGCGTATTTTGGTCAAGTTGCACCAGCTAGCACAATTACTATTTGCGGTTTTTTCCAGATGGCTGATTCTTTGCGTTGGTTAACGCACACAGCTTATAGAACCAAAGAGTTGGATTTAGCGCATCCTGATAAAGGCTTTTCAAAAAAGGAACGCGCCTACTGGGAAAACGAGCCAATTTGGCAGGGTTATCGTGAACTCATGGAGAAGGTTTTAGTTACATGGGATTGGGGCGAGGCTTTTGTTGCTTTAAATCTTGTGGCTAAACCTGCTATTGAAGAAGGTTTATTAAGAAATCTAAGTAATTCTGCAAGACACAATGGCGATGAGTTATTGGCAATGGTGTTAGATGCAGAAATGATTGATGCTATGCGTCACCGTCGTTGGTCTGAACAATTAGTCAAGATGGTGCTTGAGAATGAATCAAACCGTGCAGTTATCCAGGGTTGGATTAATAAATGGGAGCCATTAGCAGACAAAGCAATTGATGCTTATTGCAGCGGTATGCCTGATGTTCCTGATGCCGCTGAAGATGCTAAAGCAGCAACTCGTGCTTATAGAAAATCTTTGGGATTCTGATTAAAGACGTAATGATGGTATCCAATCAAATCAATATTAACGGCGAAAAAGATGTGATGGCGCAGCACAGTGATGATACTGTGCTTTTAGCCTCACTAAGATCAGGCCTTGGATTTCCGTATGAATGTAATGCGGGTGCTTGTGGAAGTTGTAAATATGAGTTGTTGTGTGGGCAGGTTGAATCATTATGTGATAACCCACCAGGTTTAACAGCTAGAGATATTCGAAAAAATATTCATTTGGGATGTCAAACTCGCGCAATATCTGACATTTCCATTAAAACCAGATTGTCTGATGAATATGTACCTTTGATAAAAACTGAGAAGGTTAAAGCAAGGTTTGCAGGTGCTCATGACATTACCCATGACATCAAAGAGTTTGTTTTTATTGCAGATCAAGCAGCCAATTTTCAACCTGGCCAGTATGCACTTCTAACATTCCCTAATTTGGGAATTAAGCGTGCCTACTCAATGTCTAATTTGGCGAACTCTCAAGGTGAATGGCGCTTTCAGATTAGAAAAGTTCCAAACGGGAAGAGCACCGATTTTCTTTTTAATCAAATTTCAACTGCCGATGTTATTGAAATTGATGCGCCATACGGTATGGCCTATGTCAGAGATAACGCCAGAAATATTGTTTGTGTAGCTGGAGGCTCAGGTCTTGCTCCTATGGTATCCATTACTAAAGGTGCTTCTGAGCAGGGTTTATTGAAAAACAAAAACCTACACTTTTTCTATGGTGGCCGTAGTTATAGAGATGTGGGTGTTGAATCTCAATTAACTAATTTACCTGAGTTTGGAACAAAAATATTTTTCCATCCAGTCGTTTCTGAATCATCAGAAGAAAATTTAAAAAATTGGTCTGGTGAATTTGGTTTTGTGCATGAGTCAGTTGAAAAGAAGCTAGGGGAGGGCATTAAAGATTATGAGTTTTACTTTGCTGGACCACCACCAATGACAAAAAGTTTACAAGAAACCTTGATGCTGAAACATCAAGTTCCTTTTAATCAAATCCATTTTGATCGTTTTTTCTGAAATTAATTTATCAACAACAAGTAAGGGGGATCTATGAAGCCACTAATTAAGGGAACATTGCTGTTAGCATTAGTTTCTAATTTGGCATTTGCAGTAACAAATGAGGATGTGAAAGCTTCTTTTAATCCTTATGAAAAAGGAATGCCAACTATTCCTGGTTTTACACCTGGCATGGTTATTAACAAATCAAACGTTAATACCTTTAAAGACTATTTGGATTCAGCCACATTTGCACTCGTGTCTGATGGTTCATTAGAGTTATCTACCGAGCAATCTCATTCAGTGATGTTGCACCCTAACTACGTTGCTGCAACACAAAAAAATGCATCTAACGTTAAATTGGGAGCTGCACCTGGCACTATCGAAGGTTACGTAGCAGGTCGTCCATTTCCAGCAAAACCAGATAAAAATGATCCTAGAGCTGGTGAGAAACTAGCGTTTAATTATAAATATTCACAAGTGGTGGGCGATAGCGGCCGTATTTATCCTTTCTACTGGACTTATATTGATTACAAGACTGGTAAGAAAGAGAAACGTGTTGAATTTGACTTCAACTTTATTAGTTTGAAGCACAGAACAACCCAAAACCCTATTGAAGATATCCAGCCTAATGCTTCAAATATCTATAGAAATATTTATTTAAAAGTATTAGCTCCACAAGACTTAAAAAATACACAATTGTTAATTCAACGATTTGATGATGATACTAAGCAAGATGACTCATTCTTGTATCTTGGTTTCCAACGTCGTGTACGCCGTCTACCTACAGGTCAAACAACAGATTCTTTCTTGGGATCTGATTTGATGATTGAAGACTTTGAGGGATATAACGGTCGCGTACTTGATGCTGAATGGAAGTATGTTGAATCTAAAGTGATGTTGACTCACTTTTATCGTCATAGCGAATTAAAAAATACAGAGACTAAGGATTCAGATGGTTATGGCATGGCAACTTTTGGCGGTAAAAATGGTTGCTTTGCGAATGCGCCATGGAGTCCTCGTTTAGTTCACGTTCTTGAATCTATTCCAACAAATAAAACAAGTCCTATTGGTAAGCGTGTGATGTATATGGATGCGCAAACCTCTATTTTCCCAATGATCCTTATTTACGACAAAAAAGGTGCTTTGTGGAAGCGTTGGGACGTTGGTTTTAGTGACTCGGCTTACCATGCTCCGCAAAACAAAAATGCAGGTATTGCTATTTATTCAACAGCTTCAATGTTAGATACACAAACGCAGCACTGTACTGCGCTTCAGTTGAAGATGATTAGTGATCCAAAGTTAAACCCACCAAACATGTTTAACGTTCAATACATGAGGGGTGGAGATTAATTAATTGAATTGTTTTGTAAGAGCGTTTTTTTGTTTTCACTCTTACACTCAATTACCTCCTTGATTTAGGGGGTATTGATCTCATTTATACGGGAATGGGATCGGTGGTGCAGCCCACTCTCTTTGCGGAAAAGGAGAGTGGGTTTTTTTTAAGATTCACGATTTGTTAAGGGTAAATAATATGGCGCACTATAAATTAATGGGTGGATGTGCTTGCGGCAACTTTAAATATGAATTTAATGGTGAATTATCAATGGCAGTGTATTGTCATTGTCGAGACTGCCAAAGATCCAGCGGGTCTGGTTCCGCAGCAGTATTCGCTGCTAAGCGTTCAGATATAGCTATGACAGGTAATACATCATCCTATAAATTTTCTGGTGATAGTGGCCAAGGTGTAACAAGACATTTCTGCCCCAACTGCGGATCCCCATTATTTAGCGATGTTGGTGTACTTCCTGATTTGTTATTTGTAAGGATTGCTAGTTTAGATGAGCCCTCACAAATTAAACCTAATATGCATATTTATTGTGACAGTTCACAAACATGGGATAGGCCCAATGATCATTTGCCCAAATTCGGTAAGATGCCTACTTAATTAATAAAAAACCACCGACAAGGTGGTTTTTTATTTGTATAAAAATTTTCAAAAAATTACAGATTGTTATAAATGTGAAGTTCTAGAGTCTTTGATAGATGTGAATCAATTTGAATAACTGCATCTTGTATATGTTTAGCTGCCAAGTGGGTATCTAGTGAGGCTTGATCTTGCCATTCTTCAATAAAGGTAAATTCATTTGAATCACTTGTATGTTGAGTTAAGTGGCAACTGATACAGCCATGGTCACGCCTGATGGGTTCAACCAAATTGATCAATAAAGGCTTTAGAGCCTCTCTTGAGGTGTCTTTTGAAAAAAAGCGAGCAATGACGCGAATAGACATGACATATCCCTTAAATTGTTGATGATAGTTTTTTGAAAACTTAGGTTCATATTAGGTTCAATTTCAGTTATCTGCAAGCTTCAATGATGTTGAGTTCTTGGTTAGTTAATCTCCTGGCGGATAACCCAATAGAGTCAATTACCGAGCTCATATTTGCCATCTATTAAGATACTGTTTATCTATAAATTAGATAAATGGAAAAAATAAGGGCTAGATATCTCTAGCCCTTAAACATCATCTTTTATTGCTTAAGACTGCTTAAAACTCACCCTTAATTGTTGTTAAGCCAAGTGCGTCCCAATCAAGCATGCCGCCACGGTAGTAATAAATCTTATCTGGTGGAAAGCCATCGCGGACCATTGCCGCCATAGCCATTGGACTTTGAGGGCAGACTGGGCCGTTACAGAATGCAAAAACTTTTTTTGCATTTTTGCAGTTCCACTTCTGTTTGCCTTCTAATTTCTTGCAACCTAACTCACCCATACGCATCGCAACCTCTGTATATGGTATGCCGACAGACCCTGGAATCGTTCCTTTGACTCGGTCATCAATCACACGCATATCAACCACAATTGAATCTTTATCGTTTAGCGCATGTAACACGTCGATTTCATCAACAGGATGAGTTCCTTTAATTGGAATTAAAGGTTGCAACCAACCTTTATTTTTAGCGCAAGGGGTCATTACTCTTGTGATTTCGATGGGACCTTTTTCCGTATTTACAACGAACTTCTTCTCTTTATCAATAATTTGTAAAAGTTCGGTTTGTGCAAAAACCAGCCCTGGTGCAAGTAATACTAACGTTAGTAATTTTTTCATTTATTTTTCCTTTATCAATTGATATGGGAATGATTAACTTCATTTCTTGCTTTTTAATTACATCTAGGTGAAAGCCATAATTAGGAATAATTGATAGATATGAAAATTGGCTAAGTGGGTTTATTGGACTAAAAAAGCATTTAACCCAGAAGCCATATAGAATAACCCCTTTAAACTTAGAGTTTAATCTAGAGCCAATGACAGATAACAATAAAACTGAATTACCTATTGATAAACGTATTGAGGCAATGGTTAACCCATTGGGGAATGCTTGCGTCACAATTTTTCACTTAATTGCTTTATTTGCAATTGGTGCTGCAACAGTTTGGTCAGGTGTAACAACTTTCTTAAATATTATGGGTAAGTCTCATGCTGGCGTAGAAGATTTACTCTTGTTATTTATTTACCTTGAGATTGGTGCGATGGTAGGTATTTATTTCAAGACCAATCATATGCCTGTTCGTTTTTTGATCTACGTAGCGATTACTGCAGTTACACGTCTTATTATTGACTTGGTGAATGTTGATCACAGTGCTAGCATGCAAATTTTGGTTTTAGGCGGAACGATCTTATTGTTGGCTATTGCTAATGCAGTTGTTCGTTATGCCTCTCATAGGTTCCCCTCAGGTGAGGTGGAGAAGCACGACTAAATCCTGAACTAAGTTTCAAACTAAGATCTAAACGAAGTTCTAAAATCAACTAATCTGTAAACAAGAAAATAGCCGCTGATCAGCAGCTTTTTATTATTTAAAGTATTTGCTATATCTCAGGATCCAGCGAGCATCTTCGATGAAGCCATTTTTAGTACTTATTTCTTGGCCATATTGCAAGGTTAGGCGGCCGATTGGAAGTGTGGCTACTCCGCTAATTTGGTAGCGGTGACTCTGAGTCATGTCTCCTTGGTCTGCGCCATTGAGGCTTGTGACACCACCTACGCTATAAAAGTAGCCAGCAGATGCAGTGTAGGTAGAGTTGAATTTATAGATGAATGCTGTTTGAGCGCTATAGAGAGCTTTTTGCTTCAATGATTTGTGAGTGGTGGCGTGATCATCATTTTCTCCAAACCAAACAGTATCAAACGCAGACATCCAATTGACATTCTTGGATATGGATTGCTCGTAGCCTGCCTGAAGTGCAAATTTATAACGGTTATCACCAGCATTGAACTTTTTTTGGCTATCGTAACTGCCCGTTGGAATTGTTAAGTAAGACGCAACACCGATATATTTTTCAGCTTCTTTGTTGGCGTAAGGCCATAAGGCAAAAGCAAGTGTTGTGTCACCGGCACCAGAGTTACTTGAGTAGGCACTTAGTGACCCTAAAGTTGATATTTCAGTTAATGGCGCTTGAATGTAAAAATAAGCCGGTAGGGTATTCAGTTCAAATGAACGACCATATTTGAGCTGTGTTTGAGTATTGTTAAGTTCCCCGCCTGTAGATAGCTTGTTTCCATTTACATAGTAATCGCCTCGCTCGCTGCGCTGGTAATTAACCTGAATTTGTTCAATGCCTGGAGGTGGGGCAATGATGTCATCGGGATGTAAATCAATAGCCAGTGCTATTTGAGGCATCAGCAGACAGAAATACGTGATTATTTTTTTGTAAGAGTGCATCGAGGGGGGGTAAAAGTTAATTTAATTATTTATACAAAGTTAGTCCATTATCTTATATTTGACGGGGATGCATTGATTTCTAAAGGATTTCTTATTAATTGGGCTGCCTTAAGGGTTTCTTAATATCAGACTCTTACATTAACGATATAGAAAAGTTAATTTGGTGAGGGAAGTCCCATGAAATCAAGAAAATTAAGCGCGATTACCGCGCGAGCCATGATCTTGCTAAGTTTAGGTTTGGCTATGCCAGTCACTTGGGCTTTAGATGCTCAAGGATTTCAAAAACAATATAGCGATGAAGCAAAGCAAAGTGCCTCGAGCGCCAGAGGTGAAAAATTTTTCACCTCTAAGCACGGCAAAGAATGGAGTTGCGCTACTTGCCATAATGCTCCCCCTACAAGCGATGGTAAGCACGCATCAACAGATAAAACAATCGCGCCTTTAGCCCCATCCTATAACGCCAAAAGATTTACAGATGAAGCCAAGGTTAGTAAATGGTTTAAGCGCAATTGTAATGATGTCTTGGCTAGAGAGTGCAGTCCTTTAGAAAAAGCTGATGTGATGGCTTATCTAAATAATCTAAAAAAATAAAGAAGGCTCATAATGAAAAATATCATTTCAATCTGCTTGCTAGCTCTGGTATCTTCGATTGCTTTGGCAGATGGCAATATGCTGCCTCTCAAAATTCCTGAAAAAGTAAAAAGCGAGTGTGCGAGTTGCCACATGCTCTATGCCCCAGGTTTCCTGTCAAAAGATTCTTGGGGAAGAATCATGGGTACCTTGGATAAACACTATGGTACTGATGCATCTTTAGATCCTCAGTCAGTTAAAGAAGTGAGTCAGTGGTTGTTTCAGTACGCTGGCACATATAAGCGTGTCAATGGCGCGCCGCCGAATGACCGCATGACTGAGTCGGATTGGTTTATTGGGAAACATAAAAAAGTTTCTAATGAAACTTGGAAAAATCCTAAAGTGAAAAGTAAATCCAATTGCATGGCCTGTCACACAACGGCTGACAAAGGCCAATATGATGATGACTATGTGAGGGTGCCAAAATGATTGCTCAACTCTCTAAAAGAATGATGTCCTGGGATGCTGCAGTGATGGTATCGCATTGGTTATTAGCTATCTGTTTCGTAGGAGCTGTCATGACTCAAGACAGTGAAAAGTATCGGCTCTTACATGTCACAATGGGTTACACCATGTTTGGCTTAGTTGCGTTTCGTCTCGTATGGGGATTTATTGGTGGTAAATACGCACGATTTAATTCGATCTATCCCAGAATTAAAAAAGTCATTGAATATCTCAAGTCACTTTTTACTGCTGAGCCACAAGCATTTATAGGATTTCATGCGATTGGATTTTTGGCAGCCTATTTGCTATTAGCCGTGATCCTGATGGTGACTATCAGTGGCTACATTGTTTATGAAGAGTTGGGCCCTGACTTATTTGAAGACTTACATGAAACCTTAGGCAATCTTTTAATTGCAATTGTGTGTATTCATATCGGTGGGGTGGTTATCAATGCCGTGATTCAAAAAGTGAAGCTTGCCATGAGTGCGGAGCAAACTGGGGCAGCCAAAAGAGTGGCGGGAACGATTGAAAGATCTAGACCATATAAATGGATGGCGGCATTAATTATTCTGGCGGTTACTTATTTCTGGGTCATTCAAATTAAACTATAAAAATGCGCATCCTATTAGCTGAAGACGATAAAAACCTAGGCGAAGCCCTAAAAGCTGGCCTAGCTCATGATGGCTTTCAGGTTGATTGGGTGCGTGATGGGCAAGCCGCCATCTATGAATCAAAGTCCACCCAATATGCTGCTTTGGTATTGGATATTGGTTTGCCGCTTAAAACTGGTTTTGAAGTTCTGCAAGAGCTACGCTCTCAAGGAATCAAAATACCCATATTGGTATTAACGGCTCAAGACGGTGTTGAAAGTATCACTCAAGGACTTGATTTGGGTGGTGATGACTATGTCATTAAGCCTGTGGCACTTCAAGTGCTGGTTGCTAAGCTGAGAGCATTAATCAGAAGATCTGAGGGCTTAATTCATAACCAGCTCACGGCCGGTGAGTTAAGTCTTAATCCTGTAACTTATGAAGTTTACTTGTCAGGTCAATTGATCAGCGTCTCTAAAAAAGAATTTGCTCTATTACATGTCTTGATGACATCAGCCAATCGAGTCATGACCAAGTCTCAGTTAGAGCAACAACTCTATAGCTGGGGCCATGAAGTCGAAAGTAATGCCATAGAAGTCCACATCCACAATATCCGTAAAAAGATTGGAAATGGATACATTCATACCATCAGAGGTATTGGTTATCAATTCAAGGCGAACGCATGAAATCCCATTCATTTTCATTAAGAACACGCCTACTCATTTGGATATTAGGTAGCATTTTTCTCATATGGAGCATTACCGCTTTATTCGTTTGGTTAGACGCAAAAAGTGAGTTAGAAGAAATCTTTGATAAGTTAGCATCTAACCGAATGAGTCTTTATAAATTGACCCATGAAAAAGAAGAGTTATTGCTTGATTTACTTTGGGGTCTCATTTGGCCAATGCTCGTGGGATTGCCTATATTAGCTATTATTGTTTCCGGTGTGATTGTTTGGTCAAACCGTTCACTGCAAAAATTAAGTGCTGCCATTTCTGATAGATCAGTTAATTCATTAGAACCTATTCAAGTGGATGCTTTGCCTAAAGAGTTGGTTCCAGTATTAGGTGAGCTCAATACTTTGCTTATGAAAATGGGGCATGTTCTGGAGCAAGAAAAGAGATTTACCTCGGATGCCGCTCATGAACTAAGAACTCCTCTGGCTGCCATCAGAACTCAAGCTGAAGTTTTAAAGTTTGACAAAGTACTTAATCAAGATTCTATTAATAACCTGATTGAAAGTTGTGATCGTTCAAGTCGCGTGATTGAGCAGCTTTTAGCTTTGGCTAGATTAGAGAGTGCGACTAATCCGTTTGTTAAGACAGAGTTCAACCTATCTGAATTTGTCAGAAAGCAAATTGCCAACACTTACCACTTGGTTGATGAAAAATACCAAACGATTGAACTATTAGAAGAGGGTGGTTTTCATGTGTCAGCTAATGAAGACCTCTTGGGCATCTTGCTTAGAAATCTTTTAGATAACGCTATTCGTTACTCACCAATCAAAGGCAAGATTGATATATCGATTAATCAAAAGCATGACGCTGTTTATCTGACTATTGAAGACAGTGGACCTGGTCTCTCGGATGTTGAAGTTAAGCGTTTGGGCGAGCGTTTCTTGAGAATGAGTTCATCTGATACCTCTGGCACCGGTTTGGGCTGGTCCATTATCAAAAAGATCGCAGATGTTGATGGTCTAGCCATCCATGTCTGTAAAGCCCCTGAATTAAGGGGATTATCGGTTACGATTCGATTTCAGTTAGCGGCGTAGTATCTGAGCTCAAAAAAATAAGCCAGTTCAGTGAACTGGCTTAAGACGCTAATCTCTTAACAATGAAAGTTTATTTTTTCTTTTTCTTTTTATCTTTTTTCTTAGATTTCTTCTCTAATTTTTCTTTGTTGCCATTGGCATAAACACACCACTTTTTGATCTCTTCTAAGAGCTCTTCGAGATCATCATAGGCCAATTCTTTAAAATTGATTAAACCAATTGAGCCTGTTTCCTGTAATTGTTTTACAGCATCTTCATACGTGTACATGTGAACTCCTTTAGTCGCGGAGAGTTTCATGCATCAATTAATTTATTACAAGATAAAAAAGGCAAGTCACAAAAGATTCATAAACCTCATTAGATAGTCATGAAACTGTCACATAATTCCATTATCATGGAATTATGAAAAACATTGATGCAGTTCAAGCCTTTTTAGCCTTGGGTCAAGAGTCTAGGTTAAATATATTTCGCCTAATAGTTCAACGAGGTGTTGAGGGGGTAACTCCCTCTGACATTAAGGAAAGTCTTGGTATACCGGCAGCAACACTTTCATTTCATTTGAAAGAGTTGTACCAGGCCAACTTAATCTTAGTTGAACGTCAAAGTAGAAACTTAATCTACAGACCCAACGCTTCACAGGTTGAAAATTTAATGGATTTTCTGCTTTTTAATTGCTGTGGTGGCCAATCATGCACCACTAAAGTCCCATCAAAGTTTATAGAAAAATCAGTATGAAAAAATACAATATCCTTTTTTTGTGCACTCACAACTCGGCTCGTTCTGTGTTGGGTGAGGCGATTGCTTCAACACATGAAAGTGGAAGATTTGTGGGTTATTCAGCAGGCTCAACTCCTGGTAGTAGCGTTAATCCATTCGCTGCTGATTTGGCTCAAGAAATGGGGTACCCAAAAGAAAATCTTCGCTCAAAGAGTTGGAATGAGTATGGAGCCCCTGATGCCCCTCAAATGGACTTCATCATTACGGTCTGTGATAACGCCGCTGGTGAGCAATGCCCATTTTGGCCAGGTAAGCCAGCTACAGCTCATTGGGGCTACCCCGATCCTTCGCAAGTATCAGGAACAGATGAAGATAAAAGACAAGCTTTTAGAGAAGTTATGGTTGGTTTAAGAAAAAGAATTGATATTTTGGCGGCCATGCCAATAGAAAAATTGGATGCCTTAAGTATTCAAGCAGAGTTAAAAAGAATTCCTTAATTTAAATTAAATATCCTAATAAGTAGGCACGATGAATATTTTTGAGCGGTATCTGACCCTTTGGGTTTTTTTATGTATCTTGGCTGGTATTGGAGCGGGGCAATTGTTTCCTGATGCATTCCAAGCAATTGGCCGAATTGAGTTTGCTCAGGTCAATATTCCTGTTGGATTTTTAATTTGGGTCATGATTATTCCGATGCTTGTGAAGGTTGACTTCAAGGCCATGCATCAAGTGAAAAATCATATTCGGGGCATTGGCATTACTCTTTTTATTAATTGGTTTGTAAAACCATTCTCAATGGCTTTCTTGGCTTGGCTATTTATTCGTCAATGGTTTGCACCTTACTTGCCTGCCGATCAGATTGATAGTTATGTTGCTGGATTGATTCTTTTGGCCGCAGCACCTTGCACTGCAATGGTATTTGTTTGGAGTCGTTTAACCAATGGTGATCCACTGTTCACGCTCTCACAAGTGGCATTGAACGATGCAATTATGGTTTTTGCATTTGCGCCATTAGTTGCTTTTTTATTAGGCATGTCTGCTATTACTGTTCCTTGGGACACCTTAGTGACCTCGGTTGTTTTATATATCGTGATTCCGGTCATTATTTCTCAAGTGTGGCGTTGTTATTTATTATCTAAGAGTCAAAGTGCTTTTGATGCCGCCATGAAAAAAATTGGACCTTGGTCAATTTCAGCTTTATTGGTCACGTTAATTCTTTTGTTTGCATTCCAGGGCGAGGCAATCATTCAACAACCGTTGGTAATTGCATTGTTAGCAGTGCCGATTTTGATTCAGGTATTTTTTAACTCCTCATTGGCTTATTTACTTAATAGACATTTTGGTGAGAAGCATAGTGTGGCATGTCCTTCGGCCCTCATTGGAGCCTCGAACTTCTTTGAATTAGCGGTGGCAGCAGCTATTAGTTTGTTTGGTTTTCATTCAGGCGCAGCCTTGGCTACTGTAGTAGGAGTTTTGATTGAGGTGCCGGTGATGCTATTGGTTGTAAAAGTAGTGAATCAATCTAAGGGTTGGTATTGCAAAAATAACTAATTTTGAACAAATTCAAGAGTTAATTCTAGTTTTTTTGTAAGTTTTTAATTTATTAAGTATTTGATTTATAACAATAATTATTAATGCGGATGAATTTTTATGCATTAATTATGAATGTCACAAAACTTTCATAAAGCCAAGGTATCTTTCTACATGTCGCAATGTGCGTCATTGAATGAGGAAAATACATGAAAGCTTTATTTACAAAGACATTAGTAGCCGGTGTTGTTGCTCTATCAACACTCACAACAGCTATTGCTGCAGATATTACGGGAGCAGGTGCTACCTTCCCATACCCAATTTATGCTAAATGGGCAGAAGCATACAAAGCTAAAACACAAAATGGCTTGAACTATCAATCAATCGGTTCTTCTGGTGGTATTAAGCAGATCAAAGCCAAAACAGTAGACTTTGGTGCTTCAGATGCTCCGGTTAAATTTGAAGATTTAGAAAAAGATGGTTTGGTTCAATTCCCAGCAATTATTGGTGGCGTTGTTCCAGTAGTTAACATCGAAGGTATCAAACCAGGTCAAGTAAAAGTTTCTGGTGATGTGTTGGCTCAAATTTTTATGGGCTCTATTGTTAACTGGAATGACAAGCAAATTGCTGCGTTGAATCCAGGTGTTAAGTTGCCTGATGCCAACATTACTATTGTTCACCGTGCTGATGGCTCAGGCACAACTGCAATCTTCACTGATTACTTAGCTAAAGTAAGTCCAAAGTGGAAAGAAACAGTTGGTTCTGGTGCTGCTGTTAAATGGCCTGCTGCTTCTTCAATTGGCGGTAAAGGTAACGAAGGTGTTGCTGCTAACGTGAACCGTGTAAAGAACTCAATCGGTTATGTTGAGTATGCTTACACTAAGAAAAACAACATGACTTTCTTGCAGATCAAAAACCAAGCTGGTCAATTTGTAGCTCCAGATGATGACACTTTCGCAGCTGCTGCAGCTGGTACAGATTGGTCAAAGGTTCCAGGTATGGGTACATTCATTACGAATGCACCAGGTGCAAAGTCATGGCCAATCACTGGCGCATCATTTATCTTGATGTACAAGACCCCAGAAAACAAGGCTAATGCTGCTGAAGTGATCAAGTTCTTTGACTTTGCTTTCAAAGAAGGCAAGAAGATGGCAGCTGACTTAGATTACGTACCAATGCCTGACGCAACAACTGAGTTCATTCGTAAAAACGTTTGGACAAAAATCAATACGAAGTAATAAGTTGTATTTGAGTATTAAATGAGTAAGATGACCACAGTTCGTGATGTGCGAGCTGTGGTTCTAACGCTAGGATTACTATGAATACCAGTCAGTCTTCTGACATGTTAACGCCGCAGGCTGAAAAAATTCTGAAGCTACAAAGACTTCAGGATTTTATTTTTCATAAGACAACATTATTTTTTGCGCTCTCAGTTTTGATAGCTCTGATCGGCATCATCATTTCTTTGGTGATTAATGCTTGGCCTGCATTACGCGAATTTGGATTAGGCTTCTTTTTTACTATTGAATGGGACATTATCAATGGTCAATTTGGTGGTCTGATTGCTGTGTTTGGAACAGTCGTTACAGCCTTTATTGCGCTTTTGATAGCCGTGCCATTGAGTTTTGGTGTTGCAGTTTTTCTAACTGAAACATGTCCTGCAAAGCTTAGAAGGCCCTTAGGAACTGCTGTTGAGTTATTAGCTGCTGTGCCATCTATTATTTATGGCATGTTCGGCTTATTTATTTTTGCCCCATTGTTTGCTGAATATATTCAGCCCGCACTGGCTGCCACTTTTGGCCACATTCCTGGCCTGAGTTATTTATTTTCTGGTGCGTTTAACGGCATTGGTATCTTGTGTGCTGGATTGATTTTGGCCATGATGATTCTTCCGTTTATCGCTTCTGTGATGCGTGATGTTTTTGAGGTTGTACCGCCAGTTCTTAAAGAGTCCGCCTACGGTATTGGCTGCACGACTTGGGAAGTGGTTAACAAGATTGTTTTGCCATACACAAAGACAGGTGTCATTGGTGGAATTATGTTGGGTTTAGGTAGGGCTTTAGGCGAGACGATGGCTGTAACTTTTGTGATTGGAAATGCACACAAGTTAAGCGCATCATTATTTTCTCCAGGAAATTCGATTGCCTCTACATTAGCCAATGAGTTTGGTGAAGCTGAGCCTGGATTGCATTACTCATCATTATTTGCATTAGGTCTTGCTTTATTCGTCATCACATTTGTTGTTTTGGCATTAGCCAAAATCATGTTGGCGCGTATGGAAGCCGGTCAGGGTAAAAAAACATGATGAACAATTCTAATTTCAATCAAAGTATCTACGCTAAGCGCAAACGCAGTAATTGGATTGGCCTTGCCTTATCCATGGGCGCCATGATTCTTGGTATGGTTTTTTTACTTTGGATTTTGAGTATTTTATTTATCAAGGGCTTTTCAGCCATTAATTTAAATATGTTTACTCAAAGTACTCCAGCACCTGGTTCTGATGGTGGTGGTTTAGCCAATGCCATTGTGGGTAGCTTGTTAATTGTTTCGAGCTGTACTTTGATTAGTACGCCAATTGGCGTGATGGCAGGTATTTATTTATCTGAGTATGGTGCGAAAAGCAAAATTGCTGCTGTGACTCGATTTGTTAATGACATCATGTTGTCAGCACCATCTATTGTGATTGGTTTATTTATCTATGCAGTGTTGGTTGCTCAGGTCAGACATTTTTCTGGTTGGGCAGGCACAATTGCTTTAGCTTTAATTGCAATACCGGTTGTAGTTAGAACAACAGAGAATATGTTGCAGTTAGTACCTGGTAGCTTGCGAGAAGCTGCTTACGCCTTAGGTGCTCCAAAGTGGAAGGTTGCTTTCACAGTTACCTTGAGAGCCGCTAAGAGTGGTGTGATCACTGGCATCCTATTATCTTTAGCTCGGGTAAGTGGAGAAACTGCTCCTTTGCTATTTACAGCCCTAAATAATCAATTCTTCTCAACCAATATGAATGCGCCGATGGCTAACTTACCAGTTGTCATCTTCCAATTCGCAATGAGTCCTTATGACAATTGGGTAGATTTAGCTTGGGGTGCTGCATTGTTAATTACATTTGTGGTTTTGGGTCTGAATATTTTGACTCGAGTAGTTTTTAGGGAAAAGGTTCAAGGTTAATCAAATAATGAGAACTATTTTTGATGCCGAAACAATTCAAGGAAATATCATGACTGAAACAAATACTAATCAAGCTGGTGGACTTAAAAATGCCCTTGAGGTTAAGAGCCTTAATTTTTATTACGGTACTTTTCAGGGGCTAAAGAATATTAATCTCGATATTGCTGAGAAACATGTCACGGCTTTTATTGGCCCATCTGGTTGTGGAAAATCCACCTTACTCAGAACTTTAAATCGTATGTATGACCTATATCCTGGTCAGCGTGCTGAAGGTGAAATTAATTTCTATGGCCAAAATATTTTGGACCCTAAGCAAGATTTGAATTTACTTCGTTCACGTATTGGTATGATTTTCCAAAAGCCAACACCTTTCCCAATGTCTATTTATGACAACATTGCTTTTGGCGTGAAGTTATATGAATCTTTGTCTCGTGCAGAAATGGATGAGCGGGTAGAGTGGTCCTTAACTAAAGCTGCCCTATGGGGAGAAGTTAAAGACAAGCTTAATCAAAGTGGTCTATCGCTATCAGGTGGTCAGCAGCAACGATTATGTATTGCTCGCGGTGTGGCTGTTAAGCCATCCATTTTGTTACTAGATGAGCCGACATCTGCATTAGATCCAATATCCACAGCGAAAGTAGAGGAATTGGTTCATGAGCTTAAAAAAGACTATACGATAGCTATAGTCACACACAATATGCAACAAGCTGCTCGTGTGTCAGATTTTACGGCTTATATGTACTTGGGCGAAATGGTTGAGTTTGGTAAAACTGATGAATTGTTCATTAAGCCAAAACGTAAAGAAACAGAAGATTACATTACTGGCCGTTTTGGTTAAGTAAAAAGAATTAGGAGATAGAAATGCCAGATAAACACTTATCCTCACAATTTGACGCTGATTTAAATTCAGTATGTGGCAAGCTTTTGGAAATGGGCGGCTTAGTTGAATCCCAAGTTTCTGTTGCTATGCGTGCCTTTTCACAGTTAGATGCAGAGCTTGCCGATCAGGTGATGGATCGCGAGCGTGAAGTCAATGATTTTGAAATCATGATCGACTCAGCATGTACAGAATTGATTGCGCGTCGTCAGCCAACAGCGCGAGATTTACGCTTAGTGATGGCAGTATCAAAAGCCATTACCAATCTAGAGAGAGCTGGTGATGAAGCTGATCGTATTGCTAGAAGAACTAAACACATCCTTGAAGATAGCGCATCTCACAGCATTAATACTGCTGAGATCAGACTTTCTGGTCAGATGGCTGTCTCATTGCTACGCCGCAGTTTGGATTGCTTTGCTCGACTTGATACTAAAGCTGCTGCTGAAGTGGTTAATGAAGATAAGCAAATTGACGAAGAATTCAGAGCCTTTGTGCGTAAGTTAACAAGTTATATGGCTGAAGATCCAAGAACAATCTCTGTAGGTTTGGATATGTTGTCAATTGCAAAAGCTGTTGAACGCATTGGCGACCATGCTAAAAACATTGCTGAATTTGTCATTTATATCGTTAAAGGTACAGACGTGAGACATTTGCCTCATGAGCAACTGACGCAAGAGGCGAATAGCTAATATATGGCAAGTAGTATCTTGATCGTTGAAGATGAACCCTCTATTGCAGAGTTAATTGCAGTTAATTTGACTCATGCTGGATTTGTGCCTGTAAGGGCATTTCAAACTGAGCAAGCCTCTCAATTGATGAAAGAGGTTCTTCCAGATCTAGTTGTATTGGATTGGATGCTCCCTGGCAAATCTGGAGTTCAGTTTGCTAAAGAGTTGAGATCTAATGAGCGCACCAAAGATATTCCGATTATTTTATTGACGGCTCGAAGTGAGGAGATGGATAAGATAGCTGGACTTGAGGCTGGTGCTGATGACTATGTCACAAAGCCATTTTCCCCAAAGGAGTTGGTAGCTAGGATTAGAGCTGTTCTAAGACGGCGCTCACCTCAATTGGCTGATGAGGTTGTCCAGATTAACAGTTTGCGTCTAGATCCAGTAGCGCATCGTGTCATGGCTGTTGATGGCATTAATGAGATGTTGATTGATTTAGGCCCCACTGAATTTAGATTGCTACATTTTTTAATGACGCATCCTGAGCGTGTCCATTCTCGTGGGCAGTTACTAGATAAAGTATGGGGTGATCATGTTTTTGTTGAGGAGCGTACTGTCGATGTGCATATTAAGCGCTTGAGAGCTTCGCTGGCGCCAACAAACTGTCAAAACCTCATTGAAACTGTCCGTGGTAGTGGTTACCGTTTGACTAAAACACCGATTGTTTAAATGTTCAGATACTTAGGTGGTTCTGAAGAATGAACCACCAAGTGATGCTGCAAATGATGATAGCCACCATTACGGCAGCACTTCCAAAATCCTTAGCTCTCTTGGATAGATCGTGAAATTCATAAGAAACTCTATCAATAGCAGCTTCAATACCTGAATTAATAAGCTCAAGAGCTAAAACTAATAAAACAGAATTAATTAGCAGTAACTTTTCTATGAAACTGATGTCCAAATAGCATGCGAGCGGTATCAGAATCAAAGCTAAGCCTAATTCTTGCCTAAATGCACTTTCCTCTTTGATGGCGTAGATGATGCCCTGACATGAGTTGATCGTAGCCTTAAATGCTCTATAGATGCCTTTATTGGACTTATGTGGGTTGCTAGAGATTTTGTAGGATTCAGGTTGTCTAGGATTCATTTTTTCTAAGAATTGAGTCGAGCTATCAATCAATTCAAGTTCCAAATAAGATGCGCTAGTTTTTAGAAAGTTATAAATCAGTGAGCTCTTTATGTGTGATGAGCTTGCTGAGTACTCGCTAGTAGTTAAGGTGGAAATATTTCTAGGCATGGAGATGATTAGTTTCTGGCGCTAGATTAACGATCAAATTTGACAAATTAATGAATATTTTTTGACAGATTAAATAATTAAATAATCGATTCATCAAAAGGCTTGGTAAGATTCCACCTATGTTGTCATTGCGAACCAGATTAATTGTCATTTTCCTGATTACCCTCATTATTTCTTGGGTTATGAGTCTTGCTTTTTCAGCTCTTACCGGATGGATGAGTGCGGTTGCTTGCTTAGCGATACTTTTGGTTCACCAGCTATGGCATGCATCAAAATTAACCCAATTATTGCTCTCCCCAAGTTACGGTGAAGTTCCTGGTGCCCTAGGTATTTGGGGGGAAATTTATTACCGCTTGCACAAATTGGTAAAGGGGTGGAGAGATCAAGTTATCGAAGTTGAGCAACAACATCAGCGTTTTATTCAGGCGATACAAGCTTCACCAAATGGCGTTGTGATGCTTAATGAAGATGATCAAATTGAATGGTGCAATGCCATTGCTGGAAAGCATTTTGGTATCAATCCTAGACGTGATGCGATGCAACGGATTACCCATATCTTAAGAAAGCCTGCTTTTGTTCAATACATTGTTCGTCAAAACTACCGTGAGCCGGTAAAGCTTACTGGAATGGGTAATTTTGAACAGTTTTCCTTAGAGGTTCAGATCTTTCCTTATGGGGATAAGCAAAAATTAGTTTTATCTCAAGATATTTCTCAGATTGAAAAATCAGATGCCATGCGAAGAGATTTTGTGGCGAATGTATCTCATGAGTTAAAAACACCTCTAACAGTATTGGCTGGATTTTTAGAAACAGTTCGGGAGTTAGAGCTTAATCAAGACGATCGAGATAAGTATCTAGAAATGATGTCCGTTCAAACTGGAAGAATGAAAACTCTGGTTGAAGATTTATTAACCTTGGCTAAGTTAGAGGGTAACCCAGAGCCACCTGTATCTCAAGTTGTGAATATGCCTAATATGTTGGCCCGTTTAAAACTTGATGCTGAAGGTTTATCTCAAGGGAAGCATCAAATCAACTTTCAATCTCAGACTGAGAAAAATGTTTTGGGTGATGATATGGAGTTGTATTCCGCCTTTGGTAATTTGGTGTCTAACGCTATTCGATATACGCCTGCCGGTGGGAAGATTGAAGTCATTTGGCAAGAAACTCAAGAGGGTATCCAGTTGTGTGTTGCCGATACTGGTCCGGGTATTGCAGCCGAGCATATTCCTCGTTTGACGGAGCGTTTCTATCGTGTTGATCGCAGTCGTTCTAGAGAAACGGGTGGCACAGGGTTAGGTATGGCCATTGTTAAACATGTGATCAATCGCCATCACGGTGAGCTAAAAATTGAATCAACGGTTGGGCTAGGTAGCCGTTTTTACCTTTTATTTCCTAAGCAAAGAATTGCTTAAGGGCAAAGTAGTTCAACCAATTCTTTCTGGCCCACATAAGGGGTCGCCCCAGTTCTTGTTTTAATTTGCTGGTATTGCCCTTGACCATTCATGAGCCATGCCGTGGCGTTATCTTTCAATAACATCTGGAAGCCTTCCTTGATAACCCGGGCCTTGAGTTTTTTATCAAGGACTGGGAAAGCAACTTCAACACGTCTGAATAAGTTTCTATCCATCCAATCTGCTGATGAAAGATAAAGAGTTTCTTTGCCATCAGCATAAAAGTAATAGATTCGATGATGCTCTAAGAATCTACCAATAATTGAACGTACTTTAATATTTTCTGAGAGACCAGGAACACCTGGTTGAAGTGCGCATACACCACGAATGATTAAATCAATTTTTACGCCTGCTTGGGAGGCTTTATAAAGCTCTTGAATGATTGTTGGTTCAAGTAAGGCATTCATCTTGGCCATAATTCTGGCTTTGCGCCCAGCTTTTGCAGCCCTTGCTTCAGCTCTAATGTGTTTAATTAATTCCTCATGCATCGTAAAAGGTGATTGCCAGAGGTGTTTTAGAGGCACTCGTCCACCCGTGCCAGTTAATTGCATAAATACATGGTGCATATCTTCGCAAATTTCTGGATTAGATGTCATTAATCCAAAGTCGCTATATAAGCGAGCAGTTCTTGGGTGGTAGTTACCTGTACCAAGGTGGGCATATCGTTTAAGAATGGTTTTAGCTTTGCGTCTACCTTCTGCTGGAATGGTCTCTTTGCGAACCACTAAAAGCATCTTAGCGTGACACTTGTGACCCACCACACCATAAACCACATGAGCCCCGACAGCTTCAAGTTTGGCTGCCCAACCAATATTGGTTTGCTCGTCAAATCGCGCTAAAAGTTCCACAACAACTGTCACTTCCTTACCATTTCTGGCAGCTTCCATGAGAGCGTCCATCACTAGGGATTGCTCTCCAGTTCGGTATACCGTTTGCTTGATAGCTAGAACATTGGGGTCTCTAGCTGCTTCCTTGAGCATTTTTAAAACAGGGTCGAAGCTTTGGTAGGGGTGGTGTAATAAGATATCTTCTTGACTGATCTTATCTAGCAAACTTTCGCCGTTACCTAATTCAACAGATTGAGTTGCGCGGTGATCATTGAATTTAAACTTTGGAATATCTACTAAATCTGGGATTTGGACTAACCTCACCAAATTAACAGGACCATTGACTTGATAGCAATCAGCACGATCAAGTTTTTCAGCTTTTAGAAGGTATTTTCTTAGCTTTTCCGGCATGTCAGCCGTTATTTCAAGTCGTACAGCGTCGCCTAGATGTCTAGTGGGCAGCTCTCCCTGAAGGGCCTCTCTCAAATCTGTAATGTCGTCCTCGGATACAAATAAATCTGAGTTTCTTGTGACTCTAAATTGATGGCAACCAGTAACTGTCATCCCTTGAAATAATTCTGGAACAAAAGCTTGCATAAAGGAAGATAGCAATACAAATCCATAAGGCTGATCGCATAAATGCTTTGGCATTGGAACAACCCTTGGTAGTGAGCGGGGTGCTTGTACAACAGCCAAGCTTGGCTTTCTACCAAAAGAATCCTCACCTTCTAAAGTTACAAAAAAGTTCAAACTTTTATTGATAACCTTTGGGAATGGGTGTGCAGGATCTAGTGCAATTGGTGTTAAGAGTGGCACTAGTTCTTTGTGAAAGAACTCTTTTGCCCATGCCTTTTGTCGACTAGTCCATGCATCAGCCAAGTGGAAAGTGACCCCCTCTTTATCAAGCTTAGGAATTATTTCCTCTTGCAGCAGTCGATATTTTCTTGCCACTAAGTCATGCGCTTGTTGCGTAATGATGTTGTAGGCATCTGTGATCAACAAACCGTCAGGTGTTGTGTTCTTTGGGTTGCTTTTTAATTGTTCTTTGATGCCAGACATTCTGATTTCAAAAAACTCATCCATATTCGATGAAACAATACAAACAAATCTCAATCTCTCTAATAGAGGTGTTTTAGGATTTTCTGCTTGAGCTAATACTCTTGAATTAAACTCAAGTGCGCCTAGTTCTCTGTTGAGTAATGGTGTTTTTGTTTGCATACTGTAAGTGTGGCAAACCTCTGTGACATTAATATGACAGTTACATGAATCTATTTTGTAATGACTTTGTCACAATAAAGTCATAATCTAGCTATAACAAACCTTAACTCATATAAGTAGTCAATTAACGTGTCATCACCTTTATCTCAAATCTCGCCAATTCCCGAGGGCCTAGTTGCCGCAGTTGATCTTGGTTCTAATAGTTTCCGAATGGTTATCGCAAAAGTGGTGCAGTCTCCTTCCGGGACTCAGGTTCAGGCTATTGATACTCTCAGGGATTCAGTCAGGCTAGCTGAAGGCTTGACCAAGGATAAAAATTTAGATGAAAAGTCAATTGCTAGAGGATTAAAGGCGATTCATCGTTTTGGCGATCGTCTGAAAAATTTTGATGCCAAACAAGTTCGAGCCGTGGCAACCAATACATTAAGAGTTGCTCGTAATGCTGATGTTTTTATCAAAGAAGCAGAGAAATTATTAGGGTTTCCCATCGAGGTTGTTGCAGGTCGAGAAGAGGCCCGTTTGATTTATATTGGTGCCTCACATGATGCGCCAACTTGTGACGGTAGGAGATTTGTCCTTGATATTGGTGGCGGTTCAACTGAATTTATTATTGGCGACGGCTACGAGCCTAAATTATTGGAGTCCCTATATATAGGCTGCGTATCCTATAGTCAGCAATACTTCCCTGATGGTTTGGTTGACGCCTACAATTTCAAACAAGCACAGACTGCTGCGCGACGAGAAATTCAAGCCATATCTTCTCAATTTAGAAAGTTAGGTTGGAAGCAGTCGATTGGATCTTCTGGAACTGCTCGCGCTATCGCTGAATTAATAGCTCAAAATGGTTTTGACGGTACGCCTCATGATTTACCAATCAATGGTGGCGGTGGCGTTATAACGCGTGAGGGTCTTCATCAGCTCAAGAAGGCTCTGATCGCTAATGAGTATATTGATAAATCGCAATTGATTGGTCTAAAGTCTGATCGAAAGCCAGTATTACCGGGTGGCTTAGCCATCATGTTGGCAGCATTCGATGAGCTAGAAATAGAGCGAATGGATGTTACTGAGGCTGCCTTGCGCTTGGGTGTTCTCTATGACCTTATGGGTAGAGCCCAACACCATGACATGCGTTTTGTAACAGTTGAGCAATTCATGCAACGTTATGGCGTAGATCGATCTCAAGCTTCGCGTGTTAGTGAGGCAGCAGTCTACTTTTTAAATCAATTACCTAAGCCCAAAAACGAAAATAGAAAAGACAACATTCATATTCTTTCCTGGGCTGCAAAGTTGCATGAGATTGGTTTTAGTATTTCTCATAATGGTTACCATAAACATTCTGCATATATTGCCTCACATGCAGATATGCCAGGTTTTTCAAGGTTAGATCAGGCTAGATTAGCTGCTTTGCTATTGGGGCATACGGGTAAATTAGGAAAAATTGCAGTTACCTCTACCTATATTGATTGGCGTATGCTTTTCTGCATGAGGTTGGCTCATGTTATCTGCAGAAGACGTGATGATGAAGTTCTTACTGATATTTCTATTAAAGAATCTGATAATGGATTTATTCTGACAATACCCAAAAAGTGGGCAGAGAAAAATCCGCTTACTCAGTTTGGTCTAGAAAAAGAAGCAGCTGATTGGTCTAAGATTGGTCGAAAGTATCAAATTGATTTGGTTTGATACTATTAGAGCCAAGAAAAAAGGGAGCTAGGCTCCCTTTTTTAATAATTAAATTAATTAAAGCTAATTTAAATCACTGTCCAAGGAAGTGTTTAGCGTAACGTGGATGAATATCATCCATGCGAAGCATAGTTAAGAAGTCAGCCGTATTGAAATCAGGATCCCATGCTGGGTCGCCGCATACCTTAGCGCCTAACCTTAAGTAACCCTTAATTAAAGCAGGGGGCTCAACATCTAATTGGTTATTTAATTCATCAACAGGAAGAGCTAGGCGTGGGAAAACGCGATACTCAATATCTGAAAGGTGATTTGAATTCAACATTTTTGACAAGCTTGCTGCATAGTGGCCGCCATCTCCCATTTGAACGCTGGCGCAACCCAACATGATTTCATAGTCATGTTTTTTCATATATTGACCTAGACCGCTCCAGAGTGCCATGATTACGCCGCCAGAGCGGTAGTCGCGATGCACGCATGAGCGACCTACTTCTACCATTTTGTGACGTAAGTGACGCAAACGAGTTAAGTCAAACTCTGAATCAGAGTAAAAGCAACCCATTTGTTTCGCTTGGTGAGGTGGTAATACGCGATATGTACCAATTACCTTTAAGGTTTCTGTGTCTCTAATGATGAGGTGTTCACAGAAGTCATCAAATATATCAATATCAAGACCTTCCTGTGACGGCTTAAGAGTTGCGCCCATCTCGTCAGCAAATACTTTGTAGCGAAGACGTTGTGCTTCGCGAACTTCATCCTGATGCCTTGCCCAGCTCAATGAAATAGGGCTTTGCTTGGTAGTGTTTGTATGAACTGCAGGAGCAGAATTCGTATTCTCAGTTGTGCTAGCTGTATTGTTAGACTTAGGAAGTAATCTTGAAATTTTTTCTTGAATAATTGTGTGAAATGAATTTTTCTTCATATCTGTTGTTTTTCTATTGGTCTTCGGTTGATCAAATGAGCTAGTAAGTGATAGCCATGGGTTAGGGATCTCTTTCATATCTGACCTTTACATTTATTTATCTTCATATATTTCTCAATTTAAATGCTGTATATGTCAGGCAAATGACGGAGTGGTGGCAGTTGTGTGACTAGATTTAGGTTTTAAGTGCTCTAAGAATTGTTCGCTGGCAACTTGCCATGAAAATTTCTCAGCATGTTGTCGGGCGACTTCTCTTGGGATGCGCAAAGCTAATAAGCATGCTTCTTGCAAATCCTCACTCATTACTCCAGCATTCGAGTCACCTAGAACATCTATAGGGCCAGTTACAGGGTATGCTGCCACTGGTGTGCCACAGGCCATGGCCTCCAATAAAACCAAGCCAAAAGTATCTGTTTTGCTAGGGAAAACAAAAACATCTGCGGAGGCGTATACCTTAGCTAGTGCTTCTTGTTGTAAAACCCCTAAGTAATTCACATGGGGGTATTTTTGTTTTAAACCCTCCAATGCTGGACCGTCTCCTACCACCCATTTTGATCCTGGAAGCTTTAATTCTAAAAAAGCTTCAATATTTTTTTCAACAGCGACTCGGCCTACGTACAAAAATATAGGCGGTTCAGTCTCTAACATTCTGACTTCTTGTACTTTAAAGATGTCTAGATCAACGCCACGAGTCCATAAAACAGTATTTGTGAAGCCATATGATTTCAGATCATTAATGACAACTTCGGTCGGAGCCATGACTGCAAGGGATGGGTCATGGAACCAACGCAAAAACTTATAGGTTAGGGCTAATGGAATACCTGTTCGTGCTTTGACATATTCAGGGAAGCGCGTGTGATAAGCCGTAGAGAATGGAAGTTTATTTTTGATTGCATAGGCGCGAGCAGCAATGCCTAATGGACCCTCTGTAGCAATATGGATGGCATCGGGTTCAAAAGATGTCATCTTTTGATGAACTTTCTTTTTTGGAAAAAGTGATAAAGATATGTCGGGGTAGGTTGGGCAAGGAATGGTTTTAAATTCTAGTGGGGTAATCATTTCAATTTGATGCCCCATTTTCTTGAGTTCACTCATCGTTTGTTTGAGTGTTCTAACAACGCCATTGACTTGTGGCTCCCATGCGTCTGTCACGATCATAATTTTCATGCTGTCTCCACGATGTTATTAACTAATTGATCCGATGTTTTTCTTTGCTGAATAGCTTCTACTTTTTCTTCAAGAATTTTTGGCCAATGGACAATCCTTAGTTCACCATTTGACTCCTCGACCAAAGCCGTTAAGCTCTCTACCCAATCTCCATCATTGCAATAAAGAATGTCCTCAATCATGCGGATTTCAGCTTTATGGATGTGACCGCAAACCACGCCATCACAGCCTCTGATGCGGGCTTCTCTGGCCATGATTTTCTCAAAGTCAGCTATAAAGCTAACCGCATTTTTGACTGAGTGTTTTAGATATTGTGAAAGCGACCAATAGTTCAAGCCCATTCGAGCTCTGATTTTGTTAAACCAACCATTGACCCACAGAATAAAGGTGTAAAGTGTGTCGCCAACGTACGCTAACCATTTGGCATACTGCATCACGCTATCAAATAGATCGCCATGGGTTATCCATAGGCGCTTACCATCGGCTGTGACATGTATTACTTCATCTTCAATGCGAACGTCACCAAAGCTCATGCCAAAATATTGACGTACCATTTCATCATGATTGCCAGGTACGTAAATAACTTCTGAACCTTTTCTAGCTTTTCTTAAAAGCTTTTGAATAACATCGTTATGAGCTTGAGGCCAATACCAACGTTTCTTTAATTGCCAGCCATCAATAATGTCTCCAACAAGATATATTTTGTCAGCCTCATTGTGTTTGAGAAAGTCTAGGAGATACTTAGCTTGGCATCCCGCTGTGCCTAGGTGGACATCTGATATCCATATTGCTCTGTAATGATTCATGAGGCTCTATTGAGCACAATGAATTTGAAACTACGATGTCAAATTTGTGTCATATTGATGACACAGTCATGTGGGATGATTTACTTATGAAACCATTTTTACTTGCCCTTCACGTCGCTAGCGCATTGATTCAGATTTTATTTTTTGCATTTTTAAATAAAAAAATTCGTCAAAAATTAATACGATCTTGGGCGAATCGCTTACTCAGTATTCTTCAAGTTAAAGTTGTTGTCAGTGGAGGGGTGCCAGAAATATTAAGATCCAACAATTACTTAATAGTCTCCAATCACATTTCTTGGTTGGATATTCATGTCATCAACTCAATACGTGCGCAAGTGTTTGTGGCTAAGTCGGATGTTGCTGATTGGCCTATATTTGGTTGGATTGCCAAGATGATTGGCACCATTTTTATTCAAAGAGAAAAGTTATCAGATCTTAAGAGAGTTATTCAGCTGATTAAATCTAGATTAAACGATGGGGACTCTGTTTGCATCTTTCCTGAAGGCACATCATCAGATGGTAAGAGCGTACTTGAGTTTAGAAGTAATTTATTTGAGGCCGTTGCCAATAGTGACCATCTCATATTACCTATTGCTATTCAGTATCGAGAACATCAACAATATTCTGACCGAGCTGCTTTTATTGGAGATATGGGCCTTTTAGATTCCATAAAAAAGATCCTTAAGTCGAGGGTCCTGGAGGCGCACATTGTAATTAATGAACCATTAAGTACTAACGGTACTCGTCAAGGTATGGCACTTCAAGCCCGACAGTCTATCTTGGGCACTTCTTTGTTTCAGGACTCATAGAACATTTGCCATAAGGTTGCTCAATTTATTGAGCTGATATGATTGATCCCTTATTTACTGCTTAATTTGGGATCCTAGATGTCTAGCTCTAATCATTCAATTAAATTGTTTCAACCTATTCGTATTGGCGATATCGAACTAGCCAATCGTATTGTTATGGCGCCATTGACACGTTGTCGTGCTGATGAGCCTGCCGGAGATATTCCGGGCAGCTCCATGAACGTTGAATACTACCGTCAGCGTAGTAATGCGGGCCTAATCATTAGTGAAGGCACGCAAATCTCCCCTATTGGTAAAGGTTATATGGCAACTCCTGGCATCTATTCTGATGCGCAAGTAGAGGGTTGGAAGCTAATTACCAAAGCAGTTCATGACGCAGGTTCTAAGATTGTTGCGCAGATTTGGCACGTAGGTCGTATCACCCATCCTGGCCTAACTGGTGGCGCTCATCCAATTGGGGCCTCTCCGATTGCCCCGAACGCTACAGCTTACACGCATGAAGGTAAGGTTGATATTCCTGCTCCGCATGCTTTGACTTCAGCCGAAATTGCAGAGGTTGTGCAGCAATTCCGCCAAGCAGCTGCTAATGCGATTCGTGCCGGATTTGATGGTGTTGAAATTCATGGTGCCAATGGCTATTTGGTTGACCAATTTTTACGAGATGGCACTAATCAACGTACTGATGCTTATGGTGGTTCAGTTGAAAATCGTTGCCGCTTCGCTTTAGAGGTTGTTGATGCAGTTGTTCAAGAAATCGGTGCCGGCAGGGTGGGTATCCGTTTATCACCAGTAACGCCATTTAATGACATTGTCGATTCAAATCCTCAGGCTGTATTTGGTCATTTGATTGAATCACTTAATCAGCGTGGCATTGCATTCATTCACTTCATTGAAGGCGCCACCGGCGGCCCTCGTGATGTACCAGGTTTTGACTACAAGTGGGCTAGAAAAGCATTCAATGGTACTTACATAGCGAATAATGGCTACGATCGCCAAATGGCTATCGATGCTGTTGAAAATGGTGCTGCTGATGCCGTAGCATTTGGCCGCCTATTTATTTCTAATCCAGACTTAGTTCAAAGGCTCAAAGCTAATGCGCCATTGACTGTAGCTGATCCTAGTACTTTCTATGCGCCAGGCCCTCAAGGTTACACAGACTATCCAGTGATGGCTTAATGCAAGTCTAGAGAGGCAAATAACATTGCCTCTCTAGTGGTTTTGCACAAATAGTTCATAAATGCTTTAATTGATGATATGAACTTTCCACTTAGTCACATTTCTACACTTTGTAAATACACAGGTATCAGCTTTACTGCTGGCGCTATTACTCACGGTGCATTTAGTGAGCAGCGTTCGATCCTCACAGCTGGTATTGGTATAGCTATTTACTTGTTAGGCGGTATCCTGGAAAAGATAGCTCATCCAGATAAAGAGCACTCATGGGCCAATCTACTGGCAATTGGTGTTGTTGCCTCGATTGGATTAGGTTTCTTCACTGGTGGTTTACAACATTTCCCAGATTCTCCAGAAAGAAGTGCCTGGGTTGTGCCAGTGGGTTTTATGATGAGTTTGATTGCTATTTATTTAATGGAAGGCAAAGCTGCCATCAAGGGCGCTCACTCTCTTAAAAAAATCGTCATATATGGCGTACTTAGTTCATTGGTTGTTACTGGAACATCTATTTATGCTGGAATCTACTTCAGTCACCAACCAAGAGTTGATCATCACGGTGTTTCAATTGAGGCCTCACCTGAATCAGATAATCTTAAAAGTAAAGAACACGATCACTCAAGGCACAAACATTAAGATTTTTCATGGATCTTGATGTAAAACAACAAGCCCCTTTTTTATTTATTGATCATGCTCCTTTAAAGAGTATGATCAAAGTATGAAAATTCAATTTATTGGCCCTGCCAAAAAAGCCGACGACGACGGCGTTCTTTATCTTGCTCATGTTGATGGTAAAGAAGTTAATTGTCACTTCACCTATGAGGCCATCGAAGACATTGAGTCGGATAGCTTGCAAAAAGATGCTCTAGAGCAGTTTGAAGCCCATAAGCTGAAACTCTTATCGATTGCAGAGGCTAAGATTTTGAGGGGTCTTGGTGGGAGTGGGGTAGTGAGTATTTATACAAGTGATGTGAATCTGTAATTGGGGTCAATCCTTAGTTAAGTTATTACCGGTAAGTGAATTAAGCCACCTGACACTAGGTGGCTTTTTACATCTTGGTTTAATCTTGAGGTATCAAAAAGTTCATAACAAAGGTCTTTTGTGTTGCATCTAAAAAAACTATTGCCATTTATCTTGCTATTCACGCTCAGCTCGCCATTGTTGGCTAAGTGGGAAGAGGAAAAAATTGCTGATGGCAAGGAAGGTGAGTTTAAGACTTATTACTACAAAATGAATGCCCAAGGCCATAAGCTTATTTTGGATAAATACATGCAAAGACTCATATTTGTTCAAAAAGATAAAGTATTTAAGCGAGATATCAGCAGTATCAAAATTAACGGAGAATCTGTAGAGGTCTATGCTGAACAATTTAATAACTATCCTGAACAAACAGCCATTCTCTTTGTGAGAAGAATGGATGCCCTAGAAAAATTATCTAAAGCCAATAGAATTGACGTTAATGTGGTTTATTACAGAGAAGGTGAAAAAGTCAGCACTTTCATTATTAATGAAACAGCTAAAAAGTAATCCATCATGAAATTAAAAACATACTTACTACTTATCTATTCCTTATTACTCAGCTTAAAGGCACCTATTGTTATGGCCATTGAAGAACCATCCTATCAAGTCTTAAAGCAATCAGAGTCTTTTGAGTTAAGACAGTACGAGTCTCAGTTGATAGCTGAGGTGACTGTTCAGGGCTCTCTTAGTGAGGCTTCCAATAAGGGATTTAGATTGGTGGCTGATTATATTTTTGGCAATAATCAGGTAAGCCAAGCAAGCTCTAATCAATCAGAAAAGATTGCCATGACTGCCCCAGTCGTCATAGAGCCTCAATCAAGCAAAATTGCAATGACAGCCCCTGTCGTGGTTGAGAAGAAGGGCGCATCAGAGCAACAGCAATGGACGCTTTATTTTGTGATGCCCAAAAGCTACCGTATGGATAATCTGCCTAAGCCCAATAACCCACAAGTTCAGATTAAAGAAATTAAAAACAAAAAAGTCGCTGTAATCAGATTCTCCGGATGGGTGGATGAAGAAAAGTTGGCAGACAGAACTGCAGAGCTACAAACTTGGATGAAGCAGGAGCAACTGATTGCCATTGGTGAGCCTCAATTAGCTCGCTATAACCCACCTTGGACTTTGCCTTGGTGGAGACGTAATGAAGTCTTTATTCCTGTGCAGTAAGAAATATCAAATTTAGAATCAATTTCATATCATTGGTTGGGGTGATAGATTGATTAAAAAAGCCGGAAATCTCTTAGAGACTTCCGGCTTTTGCTTTGGAGCTTAAAGTAAAGCTTAAGACAAATTACTTGCCACTAAAAATAGCATTCAATGTTGGGCTAGGTCTCATGACGGCTTCAAGTTTCTTGGCGTCAGGTTTGTAGTAGCCGCCAATATCAACAGGCTTACCTTGAACAGAGTTTAACTCGCTAACAATCTTCTCTTCGTTCTCAGCCAATTTCTTAGCCAAAGGAGCGAAGTGAGCTTGTAGTTCTTTGTCTTCCGTTTGGGCTGCCAATGCTTGAGCCCAGTACATCGCCAAATAGAATTGGCTACCACGGTTATCTAGCTCACCAGCACGTGATGAAGGAGACTTTCTATTTTCAAGTAATTGGCCTGTTGCCTCATCCAAAGTCTTCGCCAACAACTTAGCTTTGCTATTGTTGTTTTTGATACCAACTTCTTCAATTGAAACAGCTAAGGCTAAGAATTCACCTAAAGAGTCCCAGCGTAAGTGGTTCTCTTCAACTAATTGCTTAACGTGTTTTGGAGCAGAACCACCTGCACCAGTTTCAAATAAGCCGCCGCCGTTCATCAACGGAACGATTGAAAGCATCTTGGCGCTTGTGCCTAACTCAAGAATTGGGAACAAGTCTGTGAGGTAGTCACGCAATATGTTACCTGTTACAGAGATAGTATCTTTGCCACGAATAATGCGCTCTAGCGTATAACGCATCGCACGTGTTTGAGACATGATTTGAATATTCAAACCAGTTGTGTCGTGATCTTTCAAGTATGTTTTTACTTTCTTGATCAACTCATTCTCATGTGGACGGTACTCGTCTAACCAGAATACTGCTGGTGTATTAGATTGACGTGCGCGTGTGACAGCTAATTTGACCCAGTCTTGAATTGGAGCATCTTTACACTGGCACATACGCCAGATATCACCTTCTTCAACATTCTGCTCAAGTAATACCTCGCCATCATGTGTCACGATACGAGCAACACCTGCTTCAGCAATCTCAAAAGTCTTGTCATGTGAACCATACTCTTCTGCTTGTTGAGCCATCAAGCCTACGTTTGGTACGCTACCCATTGTGACTGGATCAAAGTTACCGTGTGTTTTACAGAAGTTAATCATTTCTTGGTAGATGCGAGCAAAAGTACTCTCTGGCATCACTGCTTTAGTGTCTTTAGGACGGCCATCGGCACCCCACATCTTGCCGCCGATTCTGATCATGGCTGGCATTGAAGCATCGACGATCACGTCGTTAGGTGAGTGAAGGTTAGTAATTCCTTTTGCAGAGTCAACCATGGCTAATTCTGGGCGGTGCTCATGGCATGCATGCAAATCATTGATGATCTCTTCACGCTTAGAGCTTGGTAGTGTTGCAATCTTTTCGTAAACGCTACTTAAACCATTATTAGCATTAACACCCAATTCTTTGAATAAAGCACCATGCTTTTCAAAGGCTGTTTTGTAGAAAATCTTCACAGCATGACCGAACACGATCGGGTGTGATACTTTCATCATGGTTGCTTTAACGTGAAGAGAGAACATCACGCGTGTTTCATAAGCATCTTGAATTTCATCTTCATAGAATTTGCACAAGGCTTTTTTGCTCATGTACATGCTGTCGATGATCTCGCCTGCCAAAAGAGAAATCTTCTCTTTAAGGACAATCGTTTTACCTGTCTTTGTTACCAAGTCCATGCGTACATTGCATGCCTTAGGGATCACCATTGATTTTTCACTAGAGTAAAAATCACCACCGTGCATATGTGATACGTGTGTACGTGAAGCTTGGCTCCATTTGCCCATTGAATGAGGGTTCTTGCGAGCGTAACGCTTAACAGCTGCAGGAGCGCGACGATCAGAGTTACCTTCACGCAATACTGGGTTAACAGCACTTCCTAGACACTTGGAATAGCGTTGACGGATTTCTTTATCTGCATCTGTCTGAGGATCTTCTGGATAGTCAGGGATGTCGTAGCCATGGCTTTGCAATTCTTTGATTGCTGTCTTTAATTGGCCAACAGCAGCACTAATATTCGGTAACTTAATGATGTTGGTGTCTGGTAACAAGGTCATTTTGCCAAGTTCTGCCAAGTTGTCAGCAACTTTTTGATCTTCTTTTAACTTCTCTGGAAAAGCAGCGATGATTCGAGCTGCTACGGAAATATCACTCTCAACTACTTCGATATCAGCTGGCGCTGCGAAGGTGCGAATAATCGGTAAAAAAGACGCTGTTGCTAAAAACGGCGCTTCGTCTGTTAGCGTATAAACAATCTTTGATTTCTTTGAAGCCATTGATATTCCCTCTTCTTATAGATTTGTCTGTCTCAATAGTTAATTTCTAACTAGATCTGAGATTTTAAGGCATCAGTCTTTTACTATCCTTACCTATTTTCCCTAGATGTGTGCTTAATCAAGTATTTTCACCATTTATTTCTTAGGAATTACCCTAGAAATCTTGTTTTAAACAGAGTTCAATACTTGCTCAGAAGTGATTCAAATTACTTTTCTTCAAAAGGTAATGGCGAGCATTCAGTTGGCTATAGGGCTAATAATGAGTAAATTTTATAAATTTTCCAATAAAAAATAAGTCAATTTTTTATAAGTAATTGATTTGTATGTAAAAACCTAGATTATGATTTTTTAGGAAATTTATCATTTTTGATAAATTAACATATAATTTGTATACATAATTAAAACCATCAAAGTAGACACAACATTCAAACTATGAAAAACAAAGAACTTCAAGAGATTTACTTTCGATTCCTTAATTTAGTGCGATCTATAGAGGAGTTACCTAGCTTTCCTACATTAGATGCGACTGAGAGTGAACTTCTTAATGAAGTAGCCTCAAAATGGAAGCAGGGCGAAAGATTATTGGTGAGTGATGCCATTTCTAAACGTGAGATTGGTTCACCAGCAACTTTGCACGCACGCTTAAAGCAGTTACGCGACAAAGATATGGTGGCTTACGTTATTGAAACCGATGGCCGCAAAAAATATATTGAGCCTACAGAAGCAGCTTTAAAATATTTTGCGCACATCTCAAACTGCATGATTCAGGCAACGAATAAATAAGCAAGGTAATCAAATAATAAAAAAACGCCACTGATGTGGCGTTTTTTTATGGTTAATTAGTTTTAAAGCTTAATCACTTTGCCTGGGTTCATCAGGTTATGTGGGTCTAATGCTTTCTTAATCGACTGCATCAAATTAAAAGCAACTTCACCTCGATGTCCTTGAAGGTAGTCTATTTTTTGTTGACCCACGCCATGCTCAGCTGAAATGGAGCCATTGAGCTTTTCAACTTCTGCATACACCAAAGCCTGAATCTCTTTACTGTAGGTGGTGAAAAAATACTCTGTCTCTGATGAGCTTGGCCCTGCAACGTTGTAATGCAAATTGCCATCACCTAAGTGACCGTAGTTGATGATGCGGATGTTAGGGTATTTGCTTCGAAGCATAGCGTTGCATATATCTACAAACTGAGGGATCGCTGAAATAGGCAGTGACACATCGTGTTTGATATTCTGGCCATCATCAGCTTGAGCCAAAGGTATGTGCTCGCGCATATCCCAAAACTTTCGTGCTTGCGCTAAGTTACTTGCAATCACCGCGTCAGATGCGCAGCCTGATTCAAGAGCACCTTTCAGAATCGATTCCATTAGCTGCATGGCATGTTCGGAGCTCTCGTAATCTGATATTTCTACCAAAACCTCATAAGGGTTATTGCCAGCCAAAGGGCTTGCAAGAGCAGGGTAATAATGTTTGAGTAAAGCCAAACTTTCGTCGGACATCATTTCAAACCCAGTTAATTGAGCAGAAGCGCCCGCTTGGAAGCGATTCAATAATTCCACGGCGCCTTCAGCGCTGGGGGTGGCCACCAAGGCAGTCCATTGAGCAACTGGAATAGGGAATAACTTCATAACAGCAGCAGTGATAATACCCAGACTGCCTTCAGCGCCGATGAACAAATCTCTTAAATCGTAACCAGTATTGTCTTTGCGTAATCCACGTAAGCTATTGAGAATCTCGCCATTAGGTAGTACAACTTCTAAGCCTAAACATAGTTCACGTGCATTGCCGTAGCGCAGGACAGAGGTGCCACCTGCGTTGGTTGATAAATTGCCGCCAATCATGCAACTACCTTCAGCGCCTAAACTCAATGGAAAGTAACGATCAGCTGCGGCTGCAGCTTCTTGTAATGTTTGCAAAATGACACCAGCTTCAACAGTAATCGTTTGATTAGAAGTATCAACAGCGCGCACTTGATTCATGCGCTGCAAAGAGATCACTACTTGGCGACCGCTGGCATTAGGCGTTGCACCACCACACATGCCTGTATTGCCACCTTGCGGAACAATGGCGATGTGATTGGCTACACATAATTTAACAATGGCTGACACTTCTTGAGTGTTGCTAGGTCTTAAGGCGGCAATCGCCTGGCCACGATAGCGCTTGCGCCAATCTAGTAGGTAGGGTTCTAAATCTGCAGGTGCAGTGATCACTTGTTCCGCACCAATGAGTTGTTGTAATTGTTGAATCAGATCTTGATCAGATAGTGACATGTCTTCCTCTGTATTTTTATAGATGTCTTTTTTGTTTTGACAATTATCTTTGCAATTACTTTTCTTTATTTGCCGTGGCTTCTGCCTCAGCTTTCTCAATAGCCAGTTTCTTTAGCTTTGCAACTTTCTTTAAAGGTTTTAAATAAGCTAATAATGAGAAATAGGTAATTAAACTCAAAACAATTTCTAGCGCCGCTAGATAAGCAGATAAGCCAGGGTCATTTAAGCGCACAACACCCTCAATAAAATAAAGCATGACCAACATAGAAGACCACTGCATGGTGTAGTTACGACCTTGCCAGATACCCTTTAAGGCAAAGAGCATTGGTAACACCTTAATAACTGCCCATGAACCGCCCGGTTTAATTGGGGCAAGTATTGATTCCCAAAGAATGCAGAGAGCAATCAAAGCAAACCAAGAAAACCATGCGATTAAACGCCAGTGTTCTTTTGGTTGCAGCGCTGGGTCTTCAAAGTTTTCAGTGGACATGACTTAATACCTTTAACTGTTCAAGCAAGCTTCAGTGCGATTTGAGCCAAACGCTGGCCTTGAGCAAATGCTAATTTTTTTTCTTCGGCAGAAATCGGTGCTGAACCATCGGCTTTCGCAAAATGAGTTACACCATAAGGTGTCCCTCCAGTTTGGGTGTTCATGAGTTCAGGATGACTATAGGGAAGACCAACCATCAACATTCCATGGTGCATCAATGGAATCATCATGGATAGCAAAGTGCTTTCTTGACCGCCATGCATGCTACCTGTACTTGTAAACACACAAGCTGGTTTGCCAGCAAGTGCACCTGATAGCCATTGTGATGTGGTGTTGTCTAAAAAGTATTTCATTGCTGAGGCCATATTGCCAAAACGAGTTGGTGAGCCCAAGGCCAAACCAGCGCACTGTTCTAAATCTTTGCCTTCCACATAAGGAGGGCCAGAGTTAGGAATATCTGATTCGGTGGCTTCTGATACTGCTGAAATACTTGGAACTGTGCGCAATCGAGCAGATGCCCCTGGCACGCTCTCAATACCCTCAGCGATTAATTCCGCCAACTGGCGAGTAGCCCCATTTCTTGAGTAGTACAAGACCAAAATATCTGCGGATGCTCTTGAAGTGTTATTCATAAAATTTGTACTCATTTAGTTATCTTGCTTATGATAGAGCCGTGCAAGTAATTCGTCATAAAGACTCTATCCTCGATTTTTTCCGCTACATGCGCCAATGCGCTAAGGTAGTGCGTATCAATGAGATGGCAGCGAGCCTCTCATTTACGACTATTTTGTCGATTGTGCCCATGGTAACGGTTTCTTTTGCCTTATTGGCAGCCATGCCACGTTTCTTAAGCTTAAGACGCTCATTTCAAAACTGGCTATCTGACAACCTGATCCCAGGCAATATTGGCGATCCAATTCTGATGTATCTGAATCAATTTGCACTCAAAGCCAAAGGCTTAACCATCTTTGGTACCGTGGGCCTAGTTATTGGTATCTTTTTTACCCTCATTACTGTTGAAAATGCCTTTAATCGTATTTGGGGTGTTCAAAATCCACGCCCATTCTTTAAGAGACTGGGCATTCATTTGGTTGCAACAGTCCTAGGGCCTTTATTGCTAGGCTTGAGTATTTACTTAAGCTCTATGGTCTTGAGTGCTTCGAAAGGTTGGATTGGACCTTTAAGCATTGGATTTAACTTTGTTGCCGCAATTTTCCCCATTATTTTGTCGATTTTGTCCTTCAGTGTGGTCTACAAAATCCTCCCTTATGAAAAAGTAGAATTATCTGATGCTATTTGGGGTGGGGCTTGCGCAGGTATTGTTTTTGAAATCGCCAAATTTGGCTTTGCTTGGTTTGCCGCTAACTTCCCACTTTATAAGACGGTATATGGGGCTTTTGCAATATTGCCTTTATTCCTAGTTTGGATTTACATGACTTGGTGGGTCACTCTAGCAGGCGCCACCTTAGTAGCCAATATGCCCACCATGAGGGCGTGGGAACGAGCTAAATAAGTTCCATATCATTTAGGGGTGGGGGTAAGCCCTGATTGTTCGGGTATAGCCTCTATTGAAAGCTACTGATAGACTAGAGCTATCAATACATAAAGGAGTTTGGCATGAAAGTCAGCGATATTTTGCGTTTTAAAGGGGCAACTCTTTACACGGTATCTCCAGAGACATCTTTGTCTGCTGCTGTTCATGTGATGGCTGATAAGGATATTGGCTCATTAGTTGTGATGGAGTACTCTAAATTAGTCGGCGTGTTAACTTTCCGTGAAGTTATTGACACCTTAGCCAAGAGTCATGGGACCTTGGGCACCGCCCATGTTCGTGAGGTAATGGATAAAAACCCACTGACATGTACATCAGAAACTGATTTAGATGATGTACGTCGGATGATGCTTGAAAAACACGTCCGTTATTTACCTGTAATGGATGATGGCACCATGATGGGCGTGATTTCTTTCTATGACGTGGCCAAAGCTGTTGTAGAAGCTCAGAGCTTTGAAAACACAATGCTTAAAGCCTACATCCGTGATTGGCCAACTGAAGAGCCTGTTGCTGAAAACAAGTAAATACCCATAAAATAAATAAAAAGAAATACTAAATTTACTAATTTGATCAAGGTGAAGGTCAAATCTGTACCTTCACCTCAGACCAATGCCATAATGTAGGCATGGCTGGAAGCACACTAGGACACTTATTTCGTATCACCACTTTTGGTGAATCTCATGGACCCGCGATTGGCGCCGTTATAGACGGCTGCCCGCCAGGATTGTCTTTATCTGTTGAAGATATTCAGGGTGATTTAGATCGTCGTAAGCCTGGCACATCTCGACATGTGACCCAGCGCCAAGAAGAAGATAAGGTGGAAATTCTTTCTGGTGTCTTTGAAGGTAAGACAACTGGCACACCGATCGCTTTGGTGATCCGCAATACCGATCAGCGTAGTCAAGACTACGGCAATATTTTAGATAGTTTCAGACCAGGCCATGCCGACTATACCTACTGGCACAAATATGGCATTCGCGATCCGCGTGGTGGTGGTCGTTCATCAGCACGATTAACTGCGCCTGTGGTGGCTGCTGCTGCTGTTGCTAAAAAATGGTTGGCTGAGCAATATGGCATGAACTTTTATGGTTACATGACGCAGTTGGGTGATTTAGAAATTCCATTCGAAGATGCAACTCAGATTTCTCAAAATCCATTTTTTGCTCCTAACGCCAAAATCATTCCAGAACTAGAAGCTTATATGGATACTTTGCGTAAAGCAGGTGATTCATGTGGCGCACGCTTAACAGTAGTTGCAACGGGTGTGCCTGTTGGATTGGGTGAGCCTATTTTTGATAAGTTGGATGCTGATATTGCACATGCCATGATGGGCATCAATGCTGTGAAAGGTGTTGAAATTGGTGCGGGCTTTAAGAGCGTTGCTCAAAAAGGTAGTGAACATGGCGATGAAATGTTCAGTGATGGTTTTGCTAGTAATAACGCGGGTGGTGTTTTAGGTGGTATTAGCAGTGGGCAAGATGTGCTTGTGTCGATTGCTATCAAACCAACTTCATCCATCATGTCGCCAAAACAATCGATTGATCGCGCAGGCAACCCTGCTGTGATTCAAACGAAGGGTCGTCATGATCCTTGCGTGGGTATTCGTGCAACACCTATCGCTGAAGCGATGTTGGCATTGGTCATCATGGATCATGTCTTACGTCACCGTGCTCAGTGTGGTGATGTACAAGTTGACACACCTCGTATCCCGGCACAACGTCCCTAGTTAGAGAAATGTCATGACCGGTCTCGTACGGCTGGCTTTTGCGGCGTTTTTCTTTTTCTACTTTGCCTTTATAGGTTTAATGTCACCCTACACTAGCTTGTATCTGGCTAGTCGTGGATTTGGCGCCATTGAAATTGCCACCTTGATGTCTATGTTTCAGATCACCAGAATCATGGGGCCATTTGCTTGGGGTTGGTTGGCTGATATGCGCCGAGATCGCTTGGGGGTCATGCGCTTAACTTCGGTTGCAGCTTGCCTCATTTTCGCCGCTATTTTTTACTTAGAAAACTATTTGGCTTTATTAATATGGTTATTTTTATTAAACACGTTCATTAGCAGCTTAATGCCATTGGGTGAGGCCGCAACCGTCCATGCATTGCATCGTGATAATGGTTTTGATCAACGTTATGGCCGTTTAAGACTTTGGGGATCACTCGGTTTCATCACTATGGTTTTGAGTGCGGGAGCTTGGTTTGAGTACTTTGGTATTGAGAGCTTCCCATGGTTTGGCTTAGCAGCGCTGATCATCATGACCTTATTAACAAAAGCTTTGCGTGAGCCACCTATAGAAGTATCTGAGCAAGTAGTGGTGAAGTTTTTACATGTTTTAAAAAATAGATATTTGCAATGGTTCTTATCCGCTAACTTTTGGATGATCTTTGCTCATTCATCCTTTTATGTTTTTTATTCTCTCTACCTAGATCAAATGGGTTACTCCAAAGGAGAAATTGGAATCTTTTGGATGTTGGGTGTCCTTGCGGAAGTTATTTTCTTTTATTACCAAAGTCATTTCTTTGGAAGATTTAGCACAAAAAATATTTTATTGGCCGCTTACCTGATTGCCATACTTAGGTTTGTGTTGATGGCATATTGGCCTAATTTAATTGCCTTGATTCTGGCTCAGTTGATGCATGCAGCTACATTTGGCGCCAACCACAGTGCGAGTATCAAAATGTTGCAGACATGGTTTTCTGGACCATTACAAGCAAGAGGGCAGGCCTTGTACACAACTGTTTCTTATGGCATTGGTGGCACGCTAGGCGGCATATGTGCTGGTTGGGTATGGGAGCATTGGGCGCCAGAACATGTTTTTGGAGTGGCAGCTTTGAGTAGTTTGATCGGCTTTTTATGTATGCGCCAAGTTAAGGAAAATAAATAATAAAGAGAATAAAAAAAGAGCCAGATAAATCTGACTCTTTTTATTTACATGCCTGAATAATTCGGGCCGCCGCCACCCTCAGGGTTAAGCCAAACGATATTCTGAGTGGGGTCTTTGATGTCGCAAGTTTTACAGTGAACACAGTTTTGTGCATTGATTTGTAATTGCTTGCCGGCATCTGATTCAATATATTCATAAACGCCAGCAGGGCAGTAGCGCTGTTCTGGACCATCAAATATCGCTAAATTAGTCGCAGTGGGTACCAAATTATTTTTTAAGGTTAAGTGAGCCGGCTGATTTTCTTCGTGATTAGTGTTGGAAATAAATACAGAAGATAGCTTATCAAAGCTAATGACTCCATCTGGTTTTGGATAGGCAATAGGTTCGCATTCTGCAGCTGGTTTTAAACATTCATGATCAGCATGGGTGTTATGGATGGTCCAAGGCACATTGCCGCCCAATAGTTTTTGCTCAATACCCACCATCAAAGTACCTACATACAAACCTTTAGACATCCAAGGTTTGAAGTTGCGAGATTTTTTGAGTTCTGTATGTAGCCAGCTATTTTTAAACGCTTCAGGGTATGCAGATAGCTCATCAGCAGATCTACCAGCGCTAACAGCATCAAAAGCGGCCTCAGCGGCAAGCATGCCAGTCTTGATTGCTGCATGACTTCCCTTGATACGTGAGCCATTTAAGAAGCCTGCATCACAACCAATCAATGCGCCACCTGGAAATACAGTTTTAGGTAGACTATTTAAACCGCCTGCTGTTAAAGCTCGCGCACCATAACTGATCCGTTTACCACCTTCAAAGAAAGTTCGGATAGATGGATGTGTTTTATAGCGTTGGAATTCTTCAAAAGGACTGAGGTGGGGGTTGCTATAGGATAAGCCCACCACAAAGCCAACAGCTACTTGATTATTTTCTAGGTGATATAAAAATGAACCACCATAAGTATCAGATGAAAGTGGCCATCCTGCTGTATGAATGACTAGGCCTTCTTGATGCTTAGCAGGATCAATTTCCCATAATTCTTTAATGCCAATACCGTAGCTTTGCGGATCGGAATCAGCATCCAAAGAATATTTGTTAATTAGCTGCTTACCTAAATGACCGCGAGAACCCTCAGCAAAGAGGGTGTATTTAGCGCGAAGCTCCATGCCTAGCTGGAACTGATCGGTGGCTTGGCCATCTTTGCCAACGCCTAAGTTGCCGGTTGTCACGCCAAGAACTTCGCCTTGATCGCCATAAATAATTTCAGCGGCGGGAAAGCCTGGAAAAATCTCAACGCCTAAATTCTCTGCTTCAGCACCCAGCCAACGTGTGAAGTTAGACAAGCTAACAATGTAATTGCCATGATTCTGAAAACAAGCAGGCAACATCCAGTTTGGAGTTGTTAAAGACTTCTTTTCACTCAAAAACATGAAGCGATCTTCTGTGACCGCTGTGTTCAGTGGAGCGCCTTTTTCTTGCCAATTGGGGATGAGCTCATTGATACCGATCGGGTCCATTACTGCACCAGAAAGGATATGCGCGCCTACTTCTGAACCTTTTTCGAGCACACATACAGAAATATCTTGGCCTTTTTCAGCTGCCAATTGCTTTAAACGAATCGCTGCTGAAAGGCCAGCCGGACCACCACCCACAACAACAACGTCATAGTCCATAGACTCTCTTGGGCCAAATTGAGACAGAATTTCTGGGGTGGTATTCATGGGGTATTCCTAAAATAAGCTAAGCTACTAGAAAGCAGGGCTTTAATTCTAATTGCTTTAATTGTTTTCTTGATGAAAATTTAATATAAGGCATTGAAGTTTAATGATTTTCTGGTTTTCTTCAATGAAATACCAGCTTGCCTTAGTTTTTATGTCAACTTTCCGTCAAGTCAATGTTATATAAGTAATCTTTGGCATATAGATTGCTTATATAAATGAGCTTGTTGCAAAGCGATTAAAAGATATGTGTGTTGGTTTTAATTCAATTGGGAGTTATTGATGAATAAGGTTTTTGGTTCAGCGAAAGAAGCTCTGGCTGACATTGTTAAAGATGGACAAACGCTTGCAGTGGGCGGTTTTGGTTTGTGTGGCATTCCAGAAGCATTGATTGCTGCTTTGCGTGATACCGGTGCAAAGAACCTAACAGCTATTTCCAATAATGCAGGCGTTGATGGTTTTGGTTTGGGCCAACTATTAGAAACACGCCAAATTAAAAAAATGATTTCTTCATACGTTGGAGAAAATAAAGAATTTGAACGTCAGTACTTGGCAGGTGAGTTGGAGTTGGAATTCACACCTCAAGGTACTTTGGCTGAAAAGTTACGCGCTGGTGGTTGCGGTATTCCCGCTTTCTTTACTAAAACAGGTGTTGGTACGATTGTTGCTGACGGCAAAGAGATCCGTGAGTTTGATGGCGAGAAATATGTCATGGAACGATCTTTGGTTGCCGACATTGCTTTAGTAAAAGCTTGGAAAGCAGATAAAGCTGGCAATTTGGTTTATCGCCATACAGCTAGAAACTTTAACCCTATGTGTGCCATGGCTGGTAAGTTAACAGTAGTGGAAGTTGAAGAGATTGTTGAAAACGGTACTTTTGAACCGGCTGATGTTCATACGCCCAGTATTTATGTCCACAGAATCGTATTGAACAAGAACCCAGAAAAGCGCATCGAGCAGCGCACTGTTACTAAGGCTTAAGGAGCAAAAATCATGGCATGGAATCGTGACGAGATGGCTGCTCGTGCAGCAAAAGAATTAAAAGATGGTTATTACGTTAACTTAGGCATTGGCTTGCCTACCTTGGTGGCTAACCATGTGCCGCCAGATATTGAAGTGTGGCTTCAGTCTGAAAATGGTTTGCTAGGTATTGGTCCATTCCCAACGGATGATAAGGTGGATGCTGACTTGATTAATGCTGGTAAACAAACAATTACGACTCTACCGGGCTCAGCTATTTTTTCTTCAGCAGATTCATTTGGCATGATTCGTGGCGGCAAGATCAATATTGCGATCTTGGGTGCGATGCAAGTTAGTGAATTTGGTGACTTGGCCAACTGGATGATCCCAGGCAAGATGGTCAAAGGGATGGGCGGCGCGATGGATCTTGTTGCTGGTGTTAAACATGTGGTTGTTTTGATGGAGCATGTGGCCAAGAAAAAAGATGGCACTGAAGACATCAAGATTTTGCCGAAATGTAATCTGCCATTAACGGGTGTTGGTGTTGTTAGCCGCATCATTACTGATTTAGCTGTGATGGATGTCACGCCAACAGGTATGAAGTTGGTCGAATTAGCGCCAGGTGTTACTAAAGAAGAGGTTATTTCTAAAACTGGTTGCAAGTTAGATACCAGCGCTGTCTGAGTATCTATTCACTGAAGATTGAATGACTAAAGCGCATCCTTCTACCCATTTGCATGCTCACAAGAAAGGTGATGCGCAACATCTTCATTTTCGCGAGGATCACAGCAAAGCTATCTTATTGATTGCTTTGTTGCTGACTTTTACTTTTGCCGGAATTGAGGTTGTTGCTGGCTTTTGGTCTAACTCTCTAGCGCTTATTTCTGATGCTGGTCATATGGTGACTGATGCAGCTGCATTGGGCTTGGCCCTATTAGCTCAAATTATTGCCAAGAGACCACCTTCAGCCAAGCATTCATTTGGTTTTGGTCGCGCAGAATCACTAGCGGCATTCATTAACGGTTTGGCGATGTTGCTGTTAGTGGTTTGGATTGCCTATGAAGCTTTAACTAGATTTAAAGATCCACATGAAGTTCAAGGGCAGACAGTCACTATTGTTGCCGTCATTGGTCTCATTATCAATTTGGTAGTTGCTTGGGTTTTATCTAGAGATAAAAAGAGCGTTAATACCAAAGCTGCTTTAGTTCATGTCATGGGTGACCTATTAGGTTCGGTGGCGGCATTGATAGCAGGTGTGGTGATTCAGTTGACCGGTTGGATGCAAATTGATCCAATCCTATCTTTGTTTGTGTGTTTCTTGGTTTTACGCTCAACGACAGATGTTCTGAGAGAGTCTTATCACTTCCTGATGGAAGGTGTGCCTCATCACATTGATTACATCTTAGTTGGGCAAGATCTTGCAAAAGTACCTGGCGTTTTGTCAGTTCATGATCTTCATGTTTGGGAAATGACGCCAGGACATCCTGCGTTGATTGGTCACGTTGAAGTGAGAGATCTGCAGGATTGGCCAGTGACTTTGGAAAAAATTAATATCATGCTGCGTGAAAAGCATGATATTGATCACGTTACATTACAGCCAGAAATGCCTAGTTAATAAGTTAGCTAGTAAAGTAGATCAATCGATTTAAATAATTAAATAGTTTAAATAATCAGTTAACCATTCTTGGAGTAAGTTGTTATGAGTATGTTGAAAGGTAAAACAGCATTAGTTACTGGCTCAACGAGCGGTATTGGCTTAGGTATTGCGATTGCATTGGCAGAGCAGGGCGCCAATATCATGATGAATGGTTTTGGAGAAAAAGACGCAGCAATTGCTCAAGTGAAAGCATTCGGCGTTGAAGTTGATTATCACGGTGCTGATATGAGTAAGCCTGCTGAAATTGAAGCCATGATGCAAGCTGCTGAAAAACGTTTTGGTGCTGTAGACATTTTGGTGAATAACGCAGGTATTCAGCACGTGGCCAATATTGAGGATTTTCCAGCAGATCGTTGGGATGCCATTATTGCGATTAACTTAACTTCTGCATTCCACACAACGCGCTTGGCTTTGCCTGGTATGAAGCAACGTAATTGGGGCCGCATCATCAACTTGGCCTCTGTGCATGGCTTGGTCGCATCAGCACAAAAATCTGCTTATGTTGCTGCTAAGCATGGCATCGTTGGTTTTACAAAAGTGACTGCTTTGGAAACAGCGCAAACAGGCGTCACTTGTAATGCAATTTGCCCTGGTTGGGTATTAACACCATTGGTACAAAAGCAAGTCGATGCGCGTGCTGAAAAAGATAAAGTCAGCAACGAAGAAGCAAAGAAATTATTACTCTCAGAAAAACAACCTTCAGGTGAGTTTGTAACTCCTGAACAGTTAGCTGCCTTAGCAGTCTTCTTCTGTAGTCCTGCTGCCACTCAGATCCGTGGTGTAGCGTGGAATATGGACGGTGGTTGGGTTGCTCAATAATGCTTGAAGGCATCAAGTCTTTATTGAAGCGCCTATTGGCTGATAAAGCTGATGCTCAAGCGGAGTCTTCTGCTTACAGTTCCGCTGCCAATTTGGCAGTGCCAGGTAATGTCTTCCCGATAGCGGTTGAGGAAGCTGTTACGCTTGAAGACCCACTTTCTAAAACTCATTATGTGCAGTGCGCTAGTACATCTGGTTTGCATCAGATGGCCTACCATGAGTGGGGTGACACCAATAATCAAAACGTATTGATATGTGTGCACGGTTTAACGCGCCGCGGCAGTGACTTTAATGTCCTTGCTAAGGCGATGAGTGATCGTTATCGGGTGATATGTCCTGATGTGGTGGGGCGTGGTGATTCTGATTGGTTAGAAAATCCCATGCTCTATGGTTTGCCGCAATACGTGGCAGATATGGTGACCTTGATCGCTCGTTTAGGGGTTGATAAAGTGGATTGGTTTGGCACTTCGATGGGTGGCTTAATCGGTATCTTCTTAGCAAGCCAAGAGCATTCACCGATACGTCGAATGATTCTGAATGATGTGGGTCCTAAGATTGAAGCGACCGCATTGAAGCGCTTGGGTGATTACGTCGGTAAACCCTTTCGTTTTGCCAGTAAAAAAGAAGGCTTGATTTACTTAAATCGCATTTGCGCACCTTTTGGTGAATTCACGCCAGAGCAATGGAAAGAATATAACGGTCCACACTTAATTAAAGATGGTGCTGAGTGGGTGGTTCACTACGACCCTGATATTTCAAAACCATTTGCAGGTCTCAATATGGCGACAGCCGCGATGGGTGAGATGATGACTTGGAAGGCTTATGAAGCGATTCAGGCAGAGATGTTAGTTGTGCGTGGCGCAGAATCTGATTTGCTATCTGCCAAAACAGTGAGTGAGATGTCTCGCAGAAATCCTCGTACAAGAAGTATTGAGATTCCAGGTGTTGGTCATGCGCCAGCATTCATTACCCCAGAGCAGGTAGCTTTAGCTCGTGAGTTCTTTAGTTAATTCAGACTTCTTGTTTGGTGAAGACCTGCACGCACACGCTTTAGGTGTGCAAGAGATTCTGCTGTCTCTCAAATTGGATGAGGCTAGCTGTCAGGCAGCAGCCCATCTAGATTCAGAACTGAGCAAAGAGGCTCTTGAAAAACAACTGGGCCAAGAGGTTGCGCAATTAATCATTGGCTATCGGGGTTTGAAAGCGGCACAAGTGAAGATTGCAAGGCAGTCCTCTAATCAGTTGGGTCAAAGCGCACAAGCTCAAGTAGAAGTACTTCGAAAAATGCTTTTGGCATTTGCGCATGATTTGCGAGTGGTGTTGTTGCATTTGGCATCAGTCGTTCAAACCCTTCGTTGGGTCACTTCTCAAAGAATTGAAACGAAATCTTCTTGGGCACAAGATATTCTTGATGTTGATGCTGCTTTGGCTAATCGATTGGGTATTTGGCAGCTCAAGTGGGAGATGGAAGATTTAGCATTCAGATGCTTAGCCCCTGACACTTATAAACAAATTGCTAAATTGCTCGACTCTAAACGCGTTGAGCGTGAGGGCTTCGTTGATAACATCATCGCGCGATTACAAAAAGAACTCAAGGACGCTGGCATTCAGGCAGAGGTGCAGGGCCGACCAAAGCACATTTATAGTATTTGGAAAAAGATGCAAGGTAAAGCCTTGGACTTTGCACAGCTCTATGACGTTAGAGCTTTTAGAATTTTGCTGAGTGATCTGAAAGATTGCTACGCTGCTTTGGGGATTGTGCATCACGTTTGGCAGCCAATACCTAAAGAGTTTGACGATTACATTGCTAGACCCAAACCTAACGGTTATCAATCACTCCATACTGTAGTGATGGATCCAGATGGCATTGCATTTGAGGTTCAGGTTAGAACGCATGAAATGCATAAGCAAGCTGAGTATGGTGTCGCAGCGCATTGGCGCTATAAAGAAGCTGGCAAGCAGGGTTACTCAGGTACGGTGAGTGCTAAAGCTGAATATGATCAGCGAATTGCTTGGGCACGCCAACTGATTGCATGGAAAGAAGATGCTTGGGATCAGTTAAAGGGTCAAGAGCTAGATGATCAAATTTATGTTCTGACACCATTAGGTCAGGTTATTCCTTTGCAGCAGGGTGCAACCCCCATTGATTTTGCCTACTCTGTGCATACTGATTTGGGCCATCGTTGTCGCGGTGCTCGTGTCGATGGTGCGATGGTGCCATTAGATACTCGTCTCAAAAATGGCCAGACCGTTGAAATTATTTCTGTCAAATTGGGTGGGCCATCACTCGATTGGCTCAATGTTGAGCGCGGCTATTTAGCAACTCATCGCGCTAGAAGCAAAGTAAAGGCCTGGTTTGCTGCGCAACAGGCAGAGCAAGACGATGATAAAGATGAAGTACCTGTTGTTGAGGCCCCTAAACCAGACTTGCCCGATATTATTTTGCGCAAAAGTAAGGCTAAGGCCAGTCATGGGGATGTTCTCGTCGTTGGGGTGGATTCATTAATGACGCAACTCTCACGATGCTGTCGTCCGGTACCTCCCGACGGTATTCGGGGGTTTGTTACTCGTGGCCGAGGTGTCTCGATCCATCGAGAAGATTGCAGCACTTTTAAACAACTGCTGGCTAGAGCTCCTGAGCGGGTAGTCTTAACTGAGTGGGGTGTTCCTGGTGGATCTTCAGGGAAAGCCTTATTCCCAGTCGATATTGCTTTGATGGCGATTGATCGTCAGGGCTTGTTGCGAGACATATCAGAAGTGTTTTCTCGTTTAAAGATCAATGTCACAGGGGTGAAAACGCAATCACGCAAGGGCTTAGCTAGTATGCAGTTCACGATTGAAATTCCATCAACTGATGGCCTGCAAATGGCGATAACAGCTTTGTTAGATGTTTCAGGGGTTACTGAAGCAAGAAGAAAGTAGCCAACAAGTGATAAACTTATGGATTCAATAGGCTCGTAGCTCAGTTGGTTAGAGCGCTACCTTGACATGGTAGAGGTCGTTGGTTCGATTCCAATCGAGCCTACCAACGAATTAGTAGTAAATATATAGGCGCGGAAAGCCCTAGGTTCCAAAAAGATCCCAGAGCGCCGCGCCGATTTTTTTGGAGTTGATATGGTTGTTGTCACATTACCTGATGGATCGAAGCGTGAGTATCCCGCTCCCTTGACCGTTTCTGAAGTGGCACAAAGCATTGGCGCTGGTTTGGCTAAAGCTGCCTTGGCTGGTAAGGTCAATGGTCAGTTGGTTGATACCAGCTACTTAATCAATTCAGATATCAATTTAGCAATCGTCACTGATAAAGACCCTGAAGGTCTTGAAGTGGTGCGCCATTCAACTGCTCACTTATTGGCCTACGCCGTTAAAGAACTCTACCCAGAAGCTCAGGTAACCATCGGCCCTGTGATTGAGTCTGGTTTTTACTATGACTTTTCTTATAGCCGTCCATTTACCCCAGAAGACTTGGCTGCGATTGAAAAACGCATGGCTGAATTGGCTAAGAAAGACGAGAAGGTAGAGCGTCGTGTTGTTCCTCGGGATGAAGCCATTGAATTCTTCAAGGGTTTAGGTGAGCACTACAAAGCAGAGTTAATTGGCAGTATCCCTGCTGGTGAAGATGTGTCTTTGTATTCAGAAGGTGGCTTTACTGATTTGTGTCGCGGCCCACACGTGCCATCAACTGGTAAGTTAAAAGTTTTCAAGCTCATGAAAGTTGCGGGCGCCTACTGGCGAGGTGACAGCAACAACGAGATGCTCCAGCGTATCTACGGTACGGCTTGGACTAAGAAAGAAGATCAAGAAGCTTATCTTCACATGCTCGAAGAAGCGGAGAAGCGTGATCATCGTAAATTAGGTAAGCAGTTAGATCTATTCCATTTCCAAGAAGAAGCGCCTGGCTTAATTTTCTGGCACCCAAAGGGTTGGACCATTTGGCAGCAGGTGGAGCAGTACATGCGTCGTGTGTATCAAGACAATGGCTACCAAGAAGTGAAAGCGCCTCAAATTTTGGATCGTGCTTTATGGGAAAAATCAGGTCACTGGGAAAACTACAAAGACAATATGTTCACAACGGAGTCTGAGAATCGTGCTTACGCTCTCAAGCCGATGAACTGCCCAGGTCACGTACAAATTTATAACGCTGGTTTACATAGCTACCGCGAACTCCCTTTACGTTTTGGTGAGTTTGGTCAGTGTCACCGCAATGAGTCATCGGGCGCTTTGCACGGCTTAATGCGCGTGCGTGGTTTCACTCAGGATGACGGCCATATTTTCTGTACAGAAGATCAGATCCAATCTGAAGTAGCTGCTTTTGATAAAGCAGTACGTGAGGTTTATAACGATTTTGGTTTTACAGAAGTAGCAGTCAAGTTGGCTTTGCGTCCTGCTAAACGTGTGGGCGATGATGCTATTTGGGATAAAGCTGAGGATGCACTTAGAGCGGCTTTGAAAGCATCGAATCAAGAGTGGGAAGAGTTGCCTGGTGAGGGCGCCTTCTACGGTCCAAAGATTGAATACCATTTAAAGGATTCAATTGGTCGTTCATGGCAGTGCGGCACGATGCAAGTCGACTTTTCAATGCCTTTACGTTTGGGTGCTGAATATGTTTCTGCTGATAACGATCGCAAAGTACCAGTGATGTTGCACCGAGCAATTGTGGGTTCTTTGGAACGATTTATCGGTATTTTGATTGAAAACCATGCTGGCGCGATGCCAACTTGGCTTGCACCAACTCAGTGCATAATCATGAATATTTCAGGAAATTCAGCGGAATACGCCGAAAAAGTTCAGCAAATCCTCAAAAAACAAGGATTTAGGGCTGAGTCTGATTTGCGGAACGAGAAAATAACGTTTAAAATCCGTGAGCACGCAATGCAAAAGATTCCTTATCTAGTGGTTGTTGGTGATAAAGAGTGTGAAGCAAATGCGGTGGCCGTACGCGCCAGAGGTGGTGTTGATTTAGGTGTTATGCCAATCGACGACTTCATTGCCCGACTCCAACAGGATGTTTCCCAGAAGGTCGGACCCCAGCTAGCCTGAGGTGTGTAAGGTTTTTTGAAAAATTTTTAAAGGAAACGCGAAATAGCTACTGAGAAAACGCATCGTATCAATCGGGAAATTACTGCCTCCGAGGTACGATTGATTGGCAACGACAGTGAACCGTTAGGTGTTGTAAAACTACCTGATGCTTTAAGGTTGGCGGAAGAGAGTGAATTAGATTTGGTTGAGATTGCCCCTACGGCAGAGCCTCCAGTTTGTCGTGTGATGGATTACGGCAAATTTAAATACCAAGAAGCTAAGAAAGCTCACGAAGCAAAGTTAAAGCAAAAAGTTATTCAGGTGAAGGAAGTTAAATTCCGCCCTGGTACTGATGACGGTGACTACAACGTGAAGTTGCGCAATCTAACGAAGTTCTTAGAAGAAGGTGATAAAACAAAAATCACTTTGCGTTTCCGAGGTAGAGAATTAGCCCACCAAGAGATTGGTGTGCGTATGTTAGAACGATTGAAAGCTGATCTAGAGCCGTATGGTTCTGTTGAGCAGTTTCCAAAGATGGAGGGGCGCCAGATGGTGATGGTTCTCTCCCCCATCAAGAAGAAATAATTACTGGCAACAGTAATTGGTAGTAACCCGGCAAATGTAAATTTGACCGGAGAAAGACGAAAGTCTTATTAAGAAGTATGTCTGGGTAATAGAAGCGCAATCGTCGATTGCCACCTAAGTCGTACATATGAGTGAAAAGGGAGCAGTTATGCCCAAGATGAAAACGAAAAGCGGTGCAGCTAAGCGTTTTAGAGTTCGCGCAAGCGGTTCTATTAAACGTGGTCAAGCG